>CACZQL010000133.1 GCA_902783365.1 uncultured Bacteroidia bacterium | reverse complement strand
TCGCTACCACGCGCCGTAACGACAGCCTGTCCGCCTAAGGACACAGGAATAAAGAGGAAACTCATGGTATTGGAAACCAAAGCACCTTCACCAGGAGTCCAATCTTCGGTTTCCACCAAATTATAATCCTCGTCGAATATCAACGGCACCCAATTTTGAGGCTGTGCCGTCCAGTTCGACTGATTGAGAATAACGTCGCCCATGGCATTGAGATCCCTGTAGCTCACCAACCAGCTCGTCACATCGCCGCCTTGTTCCCAAGTCAAGGTTGCCGATTGGGTCGTGAGGTTGGTCACAGCCAAATCGATAGGCTTTTGGCAGACGTCGCAGTCCATGGTGAATTGGATGTAGGGATCATCCTCCTCCGTTAAACTCTGGAACATTGCATAGCTGGCGATCACCTCACCGGCTGCATCAAAGACGGTGAAATCGACATGACCGCCACTCTTCTTCCAACCAGCATCATAATACAAATCATAGACCTCGCCGTCACACAGGCTAAAGTAACCTATGCCGGAAGTACCAACCTCCATCTGGCACTGAGCCACCCTGAGGCCGCTTTCATGATGGATGACTTTCAAATAAGCATCATTCCATGCATCATCAACGGTATTCCATTCGTATGAGATTTTGCATTGGTCTTCGCTCTCGCACAGGGCAGGGACGAACGAGATCGGCATCGCCATTTGGCTGTCGTCGTCTTCGCCGCAATGGGCCTGCACACCCACGGTATAGACGGTAAATTGCTGCAAGTCGTTCATTTGAAGCGTGTTATCACTCACCATGGTGGTTATATAGCCCATCGAAGTCATATCGAGCGTGAGATCGTCAATTACCAACGAAGGCTGATTATTGGCAATAAACTCCAAATAGGCCATACCACTATAATCACTCAGATCCCATGCATAGTCTGCAAACGCATCGGAGACCGAGATTTGGGTTTGTGCAATCACCTCATCAAAGTTCCAATCCCAAACAAAGACCGTATATTCCACCGCCTCGGTGACATTCAGTGCCTTGGCGCGGAAAGTAACCTCACCACCAAGTTGGATGGGGAAGTCGGCGTAGGCGCCACCCCAATCGTTGGTATAATCTGCCTCCGACACTAGATAGCCGTTGCCTCCGTCATATTCGAGTAACCATCCATCCAAGTAAACATCATTTCCAAGGGTTCCCTGGTTGAAATTGAGCGTTTGATTCGTCACGGTTATACCAGGCATATTGACTGTAATGTCATCCAAAGCGATTTGCCCCTCGAGTTGCAGTCTCAAGGTACCCTCTCCTTGATAATCCGCCAAGTCAAGCGTAATCTTTTTATAGGCATCAAAGGGAACCGTTAACTGACCTAAATGATAGTTATTCCTTCCTTTATATCCAGGCTCATCACCTCCGCCGCTAAAGGAGCTATTATAATAGACATCAATCGTCACATTTACATCTTCAACAAGGCTCTTGACCCAGAAGGAAGCTGCGCCACCTCCATAAGCAGAGAATTCAATATAGCCATAGCAATCAGGCGATTGCATGTAATGGGAAGTGGAATGAGCGTTATCTGCATCTTCCACGATGGACCATGGAGTTTCGCTGTTGTCAGAATAGACATAATACTGGGGTGTCGTATTCACGCTTTCAAAATCATACAATGTGACAGGCGCTGCGATGTACTGCACATACCATTCCGCCGGCATGTTGTCCAAGCCTTGTTGCGGATCGATGTCCCAAGTTAGGGTAGCTTGGGTGGTACCTAATTCAGTGACTTGGAGGTCGGTTACAGGAAGGCAAGAGACAGGCGTATAGAAATAAACCTCATTGCTCCACTCGCTGTAGCCGTCGTTCTCACCACACCAAGCTTTCACTTTCACGTTGTATTCAGTCTCGGCTTCCAGTCCGGTGAGGGTGAAAGGATTGCTGTCGGCAGTGACCAGATGATCCTCATCCTCGTTAAGGCAAATCATCCATGCAGTCGGGTCACCATAGGGGTCGGTCCAGCTAAGGGTAGCCGTGTGGCCTGTCACGTTCGACACTGTTACCTCGACGGGCCTCGGGCAAGCCAAGTTGGTGGTGAAGGAGAAGGCATCCGACCACGGGCTGTAGGTGCCGTCGCCGCAAACGGAGCGAATCCATACATAGTGTTCGGTCTCGGCTTCCAGACCATTGATGGTGCCGGGGTTCGTCGTCACCGTTTGAAGGCCATCCGGTTCGTCCGGCAGTACATTTTCGGTGGCGGCATAAACCTGCCAGGCGCTCGCGCCCTCGTCGGTCCAGCGAAGGGTGGCTGTGTGGCCCGTGACCTCGAAGACCGACTCGATCTGAGGCTCTTCGCAGCTCGGGATGGGTTCCACTGTGACATTGTCAACATACAAACTACTGTATTGGCCATTTTCGGTAGGTGCCACCTTGAGGGCGATATAGCCGTTACCGCCCGTGTAGCTTTCGAGACTCACCTTATACTTCCTGTAGTTGTAGTCCGAAACGTTCACCTCGCCGATGAGTGTGAACGTAGAGGCATCTGCCGGGTCGGTCATCACACCCACATAGACCACGACAGGACGATCCGGGTTTTCAACCTTTGCGTAAAACTTGACTCTCAAGTCATCGAGGTTCTGCATCTGCGGCAAGATGGCATATTGGTCCGGATAGTTGGAACTAGAACCATATTGGAAGCGCAGGTAATAGCGACCCAAATAGTACTCACCGGAGGCCATCTGGATATTCGGGTAATTGCTGTTACCGATACGGTTCCAACAGTAAGGCATCACCCCACTGCCATAGCCATAGCCCTCGAAGTCCTCAAAGAAGGGGATGTCGGCGTAGGTGTCGCACTCGGTCATGAAGTCAACGGTGAAGGGGGCACTTTCGTGTTCCCCATAAAGTGCCTTCACGCGGAAGCGTTGATGCGCGGCTTGTCGCAGGTCTTGGAGTGTCACCTCGGTGGCGGAGGTTTCCGTCCATTCCTCGGGCCACTCGCTGTCGCATAGCTTGTATTGGTAGGCATATCCCGTGACATTCGCATTGGGTGCCTCCCACGAGAACTGGGCCGTGGTGGCGGTGATATCAACGGTGGTGACAGCGTCTATTCTCTGATACTCAGCGGGGATGTATCTGAAGATGATTTCAGGGAGGAAAGGTCCAGAATCGGCATTGTTACTGGCAAAGCCCGCATAATTGAAGGTCGGTGCTGTGGAATAGCTCTTGTAGGCCCACACAGAGCATTGAGGATCGCCGTTCCCTTTGCCAACCCAATAAGGCATGGTTCCATTCATACCCGGGGTGATTTGCTTGAAACCAATCAACAGGTTGTCGCCGCCATAGGCGAAGCCTTCCTCGAAATCAATCCACATCTGCTTCGAGCTGAAAGTAAGGATGCCGTGATACACCCTGTCCAGATCGTCCCAATCCGCCCAATCGGCCAGGTCGGAAGAAGCGAATGAAGTGTTGTCCACTTCTTTCACGAACACCTCAAACACGGCATCGCCAAAGGTGGTATTGGAAACCATATAATTATTGTAGCTTCTAAACCTTATTCTATGGATGGTGGAACCCGCCAAATCCGCCAACATGGTTCCCGGGATGACAAATTGGCTCGCCGTCCCATAGTGGGTATAATTGCCATAGACAGGCACAAGGCTATTGTAGTAGCTAGAGCCATCATTGCTATTGAATGCGAAGGAGGCGTATGCCGGGGTGAAATAAATGAAGTCACTCCACAATTCTTCTTCGCCACAGTCAGGTCGCACGCGGACACAAGTCACGACTTCGGTCAGCCCGGTAAGGGTATAGGTCACATGGTTCCCCTCCCTCACGAAGCCATCGTTGATGTTGATTTCGTGGGTGTATTCGGGCTCGAAGGTTTCAGAGGTGCCATATTGCAGCACCCAGTTGGTGGCTTCGCCGTTCTCCGTCCAGCTGATGATGGCCATGGAGCCGTTGTAAGGCACCAGGGTGTAAGCCAGGTCAGTGGGCACATCGCAGACGTTGTGCGTAGTGATGCCGATGGAGGCCCAAAGGCTTTCGGCGTTGTCGGGATAGAGGGCCTTCACACGGAAGGTGTAGTGCGTGAGCGGGGTCAACTCGGTGAGGTGAACCAAGGTGTCACTGGTGGCCACCAAGTCCGTCCACTCCCCTTCGTCGGTCTTGTACTGGTATTGGTAACCGGTCACTCCATCGACGGGCGCCGACCACGTCACATTGGCCGAATAGGCCAACACTGTGTTGGAGGCCAGGTACTTGGGACGTGGCGTATCGGTAATGCCGCGATTGACATAGCTGATGGTGGTCTTCGGCAAGAAATCCACTTGCCCTGTAGTTTCGGTGTTGTCGCTCCACGTATAGGAATAAACCGCGGTGTTGTAGTTGAAACTACCTTGACCACTCCAATTGAGATCTTCGGGGCAATAATAACAATGCTGAAGGTTAATATTCCCCACAGTTACCTCATCAAAACCAATCATTAGATTGCCGCCGTTATATAAATAAGGAGCGTCTAACGTAATGGTCATGGTCATTTTATCGTCGCCAAAGACGAGGTTGCCTTCATACACCTGGGTCATCGCCGTCCAATCGTAAAAATCAGTCGAAGAGAACGCGGTATAGTCAATTTCGGCAAAATAAACCCTAAAGACAGGGGGATCCTGGCTTTCCTCACCCAATACGTCCCGATAGATATAGAATGTCAGCGACTTTATCTGCCCGTCAACAACATCAGCTATATCGGCAGCAGGGATGATGAACTGGCTTTTGTTGCCAGTGCCATACGAAACGCAACGAACCCTGACAGGCACATTCTCATTCGTATAATCATTGTCGTTGACGGTAAGCAGTATCATGTCGGTGGGGGTGAACGCCACCACATTGCTCCAGTAGCTTTGGTCGTCAATGGCGCAATTGGCTTTCACTCGGGCGTAGTAGGAAGTCTCAGGTGTGAGTCCGGTCACATTGGCAGTGATGGTGGTGCCATCAACGGTGAAGCCCGAGGTTACTTCGGTGTAACTGCCTTCGGCAAACTCGGGGTCGGTGCCATATTGCAGCACCCAAGCGTCTTCTTCGTAGCCTTGAAGCCAGGTCAGCGTGACCACGGTGCCATCGCCTTTGGTGAGTGCAAATTGCAAGTCGGTAGGTTTGGGGCAGGTGGCAAGGGCCGTGAACTCCATGGAGACGAAATCGCTGGCGCCATCGGCATAGAGCGCCTTCACACGGAACACATATTCGCCTTCAGGGACGAGGGCAAGGTCAACCGAGGTCTCTGTGGTGCTTTCTAATGCTGTCCACTCCCCTTCGCCAAGTTTGTATTGGTACTGGTAGCCCGTGACACTGCTGTCGTGCGCTACCCAAGCCAAGTGGGCCGCAGAGGCGGTGATATCGCTCACCGTGAGGCATCTTGGTTTCGGGTAGAAAGTGGGGAGGAGCCGTATATTGGGATGATAATACTCAGTGGTCACACTCAGCGACGTAATATTGTCAAGGTCGAAAATCATTTGGTATTCATAACGATAAATGGTAGAGATCGTGGAGGTAGGCGTACAACGGAAGCTGTAGCCGCTTGAGCCCGGGAAGCCCTCAGTAGGATCAATGACACATATCAGGATATTGGTGCCGTCATAGTCAAACTCGTTGTCAAGGACGAGGGTGGTCCAGCCGTTACCCGCAGGAAGCTCGAGCGGACCTTCATACACCTTGTCTTCAGGGCTTATGGCCACCACGTCATAGTTGTTTGTGAAACTGGCCTTGTCGGTATTGATCATGTAAACCTGAATGCCTTCCATGGTGTAGGGGGTGGAATTCACTTGATAATGGAACGCGAGGGAGGTGATGGTGCCAGCAACGCCTCCAGCGGCGGCAATCTCCTCGGCGGTGTAGATCTGCTGCGAGAACGAGTAGTCACCGTAGGTACACACCGGGTAATTTGAGAAATTATTAGTTCCTTCGTCCAAGATGATGTAAACTGTAGGCAGGAATTCCAGGGTAGAGCCCCACTGGCTCTGGTCGCCTTCGCCACAGTCGGCTTTGACACGGGCGTAATATTTGGTCTCGGGGGTAAGACCGGTGAGGTTTTGGGTAGGCGTGCCACTGACGTTCATCGAAGTGGCGTTCGAGAAGTCATCGTTCGTACCATATTCAAGCACCCAGTTGGTCGCCGAGCCGTTTTCCGTCCAACTCAGCGATGCCACGGTGGCGTCGCCCTCGGTGAACATGGCAAGCAGGTCGGTGGGGACAGGGCAAGAAACCTCCGTGTGGAAGATTGTGGAAGCAAAGGTGCTTTCTTCGTTGTCGGGGAAAAGTGCTTTCACTTGGAAGGTGTATTTCGTGTCGGAGGTCAGGCCCGTGAGGGCGACCGAAGTGGCGGTGGTGCTTTCCAGTGCCGTCCATTCGCCTTCGCCCGCCTTGTATTGGTATTGGTAGCCAATCACATCCTCGTTGGGCGCCGTCCACGACAAAGTGGCTTCATGGGCAGTGACGTTGCTGGCCGTGAGATTTTGTGGCTTGGGATTTCCCGATGGAGTGATAACGATCTTGATATTTGGGCGGTAAACTGACACCTCGGTAGCAGGTAAACTGCTGGTCGGAGTGTAACCGTTGTTGTCATTTTGGGCATGACGAGCCATATTACTTGCAGAAGTGTAATACCAAGTATCACCGCTGTAATAATACACATAGCCTTTGTTGATAGCAATCAAAAGATTACCAGTACCATCGTACTCAAATGGCGTATCAAGGTTGATGGTTACCCATCCAGCTCCAGTAACGGAAAGCGTTCCCTGAAAAACGAGATCGGTATTCGCAATCGCGATAGCGGATGAAAGATTTTCATTGGCAACGGTTTTCATGTAAACTTCCAATGGAAAATTCTTGGCGGTACTAACCGCATAGTTAAAACTGATGCTTGAAATGGTACCCGCCATTCCAATCTCCGCGGCCGTGTAAAGCTGTTCGGTAAACGAGTAGTTGTACCACGTGCAAATTGGATTTTTATTGGCCATAGTCGTACCCGTACCTATGGTCACGGTTTCCTGTCCGGTGAGGCTGACAGGTGTGAGCAGGGCGACCCATACGAGGAGCAAAAGACCCAGCCCAATTCTTCTGATTAAAGTACATAAAGTTTCCATGTTCTTCATTTTTTTTGTAATTCATTTTCAAATTGGCAACAAATATAATTTATTTTGGATGAAAAAACAAATGACCCTCAAAAAAACGCTAAAATGATAACAAAAACCGGTCGAAATCGCTGGAAACAGTGATTCCGACCGGTTGTATTGACCTTTTCAGGCTACTGTCCTACTCGATACGCATGTTGGGTATCGCGGTGCCGTCGTAGTAGCCCTTGTCAAGTTTCTGGCGCACCTCGGCGAAAGCGTTGAGGGTGTAGTTGACATCGTCCATCGTGTGGGCGGCCGTAGGAATGATGCGGAAGATGATCATGCCCTTGGGGATGACGGGATAGGTGATGACCGAGCAGAAGATGCGGTAGTTCTCACGCAAGTCCATGGCGATATTGGTGGCCTGTACCACGTCGCCCTGCACATGCACTGGAGTCACGCAGGCCTCGGCGGGACCGATGTCGAAGCCCAGGTCGCGGAAACCCTTCTGCAAAGCGCGGGTCACGGTCCACAACTGGGCGCGCAAGGCATCGCCCTCAGCGCTGCGGATGATCTCCAGACGCTTCTCGCAGCCTTCCACAATGGCCAAAGGCAACGACTTGGCATACATCTGGGAACGCATGTTATAACGAAGGAACTCAATCACATATTTGGGACCCGCCACAAAGCCGCCAATGATGGCCATCGCTTTGGCGTAGGCACCGATGTAGATATCCACCTCATCCATCACCCCGAAATGCTCCGAAGTGCCACGGCCCGTGGGACCCATCACACCGAAACCATGGGCATCGTCGATGAGGATGCGGAAGCTGTATTTTTTCTTTAAGGCCACAATACCAGCCAAATCGCCCAGGGCGCCTGTCATGCCATACACGCCCTCGGTGATGACCAGGATGCCGCCACCGGTCTTCTCCACCACCTCGGTGGCCACCTGAAGCTTCTTCTCCAAGTCCTCCATGTTGTTGTGGCGGTACTTGTATTTGTTGCCGATGTGCAGACGGATGCCGTCCAACAGACAGGCATGGGCCTCGTTGTCATACACGATGACATCGTGGGGACTGGTCAACGTGTCGATGGTCGAGACAATGCCTTGATAACCAAAGTTAAAGAGATATGCGGCCTCTTTCTTTTCGAAGTCGGCCAGTTCATGCTCAAAATGTTCATGCATACGGGTGTGCCCCGTCATCATTCGGGCACCCATCGGGGCGGCCAGGCCGTATTTGGCAGCAGCCTCGGCATCGACGCGACGAATCTCGGGATGATTGGCCAAACCCAGATAGTTGTTCAAGCTCCAGCAAAGCACTTCCCTGCCGTTGAAAATCATGCGCGGTCCCAACTCGCCTTCCAAACGCGGAAAAGCGAAATAACCGTCGGCGCGCTCCCGGTACTGTCCAATCGGACCTCCCGAGTCTTTCGATATTCTTTCAAATATATCCATCTTCTTGTAATTAAGAATTAATAATTTAGAATTTAAAGTGAGATTGCAAAATTAGTAAATATATTGATTATATAAACATTTACTTTTTGTACTTTTGCAAAAAAATAAGGGTAAAACATCATGTTGGACTTGAAAGGCAAACACGCCATTGTGACAGGAGGAGGCACGGGCATCGGACGTTCCATCGCCCTGCACTTGGCGAAAGAGGGCTGCAACCTGATTCTCACGGGACTAGGCCTCAACGACTTAAACAAGGCAAAGGAAGAATGCGAAGGCTATGGGGTGAAGGCTTGGGCTATTGAGACCCAGCTCGACGACTATGCCTCCATCGACCGTTTCCACGACTATGTGACACAACTCGGCGTGGGCATCGACCTCTTCGTGCTGAATGCCGGCATCTCCCAGAGGGAGAAAGCCTTGGAGACCGATTTCAGCGTGGACGAGAAGATTCTGAAGATCGACTTCCTGAGTGGGGTGTATCTCGTGAAGCAATTCGGCGACATGATCAAGGCCGCTGAACATGTGCAGTTCTCGGTGACCACCTCGCTTTCGGGATTGTTCGGTTTCCCGCTGCGGAGCGCCTATTGCGCCGCCAAGCACGCCCTGTTCGGTTTCTATGAGTCGTTGGAGCTGGAGTATCCCAACATCGGGGTCACCTTCCTGATTCCCGGACGCATCAACACCCAAATCAGCAAGAGTGCCTTGATGGGTGATGGTTCGGCCCACGCCAAGATGGACGCGGGACAGGCCAACGGTCTGGATGTAGATCGCTGCGGGGCCATCGCCGTGAGGGCCATCAAACGGCAAAAACACCGCAAACTCATCGGCAAGAGTGAGCTGCTGATGGCTTATATCCATAAATGGTGTTTACCGCTTTATTATCGTTTGTCTAGGAAAATAGCGGCGATGTGAGGAAAGAAGTAAGAAGTAAGAAGCAAGAAGATGAAAGAGAAAATTATTTGTGGCATTCAGCAGGTGGGCATCGGGGTCAACGACTTCGTGGAGGCCTGGAAATGGTATTATGACCAATTTGGTTTTGAAATCAAGATTGTAGATGACGAGGGGGTGGCGGAACGCATGCTGCCCTACACGGGTGGCAAGCCCCAGCCCCGCAGGTCGGGCATCGCCGTCAACATCAGGGGTGGTGGCGGTTTCGAGATTTGGCAGCCCAAAGGACGGGCGCTGAACTACCTGAAGGAGCCTTTGCGTCTTGGCGACTTGGGCATCCTCATTGCCAAAGTCAAGACTCCTGATGTGGAGACAGCCTACAACACCTTTATTAATAAAGGACTTGACGTCATCAGCGAGATTTTCACCTCCCCTACCGGACAGCCTCATTTCTTCATGAAAGACCCTTACGGCAACCTCTTTGCGTTGGAGCAGGACGACTACGTGTTTGTGGATGAGAAGAAGGTGACGGGCGGTGCCAACGGAGCTGTTATTGGGGTGAGCGACATGGAGCGTTCTCTCCCCTTCTACCGGCAGCTGTTGGGATACGACAAGGTGGTCTTCGACAAGACTGGAGTTTTTGAGGACCTGAAGGCCCTTCCGGGCGGAGAGGGTCGGCTGCGACGGGTCATCCTGAAACGTTCCAAGCCCATCGAGGGACCACTCTGCCAGATCATGGGCACTTCGCATCTGGAGCTGCTTCAGTCGGTGGACGCCCCGGGCAAGAAACTCTACGAGGGCAGGTATTGGGGCGACCCAGGCTTCATCCATCTCTGCTTCGACGTGCGCCACATGGACGCCGTGAAGCGGGAGGCCGAGGCCATGGGCCATCCCTTTGTTTGCGACAGCGGGGCCGACTTCGGCATGGGCGAGGCCAACGGGCACTTCACCTACGTGGAAGACCCGGACGGCACCCTCATCGAGTTCGTGGAAACCTACAAAATACCGATTATCAAAAAGATCGGTTTCTATTTGAATCTCGCCAACAAAGACGACCACAAACCATTACGCATCTTGAAGCTGCTGCGATTCGCCAAAGTGAAGCGCGAGAACATCCAATAAAAAAAGCCAGGCATCAAGCCTGGCTTTTTCTTTAAAGTTCATCGGGATTTATTTGATCCCCAGTTTGGACTTCACGTCTTTGGTGACATCGACGGCATCGGTGCCAATATAGACGGTGGTACCAGTGGCCACATCGAGGATGTAGGTATAACCCTTTTCTTTACCGACAGCGTTGATGGCGTTTTGAATCTTTTCGAGGAGCGGGGCGAGCAACTCGGCGCGCTTGTTGTCGAACTCGCTTTCAGCATTGGCTTGGAAAGCGGTGATACGGCTTTCAAGGTCAACGAGTTCCTTCTCCTTGGACTGTTTCACCAGGTTCGACATGGTTTCGGCGTTAGCCTGATAGTCCTGCAACTTGTTTTGATACTCGGTGGCCATACCCTTGAGCTGTTCCTGAAGCTCGTTGTAGTACGATTCGAGGCTTTTCTCGGCCTTGGTTTTCTCAGGCATGGCGTTCATGACCTCATTGGTGTTCACGTGGGCGATCTTGACTGTTTGAGCGTTGGCGAAGCCGTTGAGGGCGAAGAAGGCCACAAACAGGAAGAAAACTTTGAAAATTTTGTTCATCTTATTGAGTTTTAATGATTTTACATAAAGACACCTCTTCTTAGAGGGCGCAAAGATAGGGAAAAAAGCGGTAGGCTTGAAAGAGAAGCTTAATTTTTCGTGTTATTGGTGGCGCCAGCGCGTTTTCTGTCCTCGCGGCGAACGGTTTGCATCACGTTGCTGAGTTGGTCGAGCACATCGTCGCTGATATCCACACGGTCGGAAGCATAAAGGATGGAAGTGCCGGAAGCCTTGTCGAACACGAAGGTATAGCCTTTGGTGTTGGCGAGTTCGGTGAGGGCGGTGTAGATTTTTTCCTGGATGGGTTGCACCAGCTCGGTGCGTTTTTGGTAGAGTCGGCCTTCAGCGCCGAAATACTGCATCTGCAAGTTCTTGGCTTCCTGTTCTTTGTTGACGATTTCCTGTTCGCGGGCGCGTTTTTGGTCTTCAGAGAGGAGCACCATTTCGGTTTGGTATTTCTTGTACATCTCTGAAACTTTGTCGTAAATGGCTTTCACCTCGTCCTGCCATTTGATGGAGAGGGCATTCAGTTCCTCTTGGGCATCGCCGTACTCGGGGATGTTGTTGAGGATGTAGTCGGAGTCAACATAGGCGAATTTTTGTCCGCCGATTTGGGCGTTCACGCTCAAGGCGCCGCAGCACACGATGGCAGCGGTCAAAAGGAAGATTCGTAGGGTTTTCATGTTTATTTCTGTTTATTTGTATTCCAAAAAGATTAAATATATCAATAACCGTGCCGCTTTTGAGAGGTTTAGTCGATGGAGCCACCGATGGAGAAGTGGAACTGGCTGCCACTGGCGTCGGAGGCGCCATACACGTTGTCGAAGCCATAGCCCCAGTCGAGGCCGAGGAGACCGAACATGGGCAGATAGATGCGGACACCCAAGCCAGCCGACTTATACACGTCGAAGGGGTTGAAGTTCTCGAAGCCGAGCCAGCAGTTGCCCGCTTCGAGGAAGGTTAAGGCATAGATGGTGGCGGTGGGGTTCAGCGAGAGGGGGTAACGCAGCTCCATGGTGTATTTGGTGAAGATGTTGCCTCCACGCGAGGTGTTGTTGTAATAGCCGGGTGTAAGCGACTCGTTCTTATAGCCGCGCATGCCGATGATCTCGCGGCTGTCTAAGATGCCGCCCGTGTTGAGACCGTCGCCGCCGAGATAGAAGCGGTGGAACGGCGTGGGGCCGATGTCGGAGTTGTAGAAGCCGAGATAGCCGAAACGCACACGGGTCATCAGCACCAGCTTGTCGTAAAGCTCTGTGTACCAAGCGGCCTTGAACTTCCACTTGTGCATCTCGATCCAGCGGTACTTCTCATCTTCACTCATGGTGGTGTAATCCTTGTGAGTGAAGAGGGAGATGGGCGGAGTGATTTCGAGGGAGAGTTGCACTTCGGATCCGTTTCTCGGATAGAGGGGTTGGCTGACGGAGTTTCTACCGATGGTGAAGTTATAGCTGATCATGTTGAAGTAGCCGTTGCCAGAGCCGAAGTTAAGGATGTTGGAATAGTTCTTCAGGCGGTAGCGCAGCAGCGAGATGCCATGGTAGAGGGTGAAGTAGTCGTCGGGCCAGGTAAGGCGTTTGCCGAGGCCCACCGAGAGGCCGGTCATGCGGAAATAGCCGAAGTTCTCGTTGGTGCGCTCGTAGTTGTTGGAGTAGTGCGACTGATAGATGGAGGTGGTCAGCGAGTTGGGTTTGCGACCGCCGAGCCAGGGTTCGGTGAAGGAGGCGGAGTAGCCGAGATAGCGGGTTCCGTAGGTGTTGACGCTGAGGGAGAGCTTCTGACCGTCGCCACCCGGAACGGGACGCCAGGCGTCCTTGTTGAAGAGGTTCCTCATCGAGAAGTTGTTGAACGAGAGTCCAGCCTGGAGGATGAGCATGTTCATGCCCCAGCCGGCTGAAAACGACACTTGGTCGGCGCTGGCTTCCTCCACGGAGTATTCGATATCGACGGTGCCGTCGCTATAGTTGGGTTTGACGTCGGGGGCGATGCTTTCCTGGTTGAAGAAGTTCAGTGTGGCGAGTTCCCTGACGGTACGCATCACGTCGCTGCGGCTGAAGAGCTGTCCCGGTCGGGAGTACATCTCGCGCAGCACGACGTAGTCGTTGGTTTTGGTGTTTCCCACGAGGCTCACGTTGCTGATGCGGGCTTGTTTTCCTTCGGTGAGGCGGATTTCGAGGTCGATGGAGTCGTTTTCCACCTGGACTTCCACGGGATCGACGCGGAAGAAGAGATAGCCGTCGTCCATATAAAGGGAGGTGATGTCGAGGCTGGTCTCGCTCATGGTGAGGTTGGTGTTGAGCAACTCCTTATTATATACGTCGCCCGGCTTGATGCCCAGCACGCTGCCGAGGGTCTCGCTCGAGTATTTGGTATTGCCGGTCCAGTTGATGCTGCGGTAGTGGTAGAGGTTGCCTTCGTCGAGCACCAGGTCGATGCCCAGTTCATGGTCGTTGATAGGATACACGGAGTCGCGTACGATGATGGCGTCGCGGTAGCCTTTGGCGTTGTATTTTTCGATGATGTGTTGTTTGTCGTCCTCGTAGTTCGACTCCAGGAACTTGGAGCTTTTGAAGATGCGCGGGCGGTAGTTGTCGTAGAAATATTCTTCCACGCCGGTGATGGCCTTGAGGGGTTTCAGGGTGAACACGTCGGCGAGGGTGTTGACCACGAGGGGCCCGAGGGGGTCGAGGGGGTTGAACACGCCTTTTTGTTTGGTTTCCTTCATGGCGGAGAGGATCTGCGCGTCGGAGAGGTTCTCGTTGCCATAAAGGTTGATCTTCCCGATTTTCACCTTTGGACCTTTATCCACGTTGATGAAAAAATCGACGTAGTTGGCGCGGGTGGAGTCGGGCACTTGATCGATGGTGATCTCGGCGTTGAGGTAGCCTTTTTCGGCGTAATAGTCCTCAATGATGCGGCGGGTTTTGGTATCGAGGTGGCTGGTGGCGATGTCGCCTCTTGAGAGGTTGATTTTGTTGCGCAGGTCGTCGGCTTCCGACTTTTTCACATTGCTGCTGAAGGAGAACTTGGCCACACGGGGGCGTTCGGTGACGGCGATTTCGAGGAAGATCTTGTCGGCGATGATGTTGGTGGCATTGATGGCGACATGCTCAAAGAAGCCTTGTTCCCAGATTTTCCGGATGGCTGAGGAGATGTCGTCGCTAGGGACGGTGATCTCGTTGCCCACGCGCAGGCCGGAGAGCATGGTAAGCATGTTCTTGTCCACATAGCTGGCGCCTTCGACGGTGATGGCCGCGATTTCGTATTTCCTGGGGTTGTTATAGTCGATGTCAGACAAGTCATCGCCGATTCTGATTTGGGCGAAGGCTTGGGAGCCGGTGCCGAGCAGGGTCAGGAAGGCGATGATGGAGATGAGTATGGGTAAAATCCTTTTCATGAACGTGTCATTTGATTTGTTCGCTGGTCTTGCCGAAGCGGCGTTCGCGGTGTTGGTAATCGATGATGGCTTGGTAGAGGTCGTCTTTTCCGAAATCCGGCCAGTATTTGTCGGTGAAATAGAGTTCGGAGTAGGCCAGTTGCCAGAGCATATAGTTGCTGATGCGTTGTTCGCCGCCGGTGCGGATAAGCAGTTCCGGGTCGGGGATATTCGGGAGGATGAGTTCTTTGCTGAACATCTGTTCGTTGATGTCGGCAGGTTCCAGTTTCCCTTCCTTGACGGCCTGGGCCAGGTGACGGGTGGCGTTGAGGATGTCCCATCTGCCGGAGTAGCTGATGGCGAGGGTCATGACCAGTCCGGTGCAGTGGCTGGTGCGTGCCATAGACGCCTTGATTTCCCTTTGGGTGTCGGCGGGGATCATGGCCATGTCGCCGACAACGTTCAGGCGGACGTTGTTTTTGAGCATGGTGTCCATCTCAAGCTTGATGCCTTTCCCGAAGAGGAGCATCAGGCCTTTCACCTCCGCGGGGGGGCGTTTCCAGTTTTCGGTGGAGAAGGCATAGAGGGTCAGGCCTTTGAGCTTCAGGTCGGAGCAGGCCTCCGTCACTTCGTGGATGGCCTTCAACGCGCTGTTGTGTCCGAAAAGTCTAGGTTTCCCACGCTCCTTGGCCCAGCGTCCATTGCCGTCCATGATGATGGCGATGTGCTTGGGGAGGCGGGTCATATCGATTTGTTCGAGCAGTTCCATGGGTTTAGAAGTCTAAGTTGCAATGGGTTTTCTTGGGGATCTCGAATTTCCAGGTCAGCGACACGTTGAGCGATCCGAACCAGTCGTTCGACTGGGAGTTGCCCCGCTGTTGGCCCTCGTGGAAACGTCCTGAAGGGTCGGTGAAATCATAGAGCAAAGTGCCCTGGTCGTCGTAAAGCGTGACATGCTGGTCGGGGTAAACGCCGTGGATGTCGTCGAGATAGTCGGTCATGGTCCAGTGCATTCTCCACTCGATGGTGGTGCCGAGATGGGGCGAGAGGGAGAACTTGCATCCGAAGCCGAAGGGCATCGACAGGGTGAAACGGGAGTATTGCACGCCCTCGGTCGCCATCAGGTTGAGGTGCAACGTGTCGAGGCTCATGTCGCCAGTAAAGGGCTGGGGGTCGAACATCAGCACCGAGAGTCCGCCGAACAGGTAGGGTGAGATGGAGGTACTGGGCCTTCCCGTATAGTATTCCAGGAAGTTGAACTCAGTGATGACGCTGAGGTCGTGGATCTTGGTCTTGAAGGAGAGGTCCCGTTCGGGTCTCCAGCCGATCACCGCGTCTTGGCCTTTGATGACCTCGTAGGTATAGTCCAGGCGGAACGACCAGCGGGGGTCGTAGTTGTAGCGCACCACACCGCCAAACTCATAGTCAAACTGGTCGAACATCTTCCAGGTGTTGATATCGCCGAGATAGGTGGTGATTCCCCCGTGAGGGCCCACTTCAAGGGTCTGGGGAGCTTGGGCGCACAGAGGGCTACCCGCACAGGCGAGCAGAAACAAGGCAGGGCATAGCAACCAAAAACGCAGTCTTCGCTTCATAATAAAAAAAGTATGCAAAGTTACGGATTATTTGTGAGGTAACAACGCAAAAAATCAATTTCTATTGTCTTTGCCCCACATCAACTTGTTGCGGATGGTGCTGAAGAAGTCGGAGCCTTCCATTCTGACGGTGCGGATGGGGAAGTCGGCCTTCTTGACGACGAGTTCGATGGAGGTGTCGAGGGCGCAGGTGCGGGAGTCCATGCTGAACACGAATTGCTTCTCGCGGCCTTCGGCGTGGATGCGCACCACGCTGTCG
Source organism: uncultured Bacteroidia bacterium (assembly GCA_902783365.1). Classification (GTDB taxonomy): domain Bacteria; phylum Bacteroidota; class Bacteroidia; order Bacteroidales; family F082; genus Limimorpha. The sequence continues at coordinate 7,293 of CACZQL010000133.1, read as the reverse complement.
TCGGGAATCACGATGGGCCTCACGGTGAGGTTGTGCGCGGCGATGGGCGTGATGACGAAGCTGCGGGAGTCGGGGGTGAGGATGGGGCCGCCAGCGCTCAGCGAGTAGGCGGTGGAGCCCGTGGGGGTGGCCATGAGAATGCCGTCGCCCCAGTAGGTGTTCAGAAACACATCATCGACAAAGACTTTGATGGCCAGCAGGGAATGCTCGGGATTGCGGATGATGTTGATTTCGTTGAGGGCATAGTTCACTCCGCCGGGAAACACGCCTTGAGGCGACACCAGTTCTAAAAGGGTACGGCGCTCCGTGGTGAAGCGGCCTTCCGCCACGACCTGGATCGCCTTGGCAATCTCGTCTTTGGCCACGCTGGAGAGGAAGCCGAGCCGTCCCATGTTGATGCCTAGCACGGGAATGCCCGAGTCGCCAAGGAGGGGCACCGTGTCGAGGATGGTGCCGTCGCCACCGATGGAGAAGAGCATGTCGGCCTTCAGCTCCTGATGATGGGAGAAGGCGCTGCACGCAAGCCCCTGGGGACAGCAGTCGGCCACAAGTTCCCAGAAAGGCTTGTAAACGGTTACCTCGGCGCCATGGCGCTGGAGTTCCTCAAAGAGTCTGGTCATATAAGGCTTGTTCTCCGCGGAGAGGGTCTTCCCAAAAATCGCAATTCTCATCGTGTGGTGTTTTTAAACGTTCAGATATCTCATGAGCAGGGAGTAACGGTCGCGCAGGTCGTCTTGCTCGTCGGGCGAACTGTAAGTGCGCACCACATTATAATTGTATCGATAGAATGCCTGGACAACGGAGGCGCAGTCGGGCCGGTTCACCAACAGGCTCACCATCAGCCTGCCGGGGTCCTCTGGGACCTCCTCCACGGCGAGGCTTATCACCTTGGCGTCCTCCCCTTCCACAATACGGGCAATCTCGGAGAGGCTGTAGTCGTAAGTGCCCATCTCCAATTGGATGAGACAGGCCTGCTCCGTCTCCAATTGCTTCAACATCAGTTCATTCATCGTCAGCTCCATAGCTCCAGTCTTCATTATTGTACATTCTCAAATAGTTGTTATACCGCCAGTCGGCGACAAGGCCTTCTTCAACGGCGGTTTTCACCGCGCAGCCCGGCTCATGGGTGTGGGTGCAGTTGGCGAAGCGGCACTCGCTCATCAGGTCTCTCATCTCGGGGAAACGCTGCGCCAAAGTCTCTTTCTCCAAGTCGTAGAGCGCGAACTCCTTGATGCCCGGGGTATCGACAATCCAAGCGCCGAAGTCGAGGTGGTGCATCTCGGCGAAGGTGGTGGTGTGCATCCCTTTGTTATGGACCGAGGAGATGGCTCCGATGCGGAGGTCTTTGGTGGGGTCGAGGGCGTTGACCAGTGCCGACTTGCCCACGCCGGAGTGGCCGGCGAAGAGGCAGGTCTTGCCTTGCATCAGCGCCCGCAGCCGCTCTATTTGGAATCCGGTCTTGGCCGAGACTCCGAACGAGGTGTAGCCGATGCCGGAGTAGTATTCCATCAACACAGCCATCTCCCCTATCTGGTCGTCGGTGTAGAGGTCGCATTTGTTGAACACCAGGGCGACGGGGATGTGGTAGGCTTCGGCGGTCACCATGAACCGGTCGATGAACCCGGTGGAGGTCCTCGGCTGGGCGATGGTGGCCACGATGACGGCGAGATCGACGTTGGAGGCGATGATATGGGAGGCTTTGCTCAGGTTGACCGACTTGCGGACAATGACGTTGTTGCGGGTCTCGATGCTTTTGATGACTCCGGTGTCCTTGCCCGGTTCCTGCTCGAACACCACTTTGTCGCCCACGGCCACGGGGTTGGTGGACCGCAGTCCGTCGAGGCGTATCTTGCCCCGGAGACGGCATTCCCACGACCTCCCTTCCCCGTCGATGACGAGGTACCAGCTACCCGTTGACTTAATGACCGTTCCTTTCATTTCGCCTGCAAAGATAAGAAATAATGCGGAATGCGGAATGCGGAATGCGGAATAATGTTCTCCAACAGGCTATTCCGCATCCCGCATTCCGAATTCCGCATTAATAACACCGTTGGTATCGTTTGCCTGGAAGGGCCATCAAGATGCCGTCGAACTCGAGGTTGAGGAGCAGGTTCGCCAACTTGGTGGTGGAGAGTTCGGTTTTGACGATAAGGTCGTCGAGGGCGACTATCTGTTGGTTCTCGAAGAGGCTCATGATGCGTTTTTCTTCTTCGGTAAACTCCCGGAAGAGCGAGGTTTGGGTGGATGTGGGCGTCTGTTGGGGATCCCAGCGCATCACATAGCGGAGGTTGGCGGCACTCTCCATGAGGTGGGCGCGCTGGGTACGGATGAGGTAGTTGCAGCCCTGGCTGAAGAGGTCCATCACCCGCCCGGGATAGGCGAACACATCCCGGCTGTAGGAATTGGCGAGGTCGGCGGTGATGAGGGAGCCGCCCTTCAAGGCGGACTCGACGACCACCACGGCGTCGGCCATGCCGGCGATGATGCGGTTCCTCCGCGGGAAGTTCTCCCGGTCGGGCTGGGTGCCGCTCATGCACTCGGTGAGGAGTCCTCCGTTCAGCAGCATCTCCGAGGCCAGCTTCTTATTGGTGGCGGGATAGATGACCTGCATCCCGTTGCCCATCACCCCCACCGTGGGGATGCCATGTTGCACCGCCGAGCGATGCGCCACCGTATCGACCCCGTAAGCCAGTCCACTGACGATCAACACATTGTCCTGCACCAACTCCGCCACCAGACGGGCGCAGTTTTCTTTTCCGTAGTCGGTGACGTTGCGGGTGCCCACGATGGCCACGACCCGTGGGGCGTTGAGGTTCACGTTGCCTTTGTAGTACAACATCAAAGGGGCGTCGTCGCACTGCAACAGTCGCCTGGGGTAGTCGGGGTCTTGATAAAACAAGGGGCGGATGCCGTTTTTCTCCGCGAAGAGCAGTTCTTGCTCGGCACGGTCGAGCAGTGCCTTAGGATGGCTGATGGCCTCCAGGGTGGCCTCACGGAGACCGGCGATGCGCTGCAAGGCGGCGCGCGACTCCTTGAAGATGGCTTCCGCGCTACCGCAATAGGCCACAAATTTCTTTCCGCTGATGTCGCCAATGCCTGGCAGCAAAGTCAAAGCAATTTGATATAATAATGGCTCTTTCATATACATAATAATGGTTAAAAATGGTTTGGTTCAACAGCTTGTCAATCGAGTTTCAGCACGGCGAGGAAGGCCGACTGCGGCACTTCCACGTTGCCGATTTGGCGCATACGTTTCTTGCCGGCTTTCTGTTTCTCGAGCAGCTTGCGTTTACGGGACACGTCGCCGCCGTAGCACTTGGCGGTCACGTCCTTACGCACTTGTCGGACGGTTTCGCGGGCGATGATTTTGGCTCCGATGGCGGCCTGGATGGCGATGTCGAACTGGTGTCTTGGGATGAGTTCTTTGAGTTTCTCGCACATCCGGCGACCGAACTCGTAGGCGTGGTCGCGGTGGATGAGGGTGGAGAGGGCATCGACCGACTCGCCGTTGAGCATGATGTCGAGTTTCACGAGGCTAGCTTCCTGGTATCCTGCGATGTGATAGTCGAAGGAGGCGTAGCCTTTGGAGATGGACTTGAGCTTGTCGTAGAAGTCGAACACGATTTCGCTCAGCGGCATCTGGAAGGTCAGTTCCACGCGGTCGGTGGAGAGATAGACTTGGTTTTTGAGGATGCCTCGTTTCTCGATGCATAGGGTCATGATGGGACCGGTGAACTCGTTCTTGGAGATGATTTGGGCGATGATGTAGGGTTCCTCGATATGGTGGATCTTGGTCACTTCGGGGAGGCCGCTGGGGTTGTGCACTTCGATCATCTCGCCGTCGGTCTTGAAGCATTTGAACGACACGTTGGGCACGGTGGTGATGACATCCATGTCGAACTCGCGGTCGAGGCGTTCCTGGATGATCTCCATGTGGAGGAGTCCGAGGAAGCCGCAGCGGAAGCCGAAGCCGAGGGCGGCTGACGACTCGGGTTCCCACACGAGGGAGGCGTCGTTGAGTTGGAGTTTCTCGAGGGAGGCCCGCAGTTCCTCATAGTCGTCGGCATCGACGGGGTAGATACCGGCGAAGAGCATGGGTTTGACGTTCTCGAAGCCGGCGACAGGTTGGTCGCAGGGGCGTTCCACGTGGGTGATGGTGTCGCCCACCTTGACTTCCTTGGAGGTCTTGATGCCGGAGATGATGTAGCCCACGTTGCCGGCGGAGAGTTCTTTGGTGGGCACCTGACGGAGTTGCAGCACCCCGATTTCGTCGGCGTTGTATTCCTTGCCGGTGGCGAAGAATTTAACGAGGTCGTTGGTATGGAGGGTGCCGTTGACGATGCGGAAGTAGGCGATGATGCCGCGGTAGGAGTTGAACACCGAGTCGAAGATGAGGGCTTGGAGGGGAGCGTCGGGGTCGCCTTTGGGGGCGGGGACACGTTCCACGATGGCGTCGAGGATGGCGGGGACGCCTTCGCCGGTCTTGGCGCTCACCTTGAGGATGTCGGAGGGGTCGCAGCCGAGCATATCGACAATCTGATCCTCCACCACATCAACCATGGCGCTGTCCATGTCGATCTTGTTCATCACGGGGATGATCTCGAGGTCGTGTTCGAGGGCCATGTAGAGGTTGGAGATGGTTTGTGCCTGGATGCCTTGTGTGGCATCGACGACGAGGAGGGCGCCTTCGCAGGCGGCGATGGAGCGCGACACCTCGTAGGAGAAGTCCACGTGGCCTGGGGTGTCGATGAGGTTGAGGGTATAGACCTCACCCTGGCACTCGTATTTCATCTGGATGGCGTGGCTCTTGATGGTGATGCCTCGTTCGCGTTCGAGGTCCATGTCGTCGAGCACTTGGTCAACGAGTTCTTTCTCGCTCACGGTCTTGGTGAGCTCCAGCAGTCGGTCGGCCAGGGTCGATTTCCCGTGGTCGATATGGGCGATGATGCAAAAATTGCGGATATTCTTCATGGGGCGCAAAGGTACGAAAAAAAATTGACACGCCCTGCTGTAGGAATTTATTTTCTCATTTGTTCGCCATTCCAGAAGAATTCGGTGGCTTGGGTTCCGATCCCGTTGGGGGCTTTGGTGGTGACTTGCAGGGTTTTCTCCCCGAAAGTCACCGACAGTATCTCGTCGTCGGAAAGTCCCAAGCCAGGGTCTTTCCAGTACAGGAGATGGTCGATGAAGTCGCAAGCTTCGAGATGGATGTAGGCACCTTCGGCATCCGACGCGGTGTTTTCGAACAGATAGACCCTAAATCCTCCTTCGTTCAGGGGATAGCAATGCACATCAAGGGTGCCGTGGAGGGCGTCCATCTGGGCTGGAAGTGATTTTACAACGCCATGAAGCTGGTTTTTCGAGACTGTAAACGACCAGTTTTGGTAATATTCCTGTCGTTCTTTTTCCTCCCCATTGTTGAAGAGGGCCTCATACAAGGCATCCATGTCGCACGACAGTTCGGAGTCGATGACAAACCGGCGTCCGTTCCATGCGTAATGGGTTTCTTGGGACAAAAGGGGTTCACCGAACTCATTGTTTTGGAGTCCTGTCACGTAAGCGACGAGACCCGCAGTGTCACAAGAATGCACGTAGAAGATGGGGGCGAGCACTTTGCCTTCGAAAGGGGGCATGGGGATAAGTTCCGGTGCTTCGTGGAGCTCACCATCTTTATATAGGTAGGCTTTGCCGAGGTTAAAGGAGCAGATGTCGAAGCAACCGTAGTCGCATAGCACGGCGACCCAGCCTCCGTCGTCGTGTGGGAAGCAGGTCACGGAAAGTCGGTCGGAGTTCAGTCCGTTGGTGGTGTCTTCTTCATAGAGGGTGAGGGTGCGGGCACAGTCTTCGGGGCAGGTGTAGGTCTTGTCGTGGAATTTGTAATCGAGGTCGGCGCGAGGGATTCTCTGGAAGATTTGGAAGGCGATGTCCGTCTCGTTGTCTGTCGGCAAGGTTGGGGCGGTGACTTCCTCACTTGTTTCCATGAGGGTATCGGTGATGAGTTCCTGGGCACTTCCCGAATCCTGGGAAGGGGTATGATGGGGATGGTTTCCGCAGCCTGAGCCGCAAATCATCATCGCGAAGGCGGCGACCAGGAGGATTATGGGACTTCGTTTCATGGTATTCAAAAGGGTTGTGAGGGCAAAGGTAGTCATTTTTCTGGGTAGTCCGGCGAATTAAGTGAATTTGTTTAGTCGGCGAATTAAGCGAATTAAGCGAATTATTTCTTACTAATAGAAAATTCGTTTAATTCGCTTAATTCGCCGACCTAAATACATGACAAAAATTTAACAATTACATATTATTTGTCACTCCTTACTGCTCCGCAGATAAGTGCCAACCTTTTCAATCCAATATTCAGGCACCTCATTCCTTTGGGCTATTTCAGGAAACATACGCACAGATGACCGCACTTCATCAAGCACTTTAAGAACGTCACCCTTTTTTAGATCAAAGTTCAATGCCACCTCAAGCATATCTTCATCGGAGATGTCGCTCACCTTGGAGTTCACGCTGAAAGCATGAAAGTTTTCAAACGGCATGGCCTCCAAATCCACACTGAAAGTCAAGTCGTATGCCGGAGCCAAGCTCCATTGCCCTTTGCGATCCATCAAGAAAGAGAAGTTCTTGGCATGATCATCCACATTATGGGCAATCACATTAAACGCCATCCTTCTGAAAGCCTCAAGTATATCTTGATAACCCAATCCAAGCGTCCTAACCACATACAAGAAACTCTCATAACTGTCGGCGGAAGGATAGAGCGTCAGTTTTCCTCCTCGGTTTATAAACCCGCTCTCGATGTTCCTTGTTCAGCTTCGCCATGGCCACTGGACTAGGCGGCAAGGGTTCCAGAAGTCTGTCAACCATATCAATCATCCCAATGGATCGCAACATCCGGAAAAGCGAGTCAAGTGTGATGTTCCGGGCAGAGCCATTCTCAAACTGGCTCACAGTAAAAACGCTGACGCCACTGAACTCAGCTACCTCCTTCTGTGATTTCCCCATCTGAATCCGATAGTCCTTGTACCGCTCACCCAACATGGAGACCAACTCGGCATTCGACATATCCTTAATTTGCTTCATTCCAAAATTTTTTGCAAATATAGAAATTTCAAGATTAATAGCAATAATCTTTTATAATATTTGAAAAATCTAATTTTAAATCACATTGCAGCCATGGGTCATGTAAGGGTACCACGTATATAATTTATTCAAGTTTCGCAAGTGGAGTGATAGGAAGGGGGAACGGCGGCCTGAAAGGCCAACAGCTATCAGCCCAGGGCAACGCCCTGG
>CACZQL010000132.1 GCA_902783365.1 uncultured Bacteroidia bacterium | reverse complement strand
CGTCTGTCCCTCGAAACGTATGGTGAACAAACCCGCGTTCTCGGTCTGCTTCACTTCTTCGATGATTGCATTTGCCATATCTCGTGTTTTTTAATTAGTAATCACGATGCGAAGATAGCACTTTTTCCGAAAATATAGCATAAAAAGTATATTTTTTTCACCACAGACGAGTGAGCTCCACGAAAAAAAAAGGCAGATTGCTCCGCCATCGCATTAGCCCAAGCCTTCAGGTTGTCAACGGGGGGCATCGTGGCCGTCCTCTCCAATATCCTCGCCTTCAGCACGTCCGCCTTGCGCTGCAACTCGTCCACGGTGTCAGTCTTTGCCTCTATGACATTCAGGTTACTGTCAACAGCATAAATCGGTTGACTGAAAGCGTAGCACATCAGCCCGAATCAATCTTGTAGCGTCATGTTGGTGTAGCGCCTCACCGCCTCCAATCCTTTCTTGTGCAAACCAGTCGCATCCTGAAGTCGGAAACGCAGGAATACTTTACAATGAAAAAGCAAAACAATCCGGGTTTTGTGTCCTTTTTTATATCTTTGCCGCATGAAAACCAACGTCGTCATAAGCAATCAATTTGACCCTTACCTGAACCTGGCCGTGGAGACTTACCTCACTGACCATCAGGAAGATGGAATGGTCACGATGTACCTTTGGAAAAACGAGCGAACCGTGGTCGTCGGCCTCAACCAAAACCCCTTCGCCGAATGCGACGTGAGACGTCTCACCGATGATGGAGGACACCTGATGCGGAGAAGAACCGGCGGCGGCGCCGTGTATCACGACCTCGGCAACCTCAACTTCTCCTTCATCGCCGACAAAAAAGACTACGACGTGCGCAAACAACAATCCGTCATCCAAGAAGCCTTGCGCCACTTCGGACTGGAAGCCACCATCTCGGGCCGCAACGACCTCCTCTGCCTTGACAGGAAATTCTCCGGCAACGCCTTCTTCAACGGCTCCCAAAACAACCTGCACCACGGCACCATCCTCATCAAGACCGACAGCGAGATGATGCAACGCTACCTCACCGTCAACAAAGCCAAGCTGCAAAAACACGGCGTGAAGTCCGTGGCCAGCCGCGTGGTAAACCTCTCCGAACTGGCCGACATCACCTCGGAAAACATCGTCACACCTTTGAAAGATGCCTTCGAGAAAGTATATGGAATCAATGCTGAATCCATTGACTTCGAATCCCTTGCCTCCCTGGATGAAGTCAAAAACACCGCAAGACGCATCTCCTCCCACGACTATCTCTACAGGAAATGGGAGCACTTTAAGGCCACCAAAAAACAACAATTCCCCTGGGGCGGCGTTGAACTCCAGATCGATATTGACGAAAGCCAAGGCACCCTCCAACACGTTGCCATCGCCTCCGACTGCCTCGACACCGACATCATCCACCTGACCGAGACCCTGCTCCAAGGCCAACCCCTCCATCAACGGCCCTTTAGTGACAACCCCATCACCAACGACATCCTTAACCTGATCTACGAATGAACGACAACCATAAAGAGAAACGGTTTATTCACCGCGCCGAATACCCCGGCGGGAAAAGCGCCTTGATGAAATACGTCAGCGAACACCTGCAATACCCCGAAGACGCCCTGGAACAAAAAGTGGAAGGCATCGTCAGGGTGTGGTACGAAGTGAACGACAAAGGCGAGGTCTCCGATGCCAAAATCGTCCGCTCCCTCTCCCCTTCCTGCGACAAGGAAGCCCTCCGGCTGGTGCGGACCCTCCATTACGGACGCCCCAAAAACATGAACCTCCGCGTCAAAACCTCCTTTCATATCAACATCCGCTTCTCCCTGAAAGAAGCCACCCAACAAGTCACCTACACCTACGTGCCCACCCAAGAGCCCAAAAACACCCCATCACAACCAGCACAGCACACATATACTTATACCATAAACATATCATAAAAAATGAAATATTATCTCCTTCCCTTCGGCTGCCAGATGAACCTCAGTGACACGGAGCGGGTGCGCACCGTGCTGCAAGGCATGGGGTTCGAGCCCACCGACAACGAAGAAGAGGCCAACATCCTGGGCATCATCGCATGTTCGGTGCGGCAGAAAGGCATCGACAAGGTGTATGGCCGTATCGAGAAATGGAACGCCATGAAAAACCGCCGCAATGTCATCACCTTTGTGTCGGGTTGCATCCTTCCCGCCGACCGGGTGAGGTTTCTGAAGCTCTTCGACCTGGTGTTCACCATGAACGAGCTGCCCGACCTGCCCAACCGCATCCGGCAATACGGCGTGGTCATGCCCACCGTCATGAGCGAGGTGAACCCCTCCGCCAACATGGACCGCTTTTGGGAGATCTGCCCGATGCGCGCCTCCAATTTCGAGGCCTTCATCCCCATCCAAAACGGCTGCAACAACTTCTGTACCTACTGCGCAGTGCCTTATACCCGCGGCCGCGAGGTGTCGAGGTCGTCGGAAGAGATCCTGCAAGAACTCAAGGAGCTGGTGGACAAGGGCTACAAGAGCATCACCCTCTTGGGACAGAATGTCAACTCGTATGGGTTGGACAAAAAAGGCGAGGAGATTAACTTCGCCGAGTTGCTGCGCCGCATCGGCGAATACGGGAAGACCTCCGGCAAGGAGTTTTGGGTGTATTACACCGCGCCCCACCCCCGCGACATGGAGGACGAGATCATCGAGGTGATGGCCCAATACGACTGCCTCGGGAAACAAATCCACCTACCCATCCAGAGTGGCGACAACAACATGCTGAAACGCATGAACCGACATCACGACCTGGAACGTTACCGCCACATCATCCACACCATCCGCGAGAAGCTCCCGACAGCCACCCTCTTCACTGACATCATCGTAGGCTTCACCCACGAAACCGAGGAGGAGTTTGAAAATACCCGCAAGGCCATGGAGGAATTCAAGTTCAACATGGCGTTCATCGCCCAGTACAGCGTGCGCGAAGGCGCCGTGGCCTCCAAATGGGAAGACGATGTGCCCAAGGAAGTGAAACGCCAGCGTTACCACCGCCTCACCGAAGAACTCATGAAACATTCCTTATTATATAATAAGGCCCTCGTCGGCACCACCGTGAAAATGCTGGTGGAACAATTCGACCGCAAGAACGGCTACCTCGCCGGACATACCGAAGGAAAAATCGTGATTCGCTTCGCCTCCACCGACGAAAGCCTCATCGGTCAGATCGTCAAAGTAAAGGTCACCTCGGCCTCACCACTATCCATCGAAGGAAAACTGATAACTGAAAACTGACAACTGCAAACTGCAAATTGCAAATTGAAAAAAATAGGATTCAAGACATTGGGGTGCAGGGTGAACCTGTATGAGACCGACGCACTGGCTTCGAGATTCAAGAAAGAAGGGTACGAGGTGGTGAGTGCCGAGCAGGAAGCCGACGTGGTGGTGGTGAACACCTGTACCGTCACCAACACCAGCGACCAGAAATGCCGCCAGGCCATCCATCAGATCAGGAGAAAAAATCCTCATGCCCTGTTGGTGGTCACCGGATGCATGGTCAACCACCGCAAAGAAGAGCTATTGAAGGAAGGCATCGCCGACTATGTGATTGATAACGAGCGCAAAGCCGCCATCTACGACATCGTTGACGAGCATTTCAAACAGGGCCACAGCGACCCCGAAGGCTACGACCGCGACCTCTTCAGCTACCAACCCGCCTTCGACACCTTCCACACCCGAAGCCTCATCAAAATCCACGACGGATGCAACAACTTCTGCTCCTACTGCATCATCCCCATGGTCAGGGGACGCTCCACCAGCCGCCCGGCAGAAGACATCTACAATAACATCCGAAAAGTGGTTGACCACGGCTTCAAGGAAATCGTGCTCACAGGCGTCAACCTGGGACGCTATCGCGACGGGGAAACTGGTTTTGAAACCTTGGTGGAACACATTATTAATATAGAAGGTGACTTCCGGGTGAGGGTCTCCTCCATCGAACCTGACCAGTTCAGTGACCGTTTCCTGCAACTCTTCCAACACGAAAAGCTGGCACCTCACATGCACGTATGCCTGCAAAGCGGCTCCGAAGACACCCTGAAACGGATGCACCGATTTTACACCGCCGCCCAATACCGCGACATGGTGGAACGCATCAAGACCTTCAACCCCGACTTCAACCTCACCACCGACATCATCGTAGGCTTCCCGGGCGAGACCGACCAGACCTTCCAAGAGAGCTGCGACTTCGCCCGAGAGATGGGGTTCAGCCACATCCACACCTTTAAATACTCCAAACGCACCGGCACCAAAGCCGCCGTCATGCCCGACCAAGTGCCCGAAACCGTCAAAACAGAACGCAGTGAGGTGATGAGAAGCATCTCCTTGGAAAACAAAGCCAAGTATTTCGAGCAAATGAAGGGCAAAAAACAACGGCTTTTGGTGGAGAGAATCGACTCAAAAGGACTCGCAAGAGGGTACGGAGAGCATTACATCCCCATCCAAATCCAAGGGAAAAACATTCTCAAAAACAGCTTTATCGACGTGAATATCAACGAGATAATCAACAATAACAATGAAGACAGAATGGCCTTTGTCGGCATAGTTTAAAAAAAAATCAAAGAGAAGGACTATCGTATCAATAAAAGTTGTATTTTTGCATCCCGATTTTGAAGAATGTAAGAAGAAAATAATCAGATAAAGAGATATGGCAAATCACAAATCTTCACTCAAGAGAATTCGTCAAACCGAAAAAAGACGTCTGCACAATCGTTACTACGCCAAGTCGATGCGTAACGAGGTCAGGAAGTTCAGAACCATCACAGACAAGTCAGAAGCTGAGAACCAGCTTCCCAGAATGTACAAGATTATCGACAAGGTGGCCAAACGTGGCATCATCCACAAGAACAAGGCTGGTAACCTGAAGTCGAAGCTGTCGAAATTCACCGCTAAACTTTAATCATAGTAGAGATCATAGTTTTTTTGACCTCCCCTAAAATTTTAGGGGAGGTTTTTTGGTTTGGAATATCGAGTTTTTTGTAACTTGCGCCCGTTTTCCAAACCATATCCCAATATGACAAGAACCGCACGTAAAACCATTAAAGACTGGGCGATCGACGATCGTCCGAGAGAGAAAATGATTGCCAAAGGCAAAGGGACACTCAGCAACGCGGAACTCATCGCCATCCTGATTGGATCGGGGCATGGCGGCATGTCGGCAGTGGAGCTGGCGCGTGAGGTGCTGAGCGCCACCAACGACAGCCTCGGCACCCTCTCCAAGCTCAGCGTCGAGGAGCTCACCCGCCATCCGGGCATCGGAGAGGCCAAGGCCATCAGCATCTTGGCCGCCATCGAATTGGGCCGGCGATGCCGCCTCACCGCCCCCGAAGAGCGCCCTTTCATCAGCAACAGCAAGGACGCCTACGACTGTTTCCTGCCTTTCATCGACAACCCTTCCACCGAGAGCTTCCTCGTGTGCTATCTGAACCAAGGCAACAAGGTGATCAAAACCGAGCGGATCAGCTCCGGAGGCATCACCTCCACCTCCGCCGACCCCAAAGTCATCTTCAAAAACGCCCTGCTCAAAGAAGCCACCGCCATCGTGCTTTGCCACAACCATCCCTCCGGTGTCGCCAAGCCAAGCACCGACGACATCAAGCTCACCAAACAATTGACCATGGCCGGCAAAGTACTCGATATCAAAGTAATAGACCATATCATCATCGGCGACGAATGCTACTTCAGCTTCGCCGAGAACGGACTCATGAACTAACAACAACCACCCAATGAACATCGTCACCGTCATCGGAGCCCGCCCCCAGATCATCAAGGCAGCCGCCTTGAGCAGGGCCATCCGCACCTCTTATCAAAAACAAATCCACGAAACCATCGTCCACACCGGGCAACACTACGACGAAAACATGTCGCAAGTGTTCTTCGACGAGTTGGGCATCCCCAAGCCCGACTACAACCTTCAGGTGGGTTCAGCCTCCCACGGCGTCCAGACCGCCAAGATGACCGAAGGCATCGAGCGGATCCTCCTTGAAGAACGTCCCGACTGCCTGGTGCTTTACGGCGACACCAACTCCACCCTCGCCGGTGCCGTGGCCGCGGCCAAAATCCACGTGCCCATCGTCCATATCGAGGCCGGACTGCGGTCGTTCAACAAAAGCATGCCCGAAGAGATCAACCGCATCGTGTGCGACCACTGCTCCACCCTGCTCTTCAGCCCCACCCAGGCCGGCGTTGACAACCTGGCCAAGGAAGGCTTCCGCCTCAACAACGAAGGCCCTTACAGCATCGACAATCCCAAGGTGTTCCTGTGTGGCGACATCATGTACGACAACAGCTTGTATTTCTCCAAAATCGCTGAGGAGAAAACCGATGTGCTGCAACGCCTGCAACTCCTAGGGAAGCCCTTTGTGCTGGCCACCCTGCACCGCGACAGCAACACCGACCATCCCGAAAGGCTCAACAGCATCCTCGACGCCCTCCTGGAAATCGCCGAAGAAATGCCCGTGGTACTACCCCTGCACCCACGTACCCGGAAGATGATCGGCCAGTTGGTGGAACCTCAGAAGGCAGAAAAGCTGTTCCATTCCGAAAACCTCAGGACCACCGACCCCGTTTCGTTCCTGGAGATGGTGCAGTTGGAACGGCACGCCAGTTTGGTGATGACCGACTCCGGCGGCGTCCAAAAGGAGTCTTACTTCTTCCAAAAACCCTGCGTGATCCTCCGGCCCGAGACCGAATGGGTGGAGATTGTGCAGGCTGGCACCGGCACCCTGACAGACGCCGACAAAACGAGCATCCTCGAGGCCAGCCGCGGCTACCTGAGGCAACCTCCCACCAATTTCCCCGAGATCTTCGGCGACGGCCATGCCGCGGAATTCATGCTCCAGCAAATGATCCAATGTTTCAACTCATAATCCTAGCATCCTATGAAAACTAAACGCTTTTTATGCTTGCTCCTCCTTCTATGGCTCGGAGGAACCGCCTTGATGGCGCAAGAGAAGACCACTTATCCATTTGCGGAACGTGACTCCACCCTCTACCTCGATGTTTACCGCCCCACAGCACCACGCGCTGACAAAGCCTCGGTGTTGACGGTGTTCGGCGGCGGGTTCTTCAGCGGGACACGCGACGACAAATTGCAGCGAAAGACTGCCGAGCTGCTGGTTGAGCGCGGCTATACCGTCATCAGCATCGACTACCGACTGGGCCTGAAAGACAAAGCTAAGGTGGAGGAATACAGCAAATTGACCAAGTTGGACAAGCTCTTCCAATATGCCATCGACATCGCCACGGAGGACTGTGCCGCGGCGGTGGCATGGGTATGCGCCCATGCCGAAGAGCTCGACATTGACCCGGCCAAGATGGTGTTGGAAGGATGCTCTGCAGGTGCCATCACAGTGTTGCAGCTGGACTACTGCCGCGTCAATGCTTTATCCCAAGCTTCGGTGTTGCCTGAAGGCTGGAAACCCGCCGCGGTAGTACCTTACTCCGGCGGAGTGATGTGCCGTAAAAAAGACCTGAAATACAATACCGCCCCCGCCCCGACTTTGCTGATGCATGGCACGAAGGACAAAATCGTGACCTACAACAGCTTCGGCATTCCCGGCCACCCGAAACTGTTTGGCGCCAACCAGGTGTCGAAGGCCATGCGCCGCCAAGACATTCCCCATTGGATTGTCCGTTTTGAAGGCATCGGCCATGAGGTGGCTTCATGGCTGCCCGGCTCGGTTGATTTCTTCTGCGGATTCGTGGAGCAAGCCCTGGCGGGACGCGTCACCACCCTTGACGCCACCATGACCGACAGCAAACTGCAACCCACCGAGTGGACCGACATGACGGTGATGGAACTTTACAAAAAATAAAAAAACTTTCCTAACCACTTGTTTTTTAAGGAAAAAGCATTATCTTTGCACTCGCTTTTCGAAGCAAGGTAAAATATTATAAAACATTAATTATCAGTAAATTATGAATCAGTACGAAACCGTTTTCATTGTTACTCCCGTTTTGTCTGAAGATCAGATGAAGGAAGCGGTAAAGAAATTTGAGGATCATCTCGCCAAAGCTGGCGCTGAGATCGTTCATGAAGAGCACTGGGGTATGCGCAAGCTGGCCTACCCAATCCAAAAGAAATCGACAGGCTTTTATCAGCTGATCGAGTACAAAGCCGAGGGCGACGTCATTGCCGACCTTGAGACCGAACTGAAGCGTGACGAGCGCATCCTTCGTTTCCTGACGGTGAAACTCGACAAGCACGCTGTCGCTTACAACGAGAAGAAACGCAGAAAAGCCCAGGAGAAAGCCGAAGCCCAAGAAGCCTAATCCATTGTCGAACACATAAATCACTACAGAAATGGCACAACAAGCAAACAACGATATCAAATATTTGACTCCCATCGCAGTCGATACCAAGAGAAAGAAATATTGCCGCTTCAAAAAGAACCGCATCAAGTATATCGATTACAAAGACGCCGACTTTTTGCTGAAGTTTGTGAACGAGCAAGGCAAGATCCTGCCCCGCCGCATCACCGGCACTTCCACGAAATACCAAAAGAAAGTTGCACAGGCGATCAAGAGAGCTCGTCACCTTGCCCTCATGCCGTTCGTCGCTGACATGTTGAAATAATAGGAGGATTTGAAATGGATATTATTCTGAAACAAGACATCGCCAACTTGGGCTACAAGAACGAAATCGTCACCGTGAAAGACGGTTACGCACGTAATTATTTGATCCCTAACAAGATGGCCATCATGGCAACGGAAAGAAACCGTAAGATGCTGGCCGAAGAAATCCGCCAACAGGCCCACAAGGAAGAAAAGATCAAGTCAGAGGCCCTCGAAAAAGCCAAGGCATTGGAAGGTCTGAAGCTCACCATCGGCGCCAAAGCCGCCGCCACCGGCAAGATCTTCGGCTCCGTCAACACCATCCAGATCGCCAACGCCATCAAGGAAGCCAGCAACATCGAAGTGGACCGCAAACAGATCGTCATCAACGAAGACTCCGTGAAAGAACTCGGCACCTACAAGGCCAAGATCAAACTCCACAAGGAAGTCCAGGCTGAAATCGAATTCGAAGTGGTCGCCGAATAAGGCTATCATATCCCCCATTCTGAAGGCTGTTTCGTTGGAAGCAGCCTTCTTTTTTATTATCTTTGCCGCATGATTACGAAAAACACTGTCAAACTCATCCAGTCGCTCAAGCAGCAAAAATACCGCAACGAGCACCAACTCTTCGTCGTGGAAGGGCGGAAAATGGTAGAGGAGCTGTTGTGCTCCTCCTTTGAGACCTGCCACCTGTTGGCCACAGAACGGTTCAACGACGAGCATCCCCTCAATGACCCTCGCTTGGAGCTGGTCTCCGAGACACAGATGGCCCAGATGAGTGGCCAGACCACCCCGCCGGGACTCTTGGCCACCGCCAAGATCCCCGAAAGAAACCTCACCTCGCTCCATGACACGCCCTTGACCTTGGCTCTCGATGGCATCGCCAATCCAGGCAACATGGGCACCATCATCCGCACCGCCGAATGGTTCGGAGTGAACGAGATTGTGTGCAGCGACGACTGCGTGGAATTCTGGAATCCCAAAGTCATCCAAGCCACCATGGGCTCTATTTTCAGGATGAACCTTGTCTCTACAGACTTGAAAGCCTACGTGCAGCACCTACAGCAGCAAGGCAAGGCCGTGTATGGCGCGCTGTTGGAAGGAGAGAACCTTTTCGGCATGGGACGTTGGGAAGACGGCGTGCTGGTCATCGGCAGCGAGTCGCACGGCATCCGTGAGTCCATCCTACCCCTCATCACGCATCCCGTCACCATTCCCAGGGCCGCAGGCAGCGTCACCGAATCGTTGAACGCCTCCATGGCGGCAGGCATTCTCCTTTCTCATTGGCGTCAGCAAAATAAATAAACCCTTGACTTTAGGGGAAAATAGTGTATTTTTGCGCTTTACAAACACATTGATTATGACAAGATATTGCACCAATTGTGGCGCGCCTGTAGAAGAAAGAAGCAAGTTCTGCACGATTTGCGGCGAACCTATTCAATCAAGACCAAGTTCATCGCAGTCGCAACAGCAACAACAGTCGCAACAGCAGACTCCGTTCCAGGATTACATTAACCAGCAGCAACAGCGTCAGCAAACGGCCTCTCAGCAAAACTATTCTTCCACACCTAACCCGAAGCCCACGGGGCCCAAACCCAACAACTACTTAGCCCTATCGATCATTGTCACCATACTATGTTGCTGGCCCTTTGGCATTCCTGCCATCGTGAATGCGGCGAGAGTCGATAAATACTGGAATGAGGGGGATGAATTAAGCGCCAACGATGCTTCCAACAAGGCAAAACGTTGGACGATCCTCAGCGTGGTGTTTGGGTTTATTCTGATCATCATCTCCTTCATTGTAGCGTTAGCAGACTACTAACTGAGAATTTGCCGACGATGAAGAGGATGCCGTACAAATGGATCCTGCTGGCATTGGGAGTCATTGCGGCTGCCCTGTTTTTCCGTTATTACAATCCTGAGCAAAGTCGGTTTGCGTTGAGATGTCCGTTCTTATTGTTGACGGGATATGAGTGTCCTGGCTGCGGATCGCAGCGGGCGATGTATTGTTTTATGCACGGCAAAATATGGGAGGGGATTCAGTACAATTACCTGTTGCCGCCCTCCTTAGTCTATGCCGGATTATTAGTATTCTCACCGAGGGACAGCAAGTTATCGAGGGCATTGACGAGCCGCTTTGCCTGTTGGACTTTGTTGGTGGTGATAATGCTTTGGTGGATCCTGAGAAATGTTTGGAGTTTTTAGTTGGCAGTTAGCAGTTAGCAGTTGGCGGGCGCATCAAGGAAACTGCTAACTGCTAACTGCCAACTGCCAACTAAAAAAGCCCGCTGAAAGCGGGCTTTTTTATTAGGGGTGGGCGGCGACCTACTTTCCCACACGGATGCAGTATCATCGGCACTGCCGGGCTTAACTTCTCTGT
>CACZQL010000131.1 GCA_902783365.1 uncultured Bacteroidia bacterium | reverse complement strand
CCCATACGTGGAATCCATTTCCAGCTCCAAATACAACAGCCGTAGCGTCTCAGTCGGTGTGACCTTCCGCTTCGGTAAGATGGAACTCGAGCAGCGTGCCCGTCAGGGCGCTGATGACTCGCAGGGTGCCCCTCAAGGCGCGGGAATGGGGATGTGATTCAACGAAGTCGTCGTTGCCCTGGGCAAGTCAACCACTCAAAAAAACTCTATATTTAGATGGAACGCTAATTTCATCATGATTCGATTTCAAGCAACCACTTCCAACAAGGAACGATCTCAATAATACCGTGGGCATCGGTTAGGGTGCCTTCCTCGTCGTAAGTCACAATGACGCGTCGGCGGCAAGGATAGGCATTGGGTAGTTTGGTGAGCGCACCAACTTCGCGGTCAGAGGTCTGCGGGTCGGACAATGAATAGCAAACTTGCACGGCCAGCTCGTCTTCGGGCATATAGAAGTCAACTTCCACGTTGGCATTGTAGAAGAACACACGCTCGTTGTCCATGTCGTGTCCGTATTTGCGGAAGAGCGACAGCGCCACCTGATTCTCAAGCAGGATGGACTCACAGTCCAACAGTTGCAGCGACAGAAGCCCGTTGTCGATAAAATAGTACTTGCAGACGCTTTCGCGTTTGGCAAAGGCCGAGGCGATGTTGCGCAAGCGGAGCAGCAGCCAGGCATCCTCCGAAAACCCGACATAGTTCGCTACCGTGGGGACGCTGATCTTTCCCGATACGCTGGACAGGATCCTTGAAATACGGTTGTAGGAAACGGGTTGCATCACGCTCTCGGCCATCTTCTTGATCATCAGCTGGAGCAGTTTGGGGTTGGAGATGCCGTTGCGCTGCACGATGTCGCCTAAATAGATTTTCTGGAACACGCTCGACAGGTAGCTTCTTTTCACGGGCAAGTTGATGGCCTCGGGGAGTCCGCCCCAAATGAAATATTCGTTGTAGGCCCTCATGAAGCGCGCCTTCGACTCAGTAGCAGTCAGCGACAGTTCATCGAACGCCACGCCGGTGAAGGAGAGGTATTCCTTGAAACCGAAGGGATAGACCTCGGTGGGGAGATAGCGTCCTCCCAATTCAGACATAATCTCCTTCGACAGCATTTTGGCATTTGAGCCCGTGATGAAGACACCGTATTTCTTGTCGGCCAGATTTCGGGCAAACTTCTGCCAGCCCCCAATGTTCTGTATCTCATCGAGAAACAGTATGGGACGCTGGCCATACATCTCCTGATGACATTCAAGAATCAAATTGAAGTCGTCGCTGGTGAACTTTATATTTAGATGCAAAAATATAAAGTAATATTTAATAAAACAACAAAAAAGCTCAGTGATACAATTCCTGTTTTACAAAATCTATCATTCCTTCCTTGGGTTATTTGATGACAATCTTTTGTGTCTTCACCTGGTCTCCATTCATCAACCGCAACACGTAAACGCCAGAAGAGAGGAAGTCAGAAGACAGAAGACAGGAGTCAGAATGGACGTCGCGGGTGGCGAGGACATGGCCAAGCATGTCGATGATTTGGACGATGCCATCTCCGTTGATGACGATATTGCCGTCGGCGTCGATGAAGGCGAAGTCATCGTTGCCTTCAGTGCCAGTGGCGAACACCAACTTGAAGCGGCTGGCATAATCCGTCACTTTGGCTTCGAAGGTGTAGCTCTGGGTTTCGAGCAGGTCGACGTCGTTGCCGGTGAGGTTGTCGATCAGGTGGAGGTAGCTGAAAGCTGAAAGCTGAGAGCTGAAAGTTTCGGAGACGGTCAAGGTATAGACGCCGTTTTCCCTGGCCTTGAAATGGACGGGTATCTCCGTAGATACGCAATGCATTGCGTCTCTACCAACGTTCACCACGGCGTAGTCCTTGTTGTCCTGCGGAATATAGACCTTGGTGCTGCTCTCCCTCAGTTGGAACTTCGGCAACTGTTGACCCTCGCCGAAGCGAACAATGGCGCGGTCGATGACACCGCGGCCTTGGCTGAGGTTAAGGGCTAGGCCTTTGCCGCTCTTGCTGGGAGCCTCGGTGGTGAAGGTCAGGGTCTCACCGTCTTCGGTGGCAATAACGAACACACCTTCCATGGGCGCGATGCTGTTTTGCTCCACATCAGCGGCGGCTATGATCTCACTGCCGGAAGAATTCATGATGTAGAAAGGACGTTCGATGTAGGCCGTATCGCTGAACGGGTTGCCCACAAGGTTCCAACCTTCAAAGTCAACGCCAGTGGTTTTGCTCAGCCTGACCTCGCCGTTATCGCTGTAAGGCTCGCCGGTAAAGATGAGGGTGACGTCTTCCTTGCTGGCATAGAGGTATCCTTGACCAGATTCGAGGTTGAAGTGATAGTGTTCGCTTTCTTCCTGTTTCCAGTTCTCCCATTCCATATTGGCGGCTTGGTTGAAACGGTAGAGGTCGAAATCCGACGCAGTTTCGGCCACAAGGTTGCCTACTTCCGTAGCTGCGATGCTTTCAGCCAATGGTGAGGCAATCAGGTTCCATCCTCCGTCGCTGTCGCCGTATCCAGTGATGTCCAAGGTGTAGGCCTCTGGCAACGGATTCACTATGATTGTTAATTCTGCCATTCCAATGCCGCAGCCATAGTAGCTGTCCACCATAACCGTCACATTGAACGTGCCGCTTTCTGTCGGGGTGCCGCTTATCATTGTACCGCTCCATGTCACTCCGGCTGGAAGACCTTCCACATTTGCTATCGTTGCGTTCGTCGCGGTTATTTCCATGGCTACTATTGCATCACCCGCACATACTGTCTGGTTATCATTTGTCACTGTAACCTCTGGCAGTG
>CACZQL010000130.1 GCA_902783365.1 uncultured Bacteroidia bacterium | reverse complement strand
GTTGAGGTCTGGGGTGCCGATAAGATCGACTACGATGAGACCAAGCTCGGACTGAGCGGTTCTCCCACCAAGGTGTTCCAAAGCTTCCCGAAAGCCATGAAGGCCCCGGGTGAGGTGCACGAAGTGAGCGAGGAAGAAGCCGTTGAGCTGATTGTCAGCAAACTGAAAGAAAAACACATCATCTAAAAGTTACAGCCATGGAATTGAAAGATTATAAAAACGTATTCGTTTTCGCAGAACAACGTGAAGGTGTCATCCAATCCGTTGCTTTCGAACTTTTAGGCAAGGCTCGTGACCTGGCCGACGCTCTCGGTCAGAAGGTCGTGGCTATGTTGCTTGGCTGTGGCATCAAGGATCAAGCTCAGAAACTCATTGAGTTTGGTGCCGATGAAGTCATCGTTGCAGATTGCCCCGAGCTGAAGGACTATCTGAGTGAGCAATACACTCAAGTCGTTGACCAAATCATCAAAGATCGTTGCCCCAACATCGTGCTTTACGGCGCCACCACCATTGGTCGTGACATGGCTCCGCGTATTGCCGCCCGCCTCAAGACCGGTCTGACCGCCGACTGCACCAAGTTGGAGGTCGTCGCCGACGAGAAGAGCAATGGTGAGTTGCAATTCCGTATGACCCGTCCCGCTTTCGGTGGCAACCTGATGGCCACCATCATCTGCCCCAACACCCGTCCGCAGATGTCAACCGTGCGTCCTGGCGTGATGCAGAAGCGTCAACGCCAAGAGGGACGTGCCGGTGTGGTCACCGAATTCGTGCCGAAGTTCGACACCAGCAAGTTCAAAGTGAAATTGGTGGAGACCATCAAGGAGGACAAGACCGTGGTCGATATCGCCGATGCCAAGATTTTGGTGTCCGGTGGCCGTGGTGTCCAGAACCGCGAAGGTTTCGACAAACTCCAGGCTTTGGCCGACGTCATCGGTGGTGTGGTCTCTTCGAGCCGTGCCATGGTTGACAATGGCGTGATGCCTCACGACCGTCAGGTGGGTCAGACCGGTAAGACCGTCCGCCCGAACCTTTACATGGCCTGTGGTATCAGCGGCGCCATCCAGCACCTCGCTGGTATGGAGGAGTCCGACTTCATCATCGCCATCAACAAGGACAAGTTCGCCCCCATCTTCAGCGTCGCCGACCTTGGCATCGTGGGTGATCTGCACAAGATCGTCCCCATGCTGACGGAACGCCTCAAGAAAGAGGTCGAGAAATAATTTACAGGCTTGATTTTTTTAAGAGACGGTATGCGAGTACCGTCTCTTTTTTTTTGTTTATATTTGCAAAAACTACTATGAACAAACACGAACAAGACATGATACCCCCATTCACCATCCGCCCGGCAAAGCCTGAAGAGGCAGGGCTTGTCCTTGAGTTCATTAAGAAATTGGCTGTTTACGAGAAATGCGCCGATGAAGTGGTGGCCGATGAGGCCACCGTGTTTCAATCATTGTTTGTGGAACATTCCGCCGAAGTGGTCTTTGCCGAGGAAGACGGTGTGGTGGTAGGCTTTGCCTTGTTTTTCCACAATTTCTCCACTTTTGTGGGACGCAAGGGCCTGTATCTTGAAGATCTCTTCGTCCTTCCCGAGAAACGAGGCAGAGGCTATGGCAAAGCCTTGCTGAAACACTTGGCCAACATCGCCGTAGAGCGCCGCTGTGGTCGCATGGAGTGGATATGCCTCGACTGGAACGAGTCGGCGTTGAAGGTCTATCGCAGCATCGGTGCCTTCCCTTTGGACGAGTGGACGGTGCAAAGGTTGGATGAGACGGCGTTGAAAAAGTTTGCGGAGTCTTAGGACAACTGTTGCATTAATAAATACGGAAAGGTGCGGATTGTTTTAAGATTGATAACCGGTCACAATTTGTGACTAGTTCAATGGTTTCATTTTCAGATAATTGGAATCTGAATCGTTCAAGGTACCCGTTGGTTCCTGATGACATGAATTATGTTTTCTATGTCCGTTGTTTGCAATGATAAATTGTTATAAATAAATCAAATTTAATTCGTTGCAAAGATAATTATAAATTTGATGATATTTTAGTATTGATTAAATAAAACTGTAGCTATATAGGGGGAAATGTTTCAAAAAAAAGTGGAAAAAATGGGTAAAAATATCTATTTTTGACAAATATTTTAAAGAGATACAAATGCCCCTTGGATTATGGAAATAAATCATAATCAAATAGTTTCTTTTATTTGGTCAATAGCCGATGATGTGCTTCGGGATGTATTTTTGCGTGGCCAATATCGAGATGTGATATTGCCGATGGTGGTGTTGCGTCGTTTGGATGCCTTGCTCGAGCCCACCAAGGCTGATGTAGAAGAGGAAATCAAAGAAAGCGGATTGGATAACGTTGACGAAGGGGTGTTGAAAGACATCACTGGACTCAGTTATTTCAATACCAGCAAATGGACCCTCAATCGGTTGAAGTCGCAAGCTTCTGACAGCAACGATATCCTTTATGACAATTTCGTTGAATATCTCAATGGCTTCAGCGAGAATGTGCGCGATGTGCTGAAAAACTTCGAGTATTACAGCAAGGCGCGTAAATTGGCTGATAACGACAGACTATTGTCGATCATCGAAAAGATTGCCGACCCCCACATCAATCTTACTGATAAGGAGGTGAAGGATCCTGATGGAATCATGCTACCAGCGATGACTAACATCGGGATGGGAATGGTGTTTGAAGAACTACTTCGCCGTTTCAATGAGGAGAACAACGAGGAGGCCGGAGAGCACTTTACGCCTCGTGACGCTATTTCGTTGTTGGCGCATCTCGTTTTTGAACCTGTAAAAGACCATCTTCCTAAGATTATCTCATTGTATGATCCGGCCTGCGGCTCTGGAGGAATGTTGACCGAGAGTCGCGAATACCTGATGGATATTGGTGTCAGGAGTGCGGCCATTCAACTTTCGGGAACCGAGATCAACCCTGAGACCTACGCTATTTGTAAGTCGGACCTGATCATCAAAGGCGTTGACCCCAGCGGAATGCATTTGGGCAATACGATCACCGACAATGCTTTTTCCGACAAGTCGTTTGGCTACATGATTACCAATCCGCCCTACGGCAAGTCGTGGAAGACAGATAAGGAGAAGATTTATCATGAGAAAATGCTTCTCGACCACCGTTTTGAGTTGCCTCTGACCAACTTTGCAGGCGAAGAGGAATTGCTCGACAGCACACCCCGCACGTCCGACGGACAACTGCTGTTCATGCTCGAAGAGGTGGACAAAATGAAGCCGCTCGAATTCCAGCCACAGGGTAGCCGTATCGCCTCCATTCATAATGGCTCTTCGTTGTTTACGGGTGACGCGGGTAGTGGCGAGAGCAACATCCGTCGCTATCTGATTGAGAATGACCTGGTGGATGCCATCATCCAATTGCCGAACAACATCTTCTATAACACAGGCATCACTACCTACGTTTGGCTGCTCACTAACAAAAAAGCCGAAAACCGCAAAGGAAAGGTTCAACTGATCGACGCTTCGCAGGCCTTTGAGAAACTGAGGAAAAACCAAGGCTCACGCAACTGCACCATCACGACCGAACATCGTTCGACCATCTTGAAGGCCTACATGGACTTCGTGGAAGAGGAAGCCGATGGCGACAAGGTGGCCTCCAAGATTTTCGATGGCGACGACTTTCGCTTCTACAACGTCACCATCGAGCGACCGTTGCGTTTGAAGAGTCAGTTCAACGCCCTGAAAATCGATGAGATGCTTTACGACAACGGCGAACTCGAACTCTCGAAATGGCTGTACCAGACCTACGGAGAGTGCGTGTTTGAAGGTTTGGACGCTGAAATCCCTGACATCAAGGAGTATTTGAACGACAACGAGATAAAGTTGACCGACAAGAAACTGGCGAAACTCATCAGCGTCAAG
>CACZQL010000129.1 GCA_902783365.1 uncultured Bacteroidia bacterium | reverse complement strand
AGCGCAGCCCGGTAGCGCGCTTCGTTCGGGACGAAGAGGCCGCAAGTTCGAATCTTGTCATCCCGACTTTTTTGAAAACGAGAGAGATTTTTACTTCATGCCAAACCTGTATATTATATCAGGGTGTAATGGGGCGGGTAAAACCACCGCATCAATGACGGTATTGCCTGAAACGCTGCAATGCCGTGAATTCGTCAATTGCGACGAGATTGCGAAAGGGTTGTCACCGTTCAATCCCGACAGCGCGAAAGTGGCTGCCGCGCGTCTGATGTTGCATCGAATCAAAAAGCACATCAACGACGGCGTGGACTTCGCCATTGAGACCACTTTGGCTACGAAATCCTACCATGATCTCGTGAAAAAAGCCCACGAAAAGGGCTATCACTCTCATTTACTCTATTTTTGGCTCCAAAGCCCCGAGCTTGCCCTGCAACGTGTGGCTGAACGAGTGAAAAACGGCGGACACAATGTCGAAGAACATATTGTCCGCCGTCGCTATACTATGGGCATCCGCAACCTGTTTAAGCTGTATGTGCCTGTGGTCGATTATTTTATCCTCGTCGATAACTCCGTGGTGCCACGCGAAGTGGTCGCCGAAGGCAATTACGACGAGGTGAAAGTGTATAACGATGAGAAATTTAAAAAGATCAGACAGATATGACAACCGTAAAAGTTAATGCTAAAAAGAATGAGGTCTCCGATTTGACCAAAATGCTGATGACCGGCCTCGACCTCTCTTTCCGACGCCTCGTGATCCTTCGTAGCCGACATAACGGCACGATGTGCTTCTGTGACGAAAATGGCAATATCTATACTGTCAAAGCCAAGGAAGTAAAGACGATGATGGGTGCTTAATCCGTCACCGTCTTTTTCATAGGAAGCCACGATTCACAGCTCACCCTGTGGTCGTGGTTTTTTTTGTTATCTTTGCCACCGTTAATAATTTATGATGATGTTCAAAAAAACGCTTTTTCTTTCAATTCTTTCGGTTTTCTCGCTGTTCTCTTTCGCCCAAAACGACCAGCAACCCGAAAATAACCCAGTGATTGTCAATCGTATCCATCAATGGCAAGACCTGAAATTCGGATTCATGATGCACTGGGGCATGTACGCCCAATGGGAAGTGGTCGAGTCATGGTCCATCTGCAACGAGCCTTGGATCAACCGCAATGGCGCCGACTACTACCAATACAAACACGATTACCAAAACCTTAACAAAACCTTCAACCCCCAACACTTCGA
Organism: uncultured Bacteroidia bacterium; assembly: GCA_902783365.1. Lineage (GTDB taxonomy): Bacteria > Bacteroidota > Bacteroidia > Bacteroidales > F082 > Limimorpha. Next base: position 16,635 of record CACZQL010000129.1, on the reverse strand, counting down.
CCCTGAGAAATGGGCTGAAGCCGCCAAGGACGCCGGCATGAAATACGTGGTCTTCACCACCAAACACCACGACGGCTTCTGCATGTTCAACACCAAGGAGACTTCCTATTCCACCGTCGATCCGTCCTGCCCGTTTTCCTCGAATCCCCAAGCGGATGTCACCGGCGCAGTGGTCAACGCCTTCCGCGAAAAAGGCTTCTGGACCGGGCTCTACTTCTCCAAACCTGACTGGCATTGCGACGACTATTGGGCACACGAATGGGCCACCCCCGACCGCAACGTCAATTACGACCCTACTGCACACCCGGAACGTTTCCAAAAATATAAGGACTTCACTTTCAGGCAGATCAAGGAGATTACTCATCATTATGGGGATATCGACATCCTTTGGCTCGACGGTGGTTGGGTGCGCCCCGAATGGTCCGTCAACGAGGAAACCCGACCCTGGCTGGGCTGCCAAGGCTATATCCAAGATGTGGATATGCCTAAGATTGCGGCCATGGCCCGCGAGAACAACCCCGACCTCATCATCGTCGATCGCTCGGTGGGGGGGAAGTATGAGAATTACCAAACTCCTGAGCAACAGGTGCCTGACTCGTTGCTGCCTTACCCCTGGGAGACCTGCATGTCGATGGGCGACTCCTGGTCCTACGTCTCCACTGACCATTACAAAAGCACCAACAAACTGATTCACCTGCTTTGCGACATCGTGGCCAAAGGCGGTAACTTCCTCCTCAATGTGGGTCCCGACGCCGACGGCAACCTGCCCGACACGGCCTTGCTTCGCATGAAGGAGATCGGCCAATGGATGAAAGTCAACGGAGAGGCCATCTATGGCACTCGTCCCATTTATCCTTTCACTTACGGCAAGTTCCGCTTTACCCAAAAAGACAATAAGGTGTATGCCATCTTTCTGCTGGACGAGCAGGAGCGCCCGGTGCCCGACACCTATTGGTTCGAGGCGCCCGACATGAAGCTCAGGACTGGCAAGATCCAAGTCCTAGGCAGCAAGAAAAAAGCCTTGCTTCGCAGAGAGGCTGATGGTCGTTACCGGATCGATTTTCCGAATCACTTCGAGATGCCCCATGCGGTGGCCTTCCAGTTGGTCATCCGTGAGAACTAAGACGGCGCGGACTGGTGGTCGCCGGTGATGGCTGTGTGCTGACTAGGCGCAGAGCCGTGATGACCGGTGATGGTCGGGTGCCGACCAGTGGAGACCAGGTGCTGAGCAGTGTTGACCGGTGATGGCTGTGTGCTGAGGCATAGTGGCCAATGATGGCCATGGTGGCAGGGCGTAGAGCCGGGAGACCGGTGATAGTCGTGTGGTGGCCAGTGATGACTAGTGGTGACCAGGCGTAGATCCGTGGTGACCGGGTATAGGGCCATGGTGACCTAGCGCAGGGCCGTGATGACCGGTGGTAGTCGTGTGGTGGCCAGTGATGACTAGTGGTGACCAAGCGTAGATCCGTGGTGACCGGGTATAGGGCCATGGTGACCTAGCGCAGGGCCGTGATGACCGGTGATAGTCGAGTGATGACCGGGCACAGAGCAGCGATGACCGGTGATAGTCGTGTGCTGAGGCATAGTGACCAGTGATGGCCATGGTGGCAGGGCGTAGATCCGTGGTGACCGGGTATAGGGCCATGGTGACCTATCGCAGGGCCGTGATGACCGGTGATAGTCGGGTGGTGACTGGTGGTGACAGGGCGTAGGGCCGTGGGTGCTCGCTACGCTCGTACCCACGGTTACTGAGCGGTGACGCTTTCAGCGTCACTTGGCCCCATTAGGATGCTTAGCCGATGACGAAGTTGACAATCTTTTTAGGGACGTAGATGACCTTTTTGACGGACTTGCCTTCGATCCATTTGGCGGCCTCGGGAGCGGCAAGCACGGTGGCCTGCACCTCGTCGGCGTTGAGCGTCAAGGGCAACTCCATGTTGAATCGCATCTTGCCGTTAAAGCTGATGGGATAGTTGAAGCTGTTCTCTACGGTCTTGCTCTCGTCATATACAGGGAAGCTGGTGGTGACCACCGAGTCGTCGTGACCCAGCAGGTGCCACAGCTCTTCGGCGATGTGGGGCGCGTATGGCGAGATCAACACCGCCAACGGGTCGAGGACCTCACGCTTGTTGCACTTCAGGTCCGACAGCTCGTTGACACAGATCATGAAGGCGGAGACCACCGTGTTGAACGAGATGCTCTCGATGCCTTCTTCTTCTTTCTTGATGAGGCGGTGCAGGCTCTTCAGCTCAGCGGCGGTGGCAGGGGCGTCGCTCACGTCGAACTCGTTGTTCTCGTTGTGGTAGAGGCGCCACAGCTTGCGCAGGAAACGGAAGGTGCCTTCGATGCCTTGGGTGTCCCAGGGCTTCGACTGCTCCAACGGACCGAGGAACATCTCGTAGAGGCGGATGGTGTCGGCACCGTACTTCTCCACCAAGTCGTCGGGGTTCTGCACGTTGTACATCGACTTCGACATCTTCTCGATTTCGGCGCCGCACACATAGATGTCTTTGCCGTTCTTGTCCTTCTCAAAGAGGAACTGGGCGTTGTGGAGGTCATCGCGCCATGCCTTGAAGGCCTCGGTGTCGAGGATGTCGTTCTGCACGATGTTGATATCGACATGGATGGGGTCGCTCACCTCCTCACGTCCGGGCAGGTTCTTGGAGATGAACATGGGGCCGCCGTGGTAGCCCTCGCCTTCCTCGAAGGAGGGTACGTCCTTGCCGGCGACGAGGTCCTTGATGCGCTGTTCCACGAGGTGGGTGCCGTTCTGGTAGTCGTTCACCACGTCGATGATGGGCACGAGGAGGAGTTTGTAGCCTTTCTCGGCGGCATATTCCTGCCAGGGCTCGGCCACCTTCTCGAGGTTGCCCATGCGGTTGATCTCGATGAGGATGCCTTTCTCGGGGCAGAAGAAGTCGAACCGGCGGCGGCCATCTTTGAAGTCGCGCTCGAATTTGACACCCAACTTATTGTCTTTGATGAGGTTCCATACGTTGTACTCGCAGAGTTTCTCCATGTTGACACGGTAGGCGAAGCTGGAGCGGCCTTGGATCATGCCTTGGTTGATCATGCGTTGGAAGGGCTCGTCGGTGCAGGCCAGTCCGATGTCGTGGAGGAACTTGCACCAGAAGCGGCTGTAGATGAGGTGGCCGGTGGCGTGTTCGGCACCGCCGATGTAGAGATCCACGTTTCTCCAGTAGTCGTTGGCTTCATGGCTGAAATATTCCTTGTCGTTGTGCGGGTCTTCGTAGCGGAAGTAGTAGCCGCTGGAGCCGGCGAAGCCGGGCATGGTGTTGGTTTCGATGGGGTAGCCCTCCTCGGTGACCCAGCCTTGGGCGCGTGCCAGGGGCGGTTCGCCAGTCTCGGTGGGTTTGTATTCGCTGATGGAAGGCAGCTCCAGGGGCAGTTTGGATTCGTCCATGGGGTAGGGCATCCCGTCTTTGTAATAGATGGGGAAGGGCTCGCCCCAGTAGCGTTGGCGGCTGAAGATGGCGTCGCGGAGGCGGTAGTTGGTCTTGCCGGAGCCGACACCTAACTTCTCCAGCTCCTGAATCATGCGGAGGATGGCCTCCTTCACCGTCAGTCCATTGAGGAATCCGGAATTCACCAGCACGCCCTCTTTGGCGTCGAAACTCTCGGTCCATGTTGACGGGTCTGTCAGTTGGGAGTTGTCAGTTGGGAGTTTTCCGCTCACCACTTGGATGATAGGTAAATTGAAGTGGCGTGCGAAGGCGAAGTCGCGGCTGTCGTGGGCGGGCACGGCCATGATGGCGCCGGTGCCGTAGCCCATGAGGACGTAGTCGGCGATCCAGATGGGGAGTCTGGCGCCGGTGATGGGGTTGATGCCGTAGGCGCCGGTGAAGGCGCCGCTCACCTTGCGCACCTCGGCCATGCGTTCGCGCTCGGAGCGGTTCTTGGTGCGGAGGATGTAGTTCTCCACCTCGGCGCGTTGCGCCTCGGTGGTGATCTCCTTCACCAGCTCATGCTCGGGAGCCAGCACCATGAAGGTGGTGCCGAACAGGGTGTCGGCGCGGGTGGTGAACACCTCCAAGTCAATGTCCTTGCCCTCCACCTTGAAGATGACGGAGGCGCCCATCGACTTGCCAATCCAGTTGCGCTGCACGTCTTTCACCGACTCGCTCCACTGCATGGTCTCCAAGCCCGACAGCAGCCGGTCGGCGTAGGCAGTGATGCGCAGCAGCCACTGTTTCATCGACTTGCGCACCACGGGATGGCCGCCACGGACCGACAGCCCGTCAACCACCTCGTCGTTGGCCAACACGGTGCCCAGCTGGGGGCACCAGTTCACCATCGCCTCGGCTTGGTAGGCCAAACGGTAGTTCATCAGGGTCTCTTGTTGTTCTCTCTCACTCATAGCCTTCCATTGGTCGGCGGTGAAACTCAAGGGCTTGCTCTCGGCCACATTGAGACCCTCGGTGCCATGCGCCTCAAAATAGGCGGTCAGCTTGCTGATGGGCTGGGCTTTTTGGCAGCCGTTGCAGTAGTAGGAGTTGAACAGCTGGAGGAAAGTCCACTGGGTCCATTTGTAATAGCCCGGGTCGCAGGTGCGCACCTCGCGGCTCCAGTCGTAGCTGAACCCGATCTTGTCCATCTGCTCGCGGTAGCGTTTGATGTTCTTCTCGGTGGTGGTGGCGGGGTGGGTGCCGGTTTGGATGGCGTATTGCTCCGCGGGCAACCCGTAAGCGTCGTACCCCATCGGGTGCAGCACGTTGAAGCCTTTCAGCCGCTTGTACCTCGCATAGATGTCAGAGGCGATGTAGCCTAAGGGGTGTCCCACATGCAGTCCCGCGCCGGAAGGGTAGGGAAACATGTCCAAGACATAGAACTTGGGTTTGTTGTGGTCGATGTCAACCTTATAAATGTCATGGTCGCGCCAATACTGCTGCCATTTCTTCTCAATCTCATTAAAGTTGTAATCCATAGCTGATGCCTGTTTCTGAAACAAGCTGCAAAGATAGTGCTTTTTTGATTAAGTTTTAACATGCAAAAGCATCATTCAGTAATTCATTCATTTTCTCAACCCAACGCAACTCGTTTGTTTTGACATATTCTGTGTAATAGTTTTCCATGGCGGTTTTTTGTTCTGATGTGAGTAATGCAAGATCAATCATCATTCCTTTATTTAGATCATTTGGCTCAAATTTCCTCAACCCATTACCGTATTCTCGTGCATTGTCCTCAAATATCATCCGTGCTGTGTCAGTCAATAAATAGGCAAACAATAAGTCTATCGAAATATCAGAAAATAAGTTGTTTTGGGGATATACGCAATGGAAGGTTGTCAAGTTGGCGACATTCGCGTAATTGCGAATAAAACGGAGACCTTTCCGATTGAACACTGAAACCCATATCGGAGCGGGTGGTCTTTTTTCCAAAGCAAACCAAGGATTTCGGCTTGCTGTAAGATATTTTTTGTCAATCCCTTCTGATTCTCCTTTTGTAAGATAGCAACGCACATTGGGGTCAATGGCTTGTGTCGCATTCAACAAAAACACTTTTTTGTCCAGCGCCTTCAATAATTCAAAATCATCCATATTGAACACTTGTCCTTTAATATCAGTGCATTTGCAGATGCAAGGTAAAAGATATTGCTCATCAATATGGAACTCTTTCGCTTTGCTAAGATTAAAAGTGAAGTAGTCATTAGCCCCCGTGGCAATGCCACGCACAACTTTTGCATATTTTGAGAAAGGTACGAGACTTTTGAATTTTTTACCGTTTTGGTCTTGATAGTATTTTTTCCATTTCGCTTCCGAGTCCAATTCGTCCATCTTGTATGTTTTTAAAGGGATTGAGGTTTTTGGGTAGTCGGCTATCAGCTTTTCAACTTTCCATAATTCTTCAAAGGAACTGATGTTGGTGAATCTCACGGAATCAGAATAGTTGTCTTTGGCGCATAGAATGATGCAAGCGGTTGTCATGGCATCGTCAAAAATGTTTTTCTCAAAATCAAAGACAATGACATGTCGAAGAGTTTTGGTTTTAATCAAATGGGATTTGACAAGTTTTCCATAATCGGAATTCATGAACTCGGACGGAACAAGATAAGCGCATCTGCCGTCGGGTTGAAGTTGATAGAGTGACTTTAGTAAAAACAAGGTATATAGATTCGTGAAACCGTTCAATTTGCATGAAAGTTTTCGTTCCATTTCAGCGATCATGGACCTGTTGTCATAATCATGAAACTTGAAATAGGGTGGGTTGCAAATGATACCGTCGTATTTGTTTTCCCAGTCATTATACATATAATCCTGAAGCAGTATTTGAACCTTCGTCAACCCATCAAAGTGTTGACTTGCTTCGGATGAAATTAATTCATCAATTTCAAACCCCTTTATGACCAAATCATTTTTTTTTGCAAGCAAGGCATGGGAGAATACACCCAATCCGAACGCTGGTTCCAAGACTGTTTTTAGATGCTCGTTTTTTAGGAGCCACGCTGCCATAAGTTCCGCAATTGGATAGGGCGTGAAAAACTGAGCATATTTTTTTCGGTGCTCATGAGAGACCTTTCTCGAATAGTTAGATTCTATGTCCTCATATTTAATCTTCATCAGAATTGCCCTTCAATGTTTAATAGGTGTTTCAAGTTGTCAACGTCCAAATAGGCTGTTCCGCCTTGGAAAGTAACATAAAAAAGCAAACGACCTCTGCCCATTTCTTTGCGAACGCTTTCGTGTTGAGGTTCATCAACTTTGGAAGCAATTTCCAAACCAGTTTTTGACTTGATTTTTATGGTGGTTTTGTTTTGGTTTTTTGTGTCCGACTCCACGGAGAACATAGTGCATTCATTGTCAGGATTGGAAATGATCCTCAAAATATTCTCAAATGAGATACCATACACTTTGTCGAAAAACACCTGAAAATAGTAATGTGGTACACCGAAAGTCTCAATCCACTTAAAAACCACTTTGAGGTCTTCTACCTTAGGAGTAATAGACAAATAGTCTCTTTTTTGAATTTCCTTGATGGCAGCCTTTAATTTTTTCAGTAACTCATTCAGTTGGATTAATCTTTCGGAAGACCTCCATCCTGGAACCTTGAAATCTGTAATTTGAAGCGTCTCAGCATTGATACCATTCAAAACCTCAATATAGCTTTTTCTTCCTGGAATATCTAATAAATCTATATAATTAGATAGAATCTCATGTTTCAATGATAAAGCTTCTTTGGTGTATTGTTCCGCGCGTTTCAACATGGCCTCTTCATAGCGATCAATAAGAAAGGCACTGGAACGTACCTCGATGCCAGCAATGGACTTTTTTACATAGCTGTCAATCTCATTATGTGGGATGTGGCTGATATCGAATCCTTTTGTTTCATCAAAGTCTTCTTTTTTGAAAATCAGCAAGTCTGGTCGTTTCCCTATCGCATCCAGTTCGTGCTGAAACTCCCTGAAAAAAGCATCGAATCCATCTTCTCCCGCCACCAAATCATCCGATTTTCCATATTTCACCGCAACATGGTTTTGTGCGTTGTCGTTGATGGCTCTCAAGACCAAGTTTTCCGCCCAATCACCTTGCTCTTTGTTGGTTATGAAATTGGAAGTTGCTTGTGTCGGGGTATGAGCTAGGTCTCGTGGTTGGGAAAAATCAACCAATTCAGGTGGAACACTTTTGGTTAATTCATTAATCTGTTCAAAATAGGTCATTTTGATAAGTGTTGTTTCAATCTGCAAAAATAATCAAATTTTTTCAAATCAAAACAATTAAAATTTATCCTTGTAATTTTTGAGATAGCCTTAATCGCCATAGGGGGCGGACCTAAAGTCCGCCCCTATGGGTTAAATCATTGGCGTATCACTTGGCGGTTGCTGGAATTCCCATTGTGGGTTCGGACGGTGAGAGTATAGACCCCGGCGCTGAATGCGCTGAGGTCTAACTCCACTTGGTTGGCGTGGTCGAACTCTTCGGCGTAGAGGCACTGGCCCAATGCGTTGAAGAGTTTCACCGTCTGGATGTCGGAAGCCAGAAGGCGCACCTTGTCTTTCGTCGGGTTGGGGAACAGGTGTACCTGATCGTGTTGGCTATCCACTCCGTTGGCATCGAGGTGCAGGAGGTAGGGTTGGTCGAGGGTGCCATACAGGGCGTTGCTGGTGAACGGGAGGTGCTCCAGGGCGTCGCCAGCCACCATTCCGGCGTTCACGTCAAACACCTTGAAGCTCACCAATTCGCCTTCGAGGCCGCTCACAGTGAGGAAGGCCATGGGGGTGTCGAAGCCTTCTACGGCTTGGATGCGCGCGCTGCCGCGGCACTCTCCGTTCACAAAGGCGCCGATTTCATGGCTGCCCTCGCTGAGAGGCAGTCCTTCCACACTCACCGTGACGCAGAGGTTGTTGGCGAAGGCATGGATGTCGTGCTTCCAGTAGGTCTCCGTCTCCTCCAGGCTCACAACGTCTTTGCCGGCGGTGGGATAGGTGAAGGTCTTGGTGGTGGTGCTGCTGTTTTGGTACATGTAGCCTTTGCCGGGTTCGAGGTTCTTCAAGCTGCCATTCCAGGTGCTGCCCGAGTAGGTGGCATATCCGCCTTGTCCCTTGATGACGTCGTCTTTACGGGGCGTGAGGTTCACCAGGGCGTTTTGTAGGGTCATCGCTGTGGGCGAGAGGAAACTGATCCAATTCCATCCCTGGGTGAGTGTGATGGGGTATTCTGAGGGGTCGGCCACCGATCCGTCCAGGGTGAGGTTAAGGGAGTTGCTCACGTTGAACATGTACATGTTTTGGTTCTCCAGGCTGGTGAGTGCGCCGAGCCAGGATCCGGTTTCGTTGGTGACGAAGTTGTTTTGCGACTTGATGTTGGCCGTGACTCCCGCATCGTCAATCTGGCTCTCGATATTGGCAAGGCTGCCCGAGCCATATTCGATGTAAGAAGAGAACCAATTCCAACCCGCTGTCATCGTGATGTCTTGCGATGTTCCAGCCGCTACCATGAAGAGGCCTGTGAGTTCCGCGCCGCCGGAGCTAATCTTGCCGATGTAGGTGGGGACGCCGGTCTCCGTGTCGATTTTGTAAAAACCGTTGTTGGATGCATCAAAGTTGTGTGCAAAGAACAGTTCACCGGTCTCCATGTCAAATGCTGAGCTATAGGGCCATGAAAGTGGCAATCCGGTGTTGCCGATGAGGCTGGTGGTGTGATCGTCCAGATTGATGGAGTAGAGGTTGCCGTCCCAGCCGATGCTGTAAGCCTCTCCTTCATTGTTGATGGAGAGCGTGCGCGCGGGAATGTGGTACAAATAGCCTAAAAAGAGATGCTGGTTTGGATTGTCGGGATTGAATCTCCTCAGAACATAATTCTCTGATTGCTGAGCAATATAGAAAATGTTTCCGTCTTTTGGGTTATAGGACATTCCTGAGATGGTCGCACTGGGGGGTAGTACGATTGACGTGACTACAAAATCCCCGATGCTATGGGTGGCTTGGTCAAAGGGAGCATAGAGGAACTCGTTTTGATTATTAAAGGCCCAAACATAACCGTTAGCGTAAGTGGCAGCGTTGCATATTCCTTGGCTCACCGTGTTGGATGCCGCGGTCACAGTGCCGGGATTCTGTGCGGTGAACCGTATGAATGCGTTCTCCCACGCTTCGTTGCCATAGCTCTCGTAGGCAAAGCCATACCATTCAGCGGTGGATTGGACGTCGCCGATGGTGAAGGTGGTGGAGGCTTTGTGGCTCGCGTCGCAAGTGCCCCATGCCTCAGCTTGGTAGGTGCCGGGCGCAAGGTTGCTGATGGTGTAGGTGTTGGCGGTGATGCTCGACTTGGTGGTCCATGAGCCTCCATTCAATCGATAACGTAGCTTGTAAGTAGGGGCAAAGCCGTTCCATTTCAGGGTGGCCGAATTCAGGGTGAATCCTGTCGCCGACAGTCGGTTGGGCGCGATACAGGGGCTGCCCAAGCCGAAGGTAAGGTTATCGACATAAAAGGTGTCTCCCGGAGCATTATAACTGCCGTCTTTGTAGTATTCCCAACAGAAGTTGTGGGTACCTGCGGTCACCATAAAGTGGTATCCTTCCCAGGTGTTGCCGAGGGCGCCGTAACCGAATTGAAGCTCGTCGTCAATATAGAAACGACACTCGTCGTAGATGTGTGATGCTGGACCTTCACCCATGCATTTGGCGTCGAAATACACATAGCCGTCCTCGGAGAAGTGGCAGGTGGCCTTGATGGTGGAGGTGGAGTTGACCACGCCTTGGTTGGAGCTCATCATGCAGTAGCTGCCTGAGGCGGCGTCGCTGTTGGTGACCACCCAGGGATAGCTCGACACGCTGTTGTTGAAGATGATTTCGCTGAGGTCGCCGGTCTCATAAGTGGCTGTCACCGGTGCCTCGTTGGCGGCTGGCACCATGAAGAGGCCTACGAGTTGCGCGCCGTTGGAGCCAATCTGACCGATATAGTTGGCGTGGCCGGTCTCAGTATCAACTTTGTAAAGTCCATGGTCAGTCTCGCTGCTTTGCTGTGCCCAAAACAGTTCCCCGGTCTCCATGTCGAAAGCCATGCTTTGGAGGTAATTTGCTTCTCGCCCCGTGCTTCCAACCAGGTTGGTGTGGGCGTTGGTCAAGTCAACGGTGTAGAGGCTGCCGTCCGGACTGATGCAGTAAGCATCGCCGTTGTTATTGATGGCTAAAGAGACTACCGCGTTAATACCTCCCACAAGGTGAATGTCGTCAGGATTGTTGGGATTGAAATATTTTAGCCGATAATATGAAGAATTTTTTTCAATATAGTAAATGAGTCCGTTTGTGGGATTAAAGGACATTCCATGGATGTAATGGTTATCGAATCCTGTCACCACAGTTTCAAAATCCCCGATGCTGTGGGTGTTGTGGTCAAAGGTGGCCCTGATGAGGTCGCGGCTGTCATTAATCATCCAAACATAACCATTGGCGTATGTGGCGGTCCAGAGGTATATGGGTAGTACGTTGGAGACGGCGGTCACGGAGCTGGGATCGTGCATGGTGAATTGGATGAACTTATCGCTCCAGTTTTCGCCACCAACAGCGTAAACGGCATAGCCATACCAATCAGCATTGGACAGGATCTCGGTGATGGTGAAGTCGGTGGAGACCTTGTGATCCGCGTCGCAGGTGGCCCATACCTGGGCTTGGTAGTCGCCGGGGGCGAGATTGTTGATGGTATAGGTGTTGGCGGTGATGTTCGATTTGGTGGTCCACGAGCCGCTCCCCAGCCTGTAACGCAGCTTGAAGCTTTCGGCATTGCCGTTCCAACTCAAAGTGGCATCGTTTCCCGTTAATGCCGTTAGCGAAAGCTGCGTGGGCGCGATGCAGGGAGCGCCTGTTCCAAAGTAGATGTTATCGACATAGAAAGAATCGCCTGGGTAGTCCCAGGAATCATCTTTCCCGTATTCCCAGCGGAACGTGTGCATGCCTCTGGTCACCGTGAAGAAATAGGAATTCCAGCTGTCGCCATGCTCGCCGTAACAGAATTGTTCCTCGCCGTCGATATAGAAAGTGCAGGCATCATAGATGGTGGTGGTGCCTTCTCCCATACATTTGGCGTCGAAAGACACATAGCCGTTTTCTTCGAACTCATACATGGCCTCGATGGCGGAGACAGAGCTTGGGATTCCTTGGTTGGAGTTCATCATGCTGTAAGTGCCTGTGGCGGCGTCACTGTCGGTGACGATCCAGGGGTATTCCGACACGTTGTTGTTGAAGGGGAACTGGTTGAGGTAGCTTGTCTCAAAGTCGATGGGGTAGCTTAGCTCTTCGGGTAAAGTGATGTAACCGATAGGTGTCCATGGGCTATCCCACTCTCCCCCGCAATTGGATATCATCTGGTAACAGTAGGTGGCGCCAGGCTCTAAATCGGTCCAATCTGACCCGCTGGGTTTGTATTGCGTGATGATACAAGGAGGTTCGAACCAGGCGCCCCACATTCCCGAGGCTGGGGTGGTCTCTGTGGCATCCTTCCAAAACCACATATAAGTGTCTCCTTCGGTGTCCCAGTCCATCACGATGGCGTTGGGTTGCGCGGAAACCGTGATGTTACGGGGCGTGTGGCAATAGTCCTCGCCAAAAGGAGTGATGTCGAGCCGGAGTTGCGCATGGATATCAAAAAAATTCTTGCTTCCATGGAACGATGACAAATTGTAGGGGTTGGGATTGTAAGCGTCGCTATAGAAACAAAAGGTTGCCCTGTCCTTCTCCGATATGTAGAATCGGCGCATGGAGTAGGACGGTGTGTTCTCATCGATGGCGATGAGCAAGTTGCTCGTGCCGTCGTACTCGAAGGGCCTATCCAAGGTGATGGTATTCCAGCCTTGGTTGAGGGTCCAATCTCCCTCATACACGATGTCAATGGTCGATACCGGTTCGTAATCATTTGTGTTGTTTGCGAAATGGTTTCTCGCCACATGCTTCATATAAACCGTCACCGAGTTGGTTTGTGGACTGTCATTTGCCATCTTGAAACTGATGGAGTTGATCAACCCCTCGGATCCAATCTCATCGGCGGAATAGAGTTGCTCGACAAAGGAGTAATTATAAAGCGAGTTGAACGGGACGTGGTAATCAGTGTTGGTGCCCGTCCCGATAGTGATGGTAGGGGTGATGCCAAAGCGGATGTCGCTTCGGCTCGTCAGGCGGTACCTATACCCCGAATAACTCGACACATCCGTGATGTCGGGCGAATAAGTGTCGTCATAATATTCGAGGGTAACATAGTTTGAGGTGGAAGTGGTATAGAACTTATAGTCGGACCCCAAATATCCGTACGTGGGGTCGTAGAAGCAAACCAACAGGTTGCTTGTGCCATCGTACTCGAAGGGCGTGTCGAGTGTGAGGGTGGTCCATTCAGCGCCGGATGCCGAAAGAGCACCTTCATACACCAAGTCGCTGGCGCTGATGGGGACCATGTCGGTGGTGCTTGTGAACGAGGTCTTGTCAACGTGTTTCAGATACACCTGGATATCTTGCATATATAATGGTTTGTCGTAGGCATAATGGAAAGAGAGGGAATGGATGATACCCTCCGTGCCGATTTCGTTGGCGGTGAAGATTTGCTGTGTCAGGGAGTAATTAAAATAGGTGTTGACTGGCAGATGATAGGAGGGGGTGTCGGCGTTGCCGATTTGGACGGAGCTGCCAGGGGTGAAGCCGATTCGGATGTTTGCCCGTAAGCTCAAAACCTGTATGGATCCAGTGAATCCAGAGAGATTCGACAGGTTGGGTATTTTGGTGTCGGAGAAATAAATGAGGGTGGAGCGCATTCCGGTCGTGCAGTTGAATTTATAAGTGCTGCCAGGATAACCGTTGGTTGGGTCGTACATGCACACCAGCAGCTCGCTGTTGCCGTCGTACTCAAAGGGGGTGTCAAGGGTGAGCGTTACCCACCCGGGGCCAGTAGCCGAGAAGGTGCCTTCAAACACCTTGTCACTTTCGTCAATCTCCACATGGTCTTCTCCGGGGTTCTCATCGTTGAAAATTCCTTTTCTTACGTTTTTCATATATACCTGGATCCCTTCCAATGAGAAGGCTTCATCGTGGGCGTAATCGAACCCGATGGTATAAATGGTGCCTTTGCCTCCAATTTCATACGAATGATAGATTTGCTGCGTCAAAGAGTAGTGATAGTACATGTTGACGGGAAGCCGGTAGTCCTCCGTGGCTCCATCGCCTATCTGCACCGTGGCTTCGCCATTTGATGTCTCCAGTTCATGAAAGTGAAGCTTGATGTTGTTACGCGTACTCAACGTCTCCTTATTTCCTTCAAATCCTCCCAAGTTGCTGATATCAGGGCAATTGTTATCACTATAATACGTGAGGACTCTTGATCCCGAGTATGACGTGACACGAAACTTGTAGTTAGTGTTATGATAGCCGGAAGTGGGGTCTAACAGGCAGACCAACAGGTTGTTAACACCATTGTAGTAAAAAGGTCTGTCGAGAGTGATGGTCACCCATCCCGCTCCGCTAGCGGAGAAAGTGCCAGAGAAATAATTCTGTGTTGTATTTACCGACACATAATCAGTGACAGAATTAAAATTGTCCTTGGTGACATGCGTCAGATACACTTGGACCCCTGGCATGGTGAAAGCCTCGGAGTAGTCGTATTGGAAAGAGATGGAGGTGATGTATCCTTCCCTCCCGATTTCAGCAGCCCTGTAAATCTGCTGCGTCATGGAATAGTTGTACCACATATTGACAGGGATTTTATACTCCAAATTGGTTCCCGTGCCAATCTGTATGTCTTCCGCACTGGCCATATTGGCAAGTAAAATGAAGAAAAATAAACATAAGTGTAAAATCTTTTTCATATATTAATGTTTTTAAGGGTATTTGGGGCAATAATACAAAAAAAGACAGTTCTTTCAAAGCTTTTCATAAAAAATCAAATAAAAAAACAAAACCGGCGTTATCGTCTTGTGAAAGAAAATCTATACACCAATAAAAAACGTTGGAAATGGGTTCTTGCCATGGTGGCCCTCCTCATCGTGGGGGCTTCCCTGTGGTACACCAACTTCCTCGTAAAGTCCATCGCCGAGCAGGAAACCAACCAGGTGAAGATGTGGGCGGCGGCCATGGAGCAACATGCCGGCATGATGAAATCGACCGAGGAGTTCTTCGGCAAGGTCAGCGAGCAGGAGCAGATGCGCGTGGATCTTCTCGCGCACGCCTACCGCCAGGTGCTCGACTTCTCCAACAACGAGAACACCGCGATTTACCTCGAAATCATCAAGAACAACATCAGCATCCCCCTGGTCATCACCGACGACGCGGGCAATATCATGTTCTCGAACAACCTGCCCGACGACCAAAAGGAGAAGAAAACGTTCGACGCCGAGATGCGCAAGGCCTACTCCAAGTTCAAGCCCATCAAAATCAACCCGGGTTTCGGACAGATTCAGTGGCTTTACTACAACGAGTCGCTCATCTACACGGAGCTGAAGGCGGTGCTTGAGGGCATGATCGACCACTTCCTTGAGGAGATCACCCTTAACGCCGTGGGCGCCCCGGTCATCATCACCAACGCCGACGGCACCAAAATCCTCAGCTACGGCAACCTCGACTCCGTTCAGATGACCCATGCCGACTATGTGGAACATCAATTAGAGGTGATGCGTTCCGAGAACACCCCCCTCGAGATCGATTTCATGAACACTGGCAAGGCCTACATCTATTACCGCACCACCGACCTTGTGGAGCAGATGAAATACTTCCCGCTCATCCAGATCATCGTCATCGCCCTTTACCTCATCATCGCCTACTTGCTCTTCAGTTGGGCGAGACGCTCCGAGCAGAACCAGGTATGGGCGGGCATGGCCAAGGAGACGGCGCACCAGCTGGGCACCCCCATCTCGTCGCTCATGGGATGGGTTGAGCTCCTGCGGATGCAGGAGGAGCCTTTTGTGGGCACCGAGGAGATGCAAAAGGACATCGAGCGCCTTCAGGTGGTCACCGACCGTTTCTCCAAGATCGGTTCCGTGCCGGTGCTTGAGCCCACCGACCTCATCCCGGTGATTCAGGACACGATGGATTATCTCCAGAAGCGTTTCTCGAAGAAGTTCGAGTTCGACGTGCGGCTTCCCGAGGGTCCCCTGGTGGTCCCGCTGGTCTCCTCGCTGTTCCGTTGGGTGCTGGAGAACCTCACCAAAAACGCGGTCGATGCCATGGGCGACCACGGCAAGATCACCTTGGAGCTCACCGAGACTCCCGAAGAGGTTATAATCGACCTTTCCGACACGGGCAAAGGCATTCCTAAAAAGATGTTCAAGCAGGTGTTCAATCCCGGCTACACGAGCAAGAAACGCGGTTGGGGCCTCGGCCTCTCCCTCGCCAAGCGCATCATCGAAGAGTACCACAAAGGCAAAATCTTCGTCAAATCCTCCGTGGTCGGCCAAGGCACCACCTTCCGCATCATGCTTAAAAGGTGAGAGGTGAGAGGTGAAAGGTGAAAGTTGAGAGGTGAGAGGTGAAAGGTGGTGCTCACCCGTAGGGTGAGAGGTGATTAGAAACGTGGATGGTTCCCTCGTAGAATCGCCCGTTAGGGCGAAAGATGGTTAGAAAGGTTAGAAACGAGGATTATCCCCGCGTGGAATCACCCGTAGGGTGAGAGATGGTTAGAACCCGGAATGGTTTTCATTTGGAATCACCCGGAGGGTGAGAGGTGGTTAGAACCCGGAATGGTTTCCATTTGGAATCACCCGTAGGGTGAGAGGTGATTAGAAACGTGGATGGTTCCCTCGTAGAATCGCCCGGAGGGCGAGAGATGGTTAGAACCCGGAATGGTTTTCATTTGGAATCACCCGGAGGGTGAGAGGTGGTTAGAAACGTGGATGGTTCCCTCGTAGAATCGCCCGAGGGCGAGAGATGGTTAGAAATGTGAACATCTCTCGACGAATCACCCGGAGGGTGAGAGGTGGTTAGAAACGATTCGACCACGCATGGAATCACCCGGAGGGTGAGAGATGATTGACGCAACATATTATGCGAGGGCAAATTTCTCGGTTCTAATCATCTGTCACCCTACGGGTGATTCTCATCCCATCCGTTTTTCTAACCATCTTTCGCCCTACGGGCGATTCTTCCTAGGGTTTCTTACACGTCTAACCATCTTTCGCCCTAACGGGCGATTCATTGCTGGGGTCATATTGTTT
>CACZQL010000128.1 GCA_902783365.1 uncultured Bacteroidia bacterium | reverse complement strand
CGCAGGGGGTCGAACCCTGGACACCCTGATTAAGAGTCAGGTGCTCTACCAACTGAGCTACGGAAGCATCGTTTTGCGGGTGCAAAGATACGACCTTTTTTTGATTTCGCAAGTTTTTTTTTGATTTTTTTAGTTTTTGGATTCACAAAAAAATCCGACGCCCTGTCTGAGCGTCGGATTTTTTGCCGTAGGGGCGGACCTGTGTGTCCGCCCTGAGGGGTGATGTATTATTTCACGATGATCTTCTGGGTCTTCACGTCGTTGCCGTTCACCAGGCGGAGCACATACACACCAGTGTTGAAGTTGGCGGTTGACAGTTGGCAGTTGGCGGTTGACAGTTCCTTGGTGAGGATCTGACGGCCAAGCGCGTCAAAGACTTGGAGGGTACCTGTGCCGTTGACGATGAGGTTGCCGTTGTTGATGAAGGCGAAGGTTTCGTTTTCGTCGGTCATCTCTTCGACGTTGTTGGCGCTGAACACGAGGCGGAAGCGGCTGGTGTAGTCGTCGGCTTTCGCGTTGAAGGTGTAGCTCGGGTTGGCGAGCAGGTCAACATCGGCGCCGGTCATGTTGTCGATGAGGTGGAGGTAGTTCATTTCCACTTCGGTGGGGTTGACGGTGAGGGTGTAGCTGCCGTTCTTGCTGGCTTTGAAGCTGACGGGCATTTCGCCTTGAGGTTCGGCACCGAGGATGGCGTATTCTTCACCGTTCTGGGCGAAGTAGATCTTGGTGCTGTTCTCGAAGAGCTGGAACTTGGGCAGGGTGTTGCTGTTGCCGAAGCGCACGATGGCGCGGTCGATGACACCGCCACGGTTCTGGCTGAGGTTCATCTTAATAGCGGATTTACCATTGGTGTTGCCATTTTCAGCAGGGGTGAACGTCACAGTTTGGTTGGCTTCAGTAGCCTGCACAAAGACGCCTTCCATGACGCCGATGTTGCCTGTGCCAGCCTCAGCCATAATACCGGTGTGGGTATCATTCATTCTGTAGTATTCATTGGTGATAGTGGCTGCGGTGCTGAGGGGGTTACCCACGAGGTTCCATCCTTCGTAAGGCATGGTCACTTCGCCATTGTTGCTAGGCACGCCGGAGAAGTTGAGTTCAATGCCGCCTTCATTGCCATTCGCATAGAGGTATCCTCTGCCAACTTCCAAAGCGGTGAAGTCGGTGTGGCCGTCAGTGTTTTTATAGTTTTCCCATTCCAAATCAGCGGTCGGGTTGAAACGATAAAGGTCGTAATCGCCCTGTACCATCGGGTGGTTTGTGAGATCAACAGCAACCGGTGATGCGATGAGGTACCAGCCGTTTTCATTGGAAGTGTATTGGTCGATGTCGAGCGGGAAGGTTTCTTCTTTTACATAAAGTTTTGGCAAAGAACCGATGGTGCTATTACTTGCATAACAAGCAAATATTGGGTTACCATTATTAGTATTAGGATTGAAACGCATCAGGTTACGGGTATTATTACCTTGAGCGACAATGGAAGCCACACCATTTTGGTCAATTGAAATAGCCCATATACCATTGTCATTGTCATCTAATTGCGCTTCGGTTTTCAGATAGTTGTTACTGCTACTGGCAGCATAGAGATATCCGCCGTCGTAAATAGTGTATTTTCCTGCATCATCACCATCCAAAGCGGTAATGACAACCTCATGAACATCAGCATTTCCGGTAGCGGTAGTGCCGTCAACAGAGATGGCAACACCAGCACGGTTGTTATTGTTTTGGGCACCCATAGCATAGGCAACATCACCATTGAAACCTACGATGATATAGGTTTTGCCTGAGACAATGCTGTTGGCGAGGGTATAGGTCGAGGCTGGTGCAGTACTAGTAACGGTAAGTTCGTAAGTACCTTCGGAAGGTCTGTACTCATCTTCAACACCGGCATAGCTGGCGGTGATGGTGGTCGTGCCAACGGCTACGAGAGTAACTGCGCCAGTAGCGTCGATGGTGGCAACATCAGTGTTGCTGGAAGACCAAGTGACAGTGGCACCGCTGATGGTGTTGTTTTCATTATCCTTGACGGTTGCTGTCAAAGTACCAGCGGTAGTGTTGGTGTAAACATCAGTGTTGAAGTTAGCGGGAACGTTGATGGTGGTGGTGGTGGCAACGGCGGAAGAGGGAGCAGTAACGGTTACTGCGATTTGATTAAGGCGAACTTGTGCGCTAGCGTTAAAAGTTACAGATGACGCATCACCTTCCCAAATACCAGTTGAACTTGTGTAAGTACCAGTTTCGGTTGATAAATTACCTAAACTATAGTTTCCATTTTTTGTGAACTCAATTTGAGTGATTGTGCCAAAGGATGTTGAAATAGTAGTTTCTGAACCGCTGTATAAACGGTATTCGGCTGTTGCAAATGCAGCGATTGTACTTGTTACAGTAACGACTTTCTTGGTCATTTGGTCGGCATCTGCATTAGTAGTTGTAGAGCCTAAGTCGATTCCGGCGACAAATGTTACATCACCACCTGCAAATGGGGTGCTATCAGAAACAGAAAGTTCGTATGTGGCTGAAGATTCGCCGTATTCATCAGTAACACCTGCGTAATAAGCTGTAATTGTAGTAATACCTTCGGCAACAAGAGTAACAGAACCATTGTTAGCAATCGTAGCGACAGCCTCGTTACTGGAAGACCAAGTAACAATAGCGCCACTGATGACAGTGTTATTTGTATTCTCAGTTACTGTTGCACTTAATGAGCCAGCTGCAGTATTGGTATGAACGTCGGTATTGGTTATTCCAGAAGCATCAATGGTAACGGTCGTTAAAGACAAACTAGATGGTACCTCCATCAACCAAATATCCGTCTGCGTATTAGCATAAGAGCCAAATTGTGTTCCACTGTTGTTTTTTTGTACCGAATAATCTCCTTTAGATAAACGAATTTTACCTGATTGATTCGACGTAGTAAATGTTGCTGGATCAGCTACAACTTGGACCTTTCCATTATCCTTAACATCTTTTAAAGAAAGATATTTGCCGTTATCAAATTTGATGGTCCAAGAAGAACCACTACCTTCAAAGATGAATGTAGTAGCATCATTCATACTTGTTTGGGCGGTTCCAGCAGTAGATGTAGAATTATAGTCATGGTAAACATACAGATAATAATCAGTGCCACCTGTGGTCGCACCGATATAGTAGGTTTTTCCACTAACGATATTTTTATAATCGGTGATTTTTGTTTGTCCCCACATCCCCATCGGGATGGCGAGCATCAAAACAGTTGCAATCAGAAAAGAATAAAACTTTTTCATAGTGTCTTGTGTGTTGTTTTTAAGGTTTTCTGATTCGGTTTACTTTTTGTTGTTTTTCTTCGTGGCAAGGTAAGCGGCGCCCAATCCCAGCATCAACATCGTGCCCGTGCCAAGAGGAGCGGATTGATCGTCGGTTAAACCATGCTGGCCCGGCAGTATTAAGCCAGTTCCAGTAGTGCGGGTGCCCCCGTCTCTCGTGTCACCCATCTCAAACAAGCCACCACCTTCAGCCATGGCGCTGAAGCCCAGGCCCAAGAAAAGAAGCATCGTCAAAGTAAGCTTTTTCATTTGTTTTTTTTGATTTTGTTGTTAGTTAATTTATTGATTTTTACTTATTTAGTATCAAATGCACAGTTTCTGCTTTGAGCGTGCAAAATTACATAATAATCTGATATCTACAACATAAAAATTTGTGAGACAAAAAGTTTTCGTGAGATTTTTTCACTATGAGGCTTTTTGACTTTAAAAATACTGGAAATCCAGCCTTTTAACACCTTATATTAATAGGGGAAGCTTGGCTCCACGTATCTCACGTATCTCACGGAGGGCTTCGCCATTTTTTTTCGTTCTCCGTTTCCGTTTTCCAACTGGGGAAATAAAAAAACGTAGGACAATTATTCCACTTTATGGTTTTGTATTGTTTTTTAATCTATCTTTGCAATCGAAAATTCAAATTTTATATGATATGAACTACGAAAATACACCCTTCATCAATCCGTATTTTGACTACGGATTTAAAAGATTGTTCGGGATAGAGCCGAACAAAGACCTGCTCATCAGTTTTCTTAACGCCGTGTTCGAGGGCCGGCGTCCGCCCATCGTCGATGTGAGTTACCTCAAGACGGAGTTGCTGGGCGACTACCGCGAAGACCGAGGGACGGTGTTCGACCTTTACTGCCTCCAGGAGGACGGGGTGCGCTATATCGTGGAGATGCAGAAGACGGAACAATATTACTTCAAGGACAGGAGCGTGTTTTATGCGGCGGGTGCCGTCAAGGAACAGGCCCCCAAAGGTCCGTGGAACTACCGTCTGAACGAAGTGGTGGTGGTGGGCCTGCTGAATTTCGAGTTTCCCAACAAGGAATATCCCGAGGACAGCTATTTCCATGAGGCGAAGATCCGCGACAGCGAGGACCATCATGTGCTCTATGAGAAGCTGGTGTTTTATTACCTGGAGTTGCCGAAGTTCAAGAAGCCGGTGTCGGAGCTGGAGACGATGATGGACAAATGGCTGTATGCCATCACCAGGATCGCCCATCTGGAGCGTCGTCCCGAGGTGTTGGACGCCCCGGTGTTCGAGAAGTTTTTCGAGGAGGCGAGGGTCTCCAATCTGAGCAAGGCGGAACGGGTGCTAT
Source organism: uncultured Bacteroidia bacterium (assembly GCA_902783365.1). Classification (GTDB taxonomy): domain Bacteria; phylum Bacteroidota; class Bacteroidia; order Bacteroidales; family F082; genus Limimorpha. The sequence continues at coordinate 19,915 of CACZQL010000128.1, read as the reverse complement.
ACGAGGAGAGTATGCGCTACAACTGGGATCTTTACAGCACGATGGAGACCTCGCATGGCAAAGGCAAGGAGGAAGGCTTTGCCGAAGGTCGGGAGCAAGGTCGGAAAGAAGAAAAACTCGCCATGGCCCGCACGATGAAAACCCTGAATATCCCTCTGGATACCATCATCCAAGTCACCGGCCTTTCCCCCGATGAACTTCATCTTCTTTAATAAATGTCTCCACGTATAAATAGCTCCACGTATCCCACGTATCTCTCGTATGGCTACGCCCCTCACCTTTCACCTCTCACCTCTCACCTTTCACCTTACTCGTATCTCAGCGCGTTGATCGGGTCGGTGCGAGAGGCCTTCAGGGCGGGGAAGAAACCGGCGATGAGGCCCAGCACGGCACACGACACAAAGGCGATCACCATCCACAGGCCGTTCACCACAAAGGGGAGCGACATCACCAGGGTCACCACGTAGGAGAGGCCCAAGCCCAACAGCAGCCCCAGCACGCCACCAATCAGACTCAAGATGATGCTCTCGGTGAGAAACTGCATCAGGATGGCCGCGTTCTTGGCCCCGATGGACATCCTCAAGCCGATCTCCTTGGTGCGCTCGGTCACCGTCACATACATGATGTTCATGATGCCGATGCAGCCCACCAGCAGCGATATCAAGGCGATGGCGATAAGCACCGTGGTGATCATGCTGGTCATGGAGGTCATCATCTCGAGCATCTCCTGCTGGGTGCGCACCTCGAAGTCGTCGTTGCCGCCTTCGGGGATCTTGTGTGAGGCACGGAGAACCTGTTCCACCTCGGTCACGGCGGCCTCGGCCACGTCTTCCGATGCGGCGGAACACACAATCTGTTGCAAGTAGTTGACGCCCAGCATGCGCTTTTGCACCGTGGAGTAAGGCATGATGATGATGTCGTCCTGGTCCATGCCCATGCTGTTCTCGCCCTTTTCCTTGAGGGTGCCGATGACCTTGAAGGGGATGTTGCCGATGCGGATGGTCTTGCCGATGGGGTCCTCGTTGGATTCGAACAGCTCTTTCACGATGGTTTGTCCGATGAGTCCTACCTTGGCGTACTTTCGCACGTCGTCGTCGGTGAAGTTCACGCCTGTGGCGATTTCGTATTTTCTGATGTCCAGGTATTCCGGTGAGCCTCCATACACGGTGCCGCTCCAGTTCTTGGCGCCGTTGACCACCTGGCCGGCGCTGTTGACGACGGGGCTGACCATGGTGATGTTTTTGGCGTTTTGTGCGATGAGCTCGCAGTCGCGCACGGTGAGGGTCTGCACGTTGGAACCGCCCATGCTCACGCCGCCGCGGCGTTGGTTGGCGCGCATCACCATGATGAGGTTGGTGCCCATCTCGGAGAGCTGGTTGGCGGTGCTTTGTTTCAGCCCTTCGCCAAGGTTCACCACCGCGATGACGGCGGCGATGCCGATTACGATGCCCAACATCGACAATGCGGTGCGCGTCTTGTTGCGCAGCAACGCCTTGACTGAGATCCTTATGAGGTTTAGTATGTCCATTAGTTTGAAGTTGGCAGTTGGCAGTTTACAGTTGGAAGTTTAATAGTCGTTTTCGGCGGGTAGGGCGGCGAGGGCTTCGGCGGCGGATTTGGTGGCCACGGGTTCGTCGCGGAGGATGTGTCCGTCGCGGAGGAAGATGGTGCGGGTGGTGAACACGGCGATGTCGGACTCATGGGTAACGAAGGCGATGGTCTTGCCTTGCTCGTGGAGGCTTTGGAAGAGGCTCATGATCTCGTAGGAGGTACGGGTGTCGAGGTTGCCGGTGGCCTCGTCGGCGAGCACGATGACCGGGTCGTTGACGAGGGCGCGGGCGATGGCCACACGCTGCTGCTGGCCGCCCGACAGCTGGTTGGGGGTGTGGTCCATGCGGTCTTTCAGTCCCACCAGCTCCAAGGCGTGCTGGGCTCTCTCGTGCCGCTCGCGGTGCGTGACGTCGGGGTTATAGACCAAGGGCAGCTCCACGTTCTCCAAGGCCGAGGTGCGGGGCAGCAGGTTGTACGACTGGAACACGAACCCGATCTTGCGGTTGCGGATCTCCGACAACTCGTTCTTGGTGCGTTCCCGCACGGAGATGCCGTCGATGTAGTATTCGCCTGAGGTGGGCTGGTCGAGGCAGCCCAGGATGTTGAGCAGGGTGGACTTGCCGCTGCCCGACGAGCCCATGATGCTCACGAACTCGCCTTGGCGGATCTCGAAGGTCACGCCTTTGAGGGCGTGGACTTCCTCGCTGCCCACGATGAAGGTGCGTTTCAGGCCTTCGACTTTGATGATGGATGTTTCGTTGCTCATGTCACTGTTTTCTGTTTCTTCCTGGAGGTCCTGGCATGAAGGGGTTGTCGCCGGTTTTCTTGGCTTTCTCCTTGGCCACGTATTGGGCGGAGAGCACCACGGAGTCGCCTTCGTGGAGGCCTTGTTCCACGATGTAGTAGGCCACGTCGTTCATGCCGGTCTTGACGGGACGGGGCTTCAGCTGTCCGTCTTCCTGCACCCATACCATGCTGTGCGAGCCATGACTTTTGTCCATCCGCGGCGTCCCGGCACCGGGTGTTTCGCCTTGGGGCGCCTGTCCAGGTTTGCTGATAGCTTTCAGCACCTGTTCGTCGGGGGTGAAGTTGAAGGCCTCGGCGGGTACGGCCAGTCCGGTGGCCTCTTCGGTGACGATGGTGACGTTGGCGGTCATGCCGGGAAAGAGCTTGAGGTCGGGGTTGGGGGCGCTGATGATGACGGTGTAGGTCACCACGTTGCTGGTGGTGGTGGGTTGCATCCTGATTTGGTTGACGGTGCCGTTGAAGGTCTCGGCGGTGTAGGCATCGACGGTGAAGGTGACGCGCTGGCCGGTCTTCACCTGCCCGATGTCGGCTTCATCGACGGCGGCCTCCACCTGCATCTTGGTGAGGTCGTTGGCCAAGGTGAAGAGGGTGGGGGTGCTGAACGAGGCGGCCACGGTCTGGCCCACCTCCACGGCGCGGTCGAGCACCACCCCGTCGATGGGCGAGTAGATCTCGGCATAGCTCAAGTCAACCAACGCCTGGTCGTAGGCGGCCTGGGCGTTCTTCTTGCTCATCTGGGCTTGGGTGTAGGAGTTCTGGGCCTCCTGAAAAGCGGCGAGCGTGGCTGCGTTGGACTCATAGAGTTGTTTGGTCCTTTCGTAGGAAAGCTTAGCGTAAGTGAGTTGGCTCTCCGCGGAGGTCAGGCTGGCTTTTGCCCGGCTGACACTTTGGTTGAGCGTGAGCTTGTCCAATTCAGCCAACAACTCGCCTTTTTTTACCACATCGTTGAAATCGACATATATTTTTTCCACTTTGCCCGACACCTGGGTACCCACCTCGACGGTCTCCACGGGCTCGATGGTCCCCGTCGCGGTGACGGTGTTCTCGACCGTATAGGGAGCAACCACATGGGTGCGAATCACCAATTCCTTGTTGGACGCTTTTGCCTTCCGGGCGATCCATAAACCCAGGAGCGCCAACACTAGCACTCCCAAAATCACCCACCATGTAATTCTTTTCTTTTTCATTTGTCTATTTTTAGTTTTCCGTTATCATTTTTCCGTTCCCATATAAAGATCCAGGATCTTGCGTTGCATCAGCAGGCTGTATTTGTTCTGAATGTAGGCGTTAAGGGCGTTCAGGTAGTTGTTTTGCTGTTGCAGCAATTCCACGGTGGTGATGTTGCCGTATTGGTATTGGAGGTTGTAGGCCTCGAAGCTTTTGCTGTAGGCGTTTTCCTTGACTTTCGACACTTTGTAGGCGTTGTACGATGAGAGCACGTTGCGGTAGGCCTGTACCACGGTTTGCCGGGTGTTGAGGAGCGACTGCTCTTGGTCGAGTTGTGCCTGTTGCAGGGCGATTTGGCTTTTCTTCACGTTGGCTTTGGTGGCGCCGCGGCTATAGATGGGGATGCTCACCGAGATGCCTGCCGACTCGGTGGGGGTGCTGTACCAGCGGGTCATGCCAGTCTTGTCGAACTGGAACACGCCCATGCCGATGTTGGCGTTGGCCGACACCGAGGGGAGGTAGTTGCCTCTTGCCATGCTCACGTTGTTCTGGGCGAGCTGGATGTCGTAGTCGCCCAAACGGAGGTCGGGCATGTTGTCGAGGGCCAGTCTGACGGATTCCTCCTCGGAGGGGAGCGACGCGATGAGGTCGTCGAGGTCGTCGGTCTCGGGCGAGACGACCTCCAGCTCGTCGGCGGGGTCCATGGAGAGCAGCACTTTCAGGTCGAGCAGGTTGTTCTCGATGTTGATGCGGGTATCGACCACGTTGTTCGAGTCGCTGTAATACTGGGCTTCCAACAGCAGCAGGTCGCTTTGGAGGATGGTCCCCACCTGGTAGCGGACCTGTCCCTGCCGCAGCTGCTCGCCGCTAGTGCGCAGCACTTCGAGCTGGTATTTCAGCAGCTCCTGGTTGCCGAGGGTCTGGAGAAAGCTTTGCAGGATCTGGGTGGTGAGCTGTTGGTCGTATTTCTCGAGCTGCACGGTGTTGCGCTCCACGTTGAGGCGGTTCTGCTCAATGGTGTTGCGGATGTTGCCGCCTTGGTAGATCGTCATGGAAGAACCCACGCCGATGTTGCCCGACGACGACCAGCCGTTCTCGTTGTTGCTGAAGTTTTGCCCGGCTGAGGCGCTCAGGTTGGGCACCCATTGCAGCTTCGACTGCTCGTAGGTGGTCTCGAGCGACTGTCCCGTGAGGGCCATGGACTGCCGCTCGTAGCTGTTGGCGAACGCGAAGCGGAGGCATTCATCGAGCGTGAAACGATACGCGTTTCGGTCCTGCGCTTTCAAGGGCGCTATCGCCAGGATGATAAAGATTAATAATAGGTGTTTTTTCATAGAGGGTGGGACGCATAAAAACATACAAAGTTAACAATTCCCCTTTTTTCTTGTGTTTCGTTTTGGGTGAAACGGAAAAAAACGCCGTTGAAATTGAGAATCGATGGTATTAATTTCTAACTTTGTGGTCATGAATCTTAAAATCACATTGCCATGAAAAGACACTGTCTAATGTTATTTGCGTTGTTGTCCATGATGCCGGTCGTGCTGGCGCAGCGGCCTGTGGTTCGCGCCATCATGGGTGATGACGGCCGAGTGTGGACTGAGCAAGTGGAGGGAGTCCAGCTTCCGCCCGCTTCGCGCGATGCTTTGGAGCCTATGCCAGGCTTCCCTTTGAGTTTCGCTTCCAACACCTCTTTCAAGCCGATGCGGGGAGTGGCTTTGGCCGACCTCGATGGTGACGGATCCGACGAGATCATCCTCACCCATAATGAGGAAATCAATGTCATCGACGGTCAAGGCACGCTGCTGTGGACGCGTCCTCTCACTGGGGGTGTCGCCCAGTATCCCGCTGCGGTGGGTGACCTCGATGGCGACGGCAGTCCCGAAATCGTGGCGCTGACCTCTTACAGCAATGCCCGGGGCGGACTGAACGTGTTCGACAAAGACGGGGCGACGTTGCTTGCCGAGCAACTCACCAACAATCCCTTGATTTGCGCTCCGGTGCTTTTCGACCTTGACGGCGACGGTACGTTGGAGATCCTCTTCAGCGGTCGCGGCAAAGCCTCCGCCGGAATCTCGCCCGGTGTCCATGCCTGGAACCTGCAAGGGGAGGAGATGCCGGGCTTCCCCTTCGAGATGCCCAGCACCCCGGCCTTCACGCCCACCGTGGCTGACCTCAACGGGGGCGTCATCTTCACAGCTACCACTTCTGCCCTCTATTGCATCAGCTTCGAGGGACAGGAGCTGTACCGTGTGGACGGTCAGGATGCCTATAAATACTCCTACCAGTCGCCCCTGCTTGTCGATTTCGGTGAGAACGACTGGCATCTCGTAGGTGCCTGCCATGGCGACAATCCCAACCACTACGTGCGCGACGCCTTCACGGGCGAGTACCGGTCGGGATGGCCCCAGCCGGTCCACGCTTGGTCCTATTCCGCCCCCACGGCCGTCAAAAACGGCGATGACTGGGCACTCTTCATGGGCGTCTCGGGCGAAGGCGACGTCTTCTACCAATACGACATCGACGGCCATGTGGCTTCCGGTTTCCCCCTCCAGCTGAGTTCCGGCATCGAAGGCTTCGTGTCGGTGGCCGACATCGACGGCGACGGCGAAAACGAGGTTCTCACCTCCTTCAACCTTATAGATGGGGGCAACGGCTTTATCCGCGCCTGGGAGATGGATGGCACCGAGATCACCGAGGGCTTCCCCTTGCGGCCCATGGGGCTCTCCTATATGAATGGGGCCAACCTGGGCGATATCGACGGCGATGGCAACATGGATCTCGTGACACTCACCTACGTGCAGAACTTTGCCCCCGACGACCCGGTGTATGTCACCGCCTACGCCCTTCACCAACCTGTGGAACAGGTGGTGTTTGGCACTTACAAAGGTTCCAACGACCGTTGCGGCTGGGTCAGGGAACCCGAGGGGGTGATTAGCTGCAATCCTCCTTCCGACTTGCAAGGGGTCGGGATGGGCGACACACCTGCGGCTTTCCTGCTTTGGAACGCCCCCGAGGAAGGCTCCACCGGACTGTTGACGGGCTATCGTATCCAAAAGGATGGCGAATGGATAGAAGAACTCCCCGCGCATCAAACACAGTTTCTCGACGAGGATGTCGCCTTCGGCGAGACCCACGATTATGTGGTGGCCGCCGTTTACGATGATGGATGTGAGGCATCTAGCGAGAACCTCACACTGCTGGTGGAATACGATGCCGTCGGGGAAGCCCTCCAACAGGTTGGTCTGTACCCCAATCCCGCTCACGGCGAAGTACAAGTGGAGGGACAAGCGGTCCAACGCGTCGAGGTGTTCGACTTGACGGGACAATGCCTGTTATCCTTTTCGGGCGAAATAAAAAAAATGAACGTCGAAAATTTGCAAAATGGATTTTATTTCGTACGTTTGCATTCGGTTTCAGGGATGAAAACCTTGAAGCTGCTCATTGAGAATTAACTTAGTATTAACTTAAATTATTAAAAATCAAGTAAGTATGAAAATTACAAACAAGTTTTTCGCTGAACTTTTCGGCACTTTCGTTTTGGTTTTCGGTGGTTGCGGCACGGCTTTGTTCGGCCACGTCGGCTTCCTCGGTGTTTCCATTGCCTTCGGTTTGACTGTTGTGGCGATGGCTTACGGTATTGGTCATATCTCTGGCGCCCATCTGAACCCGGCTGTGAGCTTTGGTGTTTGGGCCAATGGTCGTATGACCCTCAAGGAGATGTTGTGCTACTGGCTGGCACAGTTCATCGGTGGTATCATCGCTGGCGCTTTGTTGCTGGTGATTTGGAAGGGTATCGGTGCTGGCGCTACTGGCGTCTTTGCCGCTAACGGTTTTGGCAAGGAATTCGCCGCTGCCACTGGCAACGCTGATTACCAAGCCATCTCTCTGGGTGGTGCTTTCCTCGTGGAGTGCCTCCTGACCTTCGTGTTCTTGATGGTGATCCTCGGTGTCACTGACGGTCGTCACGCCAATGGCAAGTTCGGTGGCCTGGCCATCGGTCTCACCTTGGTGCTGATCCACCTCATCAGCATCCCGTTGACCAACACCTCCGTCAACCCTGCCCGTTCTCTCGGCGTCGCCCTCTTCTCGAACTGCACCGGTTGGAGCGCCATGGGCCAGGTTTGGCTGTTCATCGTGGCTCCGCTCGTGGGCGCCTGCCTCGCCGGCCTCTGCTACAAGGCCATCGCGGGTGACTGCAAGAAAGCATAATCTGGAATTAAGAATTAAGAATTTAGAATTTAGAGGGAGTTAACGCAAATCCCTCTAAATTCTAAATTCTTAATTTTTAATTAATACCGATGTCCGGCATCTACATCCACGTTCCCTTTTGCCTCTCAAAGTGCTATTATTGCGCTTTTTACTCGATGCCTTCCCTGAAACGGAAAGACGAGTATCTCGAATCCCTGAGGCAAGAGATGGTTGCCCGAAAGGATTATCTCCACGGGATGCCAGTGAGCACGGTTTATTTTGGCGGCGGGACCCCCTCGCTGCTTACCCCCGAAGAACTGAAAACCATCCTGAACCTCCTTCATGACCATTTCCCTGTGGAAGCCGACGCGGAGCTGACCCTGGAGGCCAACCCCGACACCTTGTCGCTGGAGTACCTCGAAGCCCTCAACGCCATGGGCTTCAACCGCCTGAGCATCGGCATCCAGAGCTTTTTCGACGACGACCTCCGGTATCTGGGACGTCGCCACGACTCGCGTCATGCCCGCCAATGCATCGATTGGGCGCGCTCGGCGGGTTTCGACAACCTGAGCCTCGACTTGATCTATGGCCTCCCCACCTCCACCGCCGACCAGTGGAACCGCAACCTCGACCTGTTCTTTGCCACTGGGGCCCCGCATCTCTCGGCTTACGCCCTGACGCTGGAGCCCAACAGCATCCTCACCAAACGCATCGCCATGGGGAAGGCCCAGCCTGTGGAGGAGACGGCGGCGGTGCGCGACTACGGAATCCTTTGCCAACGGGCCGCAAAGGAGGGCTTCGTGCACTACGAGATCTCCAATTTCTGCCGTCCCGGCTTCCGCTCCAAACACAATTCCTCCTATTGGTTCCAGACACCTTACCTCGGTCTGGGGCCTGCGGCACACTCCTTCGACGGGAAAGAACGCCGTTGGAACGCTGAGACCCTCGACGGAATACGCTCGGAGTACGAGGCGCTGACCCCTGAGAATGCCTACAACGAGTATGTGATGCTCCGGCTGCGCACAATGTGGGGGCTCGACTTAAAGTATATCAGGCGGGAGATGGGGGATGCGTTTGCCGATCATTGCGAGCGGCAGGCCGCTCCTTTGGTGGCCCAGGGCCGCCTCTCACGTACCCGTGAGTTCCTTTATCTCACCGATCCGCAGATGCTCTTTGCCGATGGCATCGCTGCTGCCCTCTTTTACTAGCCGCAGGTCCTACGGACGCTGCGGTTACTGATGGGGGACGCTTTCAGCGTCCATCAGAGCGTCCATCAAAGGGTCCATCAAAGGGTCCATCAAACCATCGTCGAGCATCGGTCGATGATTTTCTCGGCGATATCAAACCCCGAATCACATATCTTTTTTACGCTTACTCCGTCGTAAGTCATGGAGAGATGCATGACATCGTATCCGTCGCTGACCCACGACAACAGTTTTCTGTCGCGTTTGGCCACCGCGTCCTCGTAAGCGTTGATATCGACTCGGGTGCGACGGTCCTTCCTCACATGGAACACCGTGTCAAGCGCCATCAACACCCCTAACCATAGGTAGTTGCCCGCGGCTCTCACGTATTTGTCGTCTTCATACATGAACCCTTCTTCGTCTAACTGTCCACGTTCCCTCAATAGCTCACGGGCGTTTTCCACATAACGTAGCGCTTCTTTGATGGAAGGCTGCTTTTTTTTGGTTTTTTTCATAATAAGTATTATAAAAAAGGTGAATAAATAATGATTTAATGTTGTTAATTGGATTGCAAAGGTAAGCAATCTTTTTTAATTAAAACATAAAAATGAAAAAAATCAGTGTTTTGCTGAGAGTTCTCTATAGATGCCGATGGAGAAGGGCAGGGCGATGAGGAAAGTGAGGGCGTCGGCGATGGCCTGGGCCGCCTCAAGGCCGGTGAGACCCCACAGGTAAGGGGCTATGAACACTGCGGGAAGAAAACAGATGCCCTGGCGGCACATCGCCAACAGGGTGGCCTTGCCCGTGTAGCCGATGTTTTGGAACAGCATGTTGGTCATGGTGCAGAGGCCCATGCAGGGGAAGGCGACGCACTGCCAGCGCATGGCGTGACTGCCCACACGGATCAGCTCCGGGTCCTCGCTGCGGAACCAAGAGATCACCTCGGGGGCGAAAAGAAAGCCCAGTGTCCCCATCACTGTCAGGATGACGAACGACAGCTTGACACAAAAGGCATAGCTCTCCTTCACTCGTCCGTACAGCCTCGCGCCGTAGTTGTAGCCGCATACCGGCTGGAACCCTTGCCCGAAGCCCAATACCACCGAGTAACACACCATCATCACCCTCGTGACGATGGCGAAAGCCGCCACCACCGAGGCCTCGTTGCCCGGACTGGCATAATGCACCGCCATGCGGTTCAAGCATATCGTGGCCACCACCGAGAGCGCCTGTCGCGCCAAAGAGGGCAGACCGCCGCCGATGATCTCCTTGTAATAAGCCCAGGTGGGCGTGAAGTTGCGCAGACGGATATGCACGTTGCCCTCCCTCGAAGTGCCCCAAAGCAGCAAACACCAGCCGAAGAGCTGACTTACCGCCGTGGCCAACGATGCCCCTTTCACCCCTAAGTCCAGGACAAAGATGAAGAGCGGGTCCAAAGCGATGTTGAGTAGCGCTCCCGAGGCGATGCCAATCATGCCGAAACGGGCGTTGCCCTGCAAACGTAGCTGGTTGTTGAGGGTGAGCGACGACATCATCAAAGGGGTGGCAATGAGGATGTAACGCAGGTAGTCGTTGGAGTAGGGCAGGATCTCGGACGTGGCACCCAGGCACCGCGAGAGGGCGTTGAGAAACAGGAGTCCCAAACCGCCGGCGATGGCCCCGAAGATCACGGGACTGAGGAACCCCGTGGCAGCCATGCGACCGGCGTTCTCCGTGCGTTTCGCCCCCAAGGCACGCGAGATATAGTTGCCCGACCCATGCCCGAAGAAGAAACCGCAGGCGTTGATGAAAGCCATGTAGGCAAACGAAACGCCCACTCCAGCCACCGCCTCGGTGCTCAGATGCCCCACGAAAAACGAATCGACCATGTTATACACGCTGGTCACCAGCATGCTGATGATGGTCGGCACCGACATCTTGAGAATCAGTCTCTTGACGGGCGCCTGCGTCATCATCACATAACGCTCTTCGAGTTTCCGCTGGTCGTCGCTCATATCTTCTTCTTCCTCCAATCGGTCTTGCGGAGATACAGGAACGCGATGATGCCCATGACGATGTTGTAGAAGCACTCGGCAGTCCACACCCAGGCGATGGACGCCACCTTGGTCATCAAAAAGACATACCCCAGGTAGCCTACCAGCACGCCGAGCTCCAGGACCAAGGCCGCAGTGGTGTTGCCGGTGCCCGACACCGCCTCAAAATAGACCATGCCGGCGGCTCCCAAGAGCGTGGCGGCACAGATGACATAGACCGAGGGAACCGCGGCGGCAGCCAACGCAAGGTCGTCGGTGTAGATTTGCAGGACGAGGCTGGGGATGAGCGATGTCACCGCCACCAGCACGGCGGCGCAGATCAGACTGTTTTTCACAATCTTCCATAACAACGCCATCACCTCGTCGCTCTTGCCTTCCCCGATCACGCGGCTCGTCAACGTGTTGGCCGTGGCCGCGAAGGCGAAACCAGGGATGATTAATATCATATAGGTGCTTCGGATGACCGACGACACACCGATGGCCATCTCGCCCATCTTCTCAATCAAGATGAAAAAGGCGAACCAGGTGCCGAACGAGAGCAGCCGCTGAATCATGCAGGGGAAGGCCACCTTCAGGATGTCGCCCATCAGCCTGGGCTGGAGCTTGTGCCAGCGGAACATCCCGTACTCCTCGTGCGGGATGGTGATGAAGGTGTAGATCCAGAAAAAGCAAAACGCGGCGATCTCCGCCAACAACGAGGCCAACGCCGCGCCGCCCACGCCCATCTGTGGCAGACCGCAATGGCCGAAAATCAAACACCAGTCGAAAAAAATGTTCACCACCGCCATGAGCAGGGTGGAGTAGGTGATGACCTTGGTGTCGCTGATGCCCACATAGAACGAGCGGAACAGGAAGTTGAATACCACGAAGATGATGCCGAAATGCCGGTACCTGAGATACTCCATCGAGGCGGCATAGATGCCCCTTGACTCGATGATGATGCCCATGAGGCTCTCGCTGCAAAAATGCAGCAGGGAGAAAAGCCCGAGACCTAACAGCAACACGAAAAGGGCACCGTGCTGGAACACCACGCCGATCTTTCGAAGGTCACCCTCCCCATATCGACGCGCGATGAAAATCTGAATGCCGACGGCAAAGCCCATGGCCAGGGTGGTGAACACATAATAAAACAAACCGGCCATCATGGAGGCACTCAACTCGATGGTGCCAAGATGCCCCAGAAACGCCGTGTCGGTGAAGGTGATGATGGTCTGCGCCAGATTGCCCAGCATGATGGGAGTGGCGATGCGCCATATCTCGCGGTGGGTTACGCTCGTTTGAATCATGCGGCAAAATTAGAAAAAAACAGGATATCCGGTGTAACATTCCCGCTTTTGAAGGTACTATTAGGCAGAAAACCCCATTATTATTTTACCATGGATGAATTGAAAAACTTGAAATGCCCTTCCTGCGAAGCGCTGTGGCCGATGCTCGTGCTAGGGATGGGTCACGAATGGAACGGAAATGTGGTGGACGACGCCTCGCTTGAAGTGATGCTCCGCATCGAGAGGACCATGCAGCGACTCGCCGTGATGGGCGGGGACGACTGCCGTTACCTTTGGATTACGATAGAGGCTCCAAAACCCATCAACGGCAACGACGAAGGCTGGGAAGAAGAACCTGACAGCGAAGGTCGGCTGTGGTACGAGCTGATGACCGCCCATTGCCGCGACTTCCATTACCTGATTCTCAGCAACCGTTGCTGGCGCTTTGTGGACCTCCGCAGCAGCCATCGCATCGATGAGCCACGCGACACGTCCGAAACACAACTCGACCTCACCCAACCGCTGCTCCTGCTGGAACAGTACGTGACCGCCTTGGTCGATGCCATCGTGCATGACCCCGACGCCTATAACGACTACGTGGAGCGGTACCTTCCCCTCAACAAACGCGACGGAGTGATTCTTAGGTCCGACCTGTACGACATCTGTCCCATGTTCCGAAACATCGATCAGCCTCAGGCTTGTATTCGCCTGATTGAGGAGATGAAAGCCTTGACACCGCGTCACTTCTCGAGGATGACCTTGCGTCTTTACATGCACTATTGGCGCCTCGCCTACGTGGCTTACCGCACCATGGACGACTTTCAACCCGACGAGCCGCGGGAGTACGAAGGACTGGAAGACATGGAGGTGTTCCAATACTCAAGCAAAGGCAGGGAGGTGAAAGACCTTGACCTTGACGCTGAGGACGACTTCCTCCGGTGGGAATGGGAGAACGCCTCTTACCACTGCCACGACGTGGCTTACGCTCGCATCCACCTGATGCCACGGCGCGACAAAACGGGCGGTTGGCATCTCGCCCTTTCCTATAACGTGGCAGGATATTTCAAGGACGTGCTCCATATCGTTGAGGCCTTCCTCGGTCAAGGTGTTGGCATCGACATCGACAGCTTCGCCGAGGCCGCCATCAAAAAGCTGAAAGAGGAAGACACCATCACCATCACTCCGCTGCCCAACAAATACCGCGAGGAGATGTGTCTCCCCGTCGCTGACGACGACATCACGCAGGACATGGTCAATGCGCTCGTGAGGAAAACGCTATGGAAGCCTGTGGTTAAGGTGGGAGTGGGGTGACCGCATGAGCCTTTTGTACCTTATCCTCCGGCCCCTTTGGACCTCACCCCCAGACCCCTTTGGACCTCACCCCCCGGCCCCCTCTCCATAGTGGAGAGGGGGGGAGAGTAGGAGAGTAGGAGAGTAGGAGAGGGGGAGGACAGTGAAGGAATTACCCAAGAAATGAAAAAAACAAGTATTTTTGCTCAATAATTCGTTTAATTCGTTAAATTCGCCGATTAACATAATGTGTTAAATTCGCCGATTAGAAAACTAATAATCATCATTAAATGTCATTGTCATGTCTTTAGAAACCACTTTAATGGCCGACATCAAATCCGCCATGCTGGCCCGCGACCAGAAGAAATTAGAGGCTCTCAGAGCCATCAAAGCACAGATATTGTTGGAAAAGACCAAGGGAGGCAACACCGAGCTTACGGAGGCCACCGAGCTCAGCCTGTTGCAGAAGTTGGTGAAGCAGCGCAAAGAGTCGGCGGCGATTTATGAGCAGAATGGTCGCCCCGAGCTTGCCGAGGAAGAGAAGTTCCAGGCCTCCGTTATTGAGACCTACCTCCCTAAACCACTGAGCGACGATGAGTTACGCGTCGTCATCAAAGATGTCATCGCCCAAACCGGCGCCTCCTCACTCAAAGAGATGGGCAAGGTGATGGGTCTCGCCACCAAACAGGTGGCCGGCAAAGCCGACAACGCCAAGGTGTCGCAAATTGTGAAGGAGATGCTGGGCGCTTGAGCCCTCCTTTCCTGCCTGGAAACCAATGGTTTCTTGGAAAGAATGCAAAAAAAATCACCGCCATTTGGCGGTGATTTTTGGTGGAGCATAACGGAGTCGAACCGATGACCTCTTGCATGCCATGCAAGCGCTCTAGCCAACTGAGCTAATGCCCCTTGCTTTGTTTTGCGCTGCAAAAATACTACTTTTTTTGGATATGCAAGAAAAAAAATAAAAAAATTTCTTTTTTTCCTAAAAAATGGTCCTTTGTGACTATCTTTGTAGCCACTATGAAAACCATTAGAGACATTTATAAAATAGGTGTCGGCCCTTCAAGTAGCCACACCATGGGCCCGCAAAAGGCCGCGAAGATTTTTAATGACCGTTATCCCGATGCAGATGCCTTCGAGGTGACCCTCTACGGGAGCCTCGCCGCCACGGGCAAAGGCCACATGACGGATTGGGCCATCCTGAGTACCCTGCAAGCTCCAGCTGAGATTATATGGAAACCCGAAACGTTCCTCCCTTTTCATCCTAACGGCATGCTGTTCAAGGCCTTGGACTCACAAAAGGAAGTCATTGGCGAATGGACGGTGTTCAGCGTCGGCGGTGGTGAGCTGGCCGAGGAAGGGAAACACAATGAGTCGGTGGATGTGTATCCGATGGACAAGATGACCGACATCCTCGACTGGTGTGAGCATACTGGCCGCACCTATTGGGAATATGTGTATGCCCACGAGAACCAACAGGAGGTGGAGGACTACCTCATGGAGGTCTGGGGTGTGATGAAAGCGGCGGTGGAACGCGGCCTTCAACAGGAGGGGGTGCTGCCCGGCCCCTTGCATCTTGCCCGCAAAGCCGCCATGTACCATGTCAAGGCCAAAGGCTATTCGCACACCCTCCAAAGCAGAGGACTGGTGTATTCCTACGCTCTTGCTGTCTCCGAAGAAAACGCCTCCGGCGGACGCATCGTCACCGCTCCTACCTGCGGCTCCTGCGGCGTGATGCCCGCCGTGCTGTACCACCTCTCGAAAAGCTACGAATTCACTGATACCCGCATCGTCAGGGCCTTGGCCACCGCAGGCCTCGTGGGCGACATCGTCAGGACCAACGCCAGCATCTCAGGCGCCGAGGTGGGCTGCCAAGGCGAGGTGGGCGTGGCCTGCGCCATGGCCGCCGCCGCCGCCAACCAACTCTTCGGAGGAAGCCCCGCCCAAATAGAATACGCCGCTGAGATGGCCCTCGAACACCATCTCGGCATGACCTGCGACCCCGTGTGCGGCCTCGTGCAAATCCCCTGCATCGAACGCAACGCATACGCCGCCGCGCGCGCCCTCGACGCCAACATCTACTCCACCTTCACCGACGGTCACCACCGCGTGTCGTTCGACAAAGTCGTCGAAACCATGAAGGAAACCGGAAAGGACATCCCTTCCCTCTATAAAGAAACCTCCCAAGGGGGCCTCGCGCGTGATTATGAACAAATGAAATAAAAACTATAAAAATGGCTTATAAAACTAAATTACTACTCCTGGCTTCTCTCCTGGTTTCCTGGAATGCCTTCGCTCAACAAATCCCGCTGGGTCGCTCAAACAACCAAATCGATGTGGTGGACGACCGGGCTGATTCTTTTCACGTTTCCTTGCGTTATGCCACGCTTCAGCTGACCCATACCCAACGCTCCGAAGGTGCTTTCAGTGAATTGTCTTTCGACGGCAGCTGCTACGATGGGGAAGTGGGGCATCCAAAACTCCCTGTCACCCAACGGCTTGTGGAGATTCCTTTTGGAGCGGAACCCCAAGTGAAGGTGACTCACTACAGCGTTGAGGAGTTCGACCTTGCCGACTTTGGCGTGGCACGCCTGTTACCCATGCAGGCTCCTGTCTCCAAAAACGACAATCCTGACATTGCCCCTTTCGCCCTCGACGAGTCCGTGTATGCCCAAGACGCTTTTCTTGGACGGGAACTTGCTGAGATTCAGGTGATAGGCACCATGCGTGGCTACCATATCGCCAAACTCACCGTCGCCCCAGTGTCGTATAACCCCGTTGCCAACAAAATACAGGTGTTCAACGACATAGAACTGGAGATCAGTTTCGAGCATCCCGATTTCGCGCTTACACAGGCGGTGAAGTCAAAAACCTATTCGCCTTATTTTGATTTCATCAAGGAGCATTTCTTGAATCAAAGCCTTGAAAGGGATTACCCCGACCATCCCGACCTTACCCGTTATCCCATCCGCTATGTGATTGTGGCCGACAGGATGTTCGATGGCTATCTCGACGACTTCATTGCTTGGAAAACCAAAAAGGGATTCCAAGTGACGCTGGCCTACACCGACCAGATTGGGACCACTTTCGGGGCCATCCAGTCCTATCTTCATGGCCTTTACAACGCCGCCACGCCCGAGAATCCCGCACCGAGTTTCATCCTCTTTGTGGGCGACACCCCGCAGATTCCGGCCTCCACAGGCCAGGCTTCGGGCAAGGTCACCGATTTGTATTACGCCAGCGTGGATGGCGATTACTTCCCGGAGATGTATTATGGACGTCTCTCGGCCCGGACGCCCGAAGAGCTGATTCCCCAAGTGGAGAAGACCCTGTATTACGAGCAGTATCAGTTTGAGGATCCTTCCTATCTGAACCGTGCCACCTTGATTGCGGGGTGGGACGACGACTGGAATGCGCTCATCGCCCAGCCCACCATCCATTATGCTTTGGACAACTGGTTCAATGAGCAGCATGGCTATACGGAAGTCTATCCCTATTGGGGTCCTGACGACTATGCGGGCTGCTACGACGACGACAAGGTGTCGGTGAGCCTCATTAACTACACGGCGCATTGCAGTGAGACCGTGTGGGGTACTCCTTCGCTCACAGGGGCCATGATTCATCGTATGGGCAACGAGGGCTTTTATCCCATGGCCATCGGCAACTGCTGCGAGTCGTCGCAGTTCGGGTACGGCGAATGTGTGGGCGAGTCGTGGGTGCGTGCCGACCGGCGTGGCGCGGTGTGTTATCTTGGCTCCGCCCCTAGCACCTACTGGAACGAAGATGCCTGGTGGGCCATGGGAGCCTATCATATCACCAATTCCAACCTGGGGCAAACGCCCGATTACTCAGCCACCACCATGGGCAGTTACGATGCCATGCACGAGAGCGGCTATGTCTCCTCCGGCGGCCTGGTGTATTGTGGCAACCTCGCCGTCACCGAGGCCTGCAACCACAGCTGGAGCACGGCGGCTCGCTATTATTGGGAAGCCTACAACGTGCTGGGCGACCCCTCGTTGATGGCTTATTTCCGCGAAGGTACCCCGAACACGGTCGTCCACGACCCGGTGTTTTTCCGCGGCTTCGACTTCTTCCATACGGAAGCCGAGCCTGGCTCCTACGTGGCCCTCTCCAAGGATGGCGTGTTGCTGGGCAGCGGCCTGGTGGACGACAGCGGTGAGCTATCCCTCTCCGTCACCCCAGTCAACGAGGGCGGCTTCGTGGAACTCATGGTCACCCTTCCCCAAAGAATCCCCTATCATGCCTATATCCCCATCGCCGTTCCGGGACAGCCTTTCCTCGTGGTGACATCAGTGGAACCAAAAGTGTTTGACTATCAAGAAGAGACCCCAATTACCATCACGGTGAAGAACGTGGGCGACCAGCCTGTGCCTGCCAACACCTTGGTAGAACTGCATACGATGGACAACCGTATGGAGGTGCTGGAGTCGCAATGCCACCTCACGGATGAGGTTCTCGTGGGCGGCTCCGCAACCCTTCCCGACGCTTTCGTGTTGATGGCGAATGAAGAGGTCAACAACGGGGAAACGTTCCGCCTGATTACGTTGGCCGACTGCGGCGACGCGGTCAACGCCGACTTTTATGTGAAAGTGAATACGCCAGTGTTCGAGTATGTCAATCATACCTGGAGCGATGGTTTTGTGCCAGGCGACAACTTCCATCTGTATGTCAACTTCAAGAATGTGGGTGGTTGCGCAGCCCGTAACGCCATGGGCCATATCGCCACTTCCCACCCTGGCCTCTCGTTTACCCAGGATTACTCCAGCATCGGGCAACTCGAAGTGGATGAGGAGGTTACCTGTTGCTTCACGGTGTGGGTCTCCGAGGAGGTGTCGGAATTCGATGTGCTGGAGTTCGAAGTCTCGTTGGAGGATGCAGGGGTAATGGCCGCTCAAACCATCCAGGTGCGCAACCAATGCATGTTGGTGCTCGACCTGCGCGATGCCGGCGGCAATGGCTGGGAAGGTGCTTACCTGCACTTCGTGATGAGTGGTGGCATACAATTGCGGTTCGAGTTGACCGAAGGGTCTGAGGCCAGCTATCTGATTCCTTGCGACAAAGGGGCTACCTTCATGTTGTCGTGGGTGAAAGGCAGCAACGATGCCGAATGCGGACTCACCCTGTCATATCGGGACGGCGAGGTGATCTACGAGGGCGATGGCAATCTTCATGGCAACTTGGTGGTGGCCGTGGCCGACTGTGAGTCACGCCCCAACGCCGTTGAAGAACAAAACGTTGACAGTCATGTGAAAGTGTTCCCGAATCCTGCCAAGGAGCAGCTGAATGTCGTTTCTGATGTGGAAGTCACGCGCTGCCGTTTGATCAATGGCTTAGGACAAGAAGTATTGGATATGCCTACGAACGGCAAGGAATTCCAACTTAACACCAGTCATTTTACCCCTGGCCTTTATTTGTTGATGTTGCAAACCCAGGAGGGGCCTAAGGCGTTAAAAATCTTTATCCTATAATCTGTAGGGGCGGACCTGTGTGTCCGCCCCTATGTGTCCGCCCCTGCGTGTCCGTCCCTGTGTGTGTCCGCCCTTATAGGTTATTCCGCCACCACCAGGTAGTAATTCTTCTTACCTTTTTGCACCAGAATGTATTTTCCGTCGATGAGGTCGTCGGGAGTCATCACTTTGTCCAAGGTGACCTTGTCCTTGTTGACGCTCACGCCGTTGGCTTGGGTCATCTTGCGGGCCTCGCCCTTGGAGGGGAAGATCTGGGTGTTGACAGCCATGAAATCGACAATCGGGATGCCGGCTTGCAAGGCTTCCAGGGCAACATGTTCCTGCGGCACGCCGTCGAACACGTCGAGGAAGGTTTGTTCGTCGAGTTTCACGAGGGCATCCTTGGTGGCTTTGCCAAAGAGGATGTTGGAGGCTTCGATGGCCGCGTCGAGGGCTTCTTTTGAGTGGACCATCACGGTGACTTCCTCGGCGAGGCGTTTTTGCAGCACGCGGCGGCCCGGGTCTTGCTTGTGTTCCTCGATGAGGGCGTCGATGGTTTCTTTCTCCAAGGAGGTGAAGATCTTGATATACTTCTCGGCATCCTCATCACTCACGTTGAGCCAGAACTGGTAGAATTTGTAGGGTGTGGTGCGTTTGGGGTCGAGCCAGATGTTGCCGCTCTCGGTCTTGCCGAACTTCTTGCCGTCGGCCTTGGTGATCAAGGGGCAGGTGAGGGCAAAGGCTTCGTTCTCAAACCCTAAAGTGCGGCGGATCAGCTCGGTGCCAGTGGTGATGTTGCCCCATTGGTCGTTGCCGCCCAGTTGCAGCTTGCAGTGTTTGTGCTGGTAGAGCCAGAGGAAGTCGTAGCCTTGCAGCAGTTGGTAGGTGAATTCGGTGAAGCTGAGGCCGTCGCGGGCGGTGCCATTGAGGCGTTGCTGCACGCTGTCCTTGGCCATCATGTAGTT
>CACZQL010000127.1 GCA_902783365.1 uncultured Bacteroidia bacterium | reverse complement strand
GCACTCAAAATGGATCCGACCAAGATACAGGTGGCCGAGTTTTGGGAGGTGATTGGCTGCCCTTTGGCCAGCATCATCCGCAAGCGTCTCAGAAAAGCGAAAACCTTTCCTAAGAAAAAGTTCCTCTGCGTGTTCTCGCCCGAGGTGTTACCCAACAAAGGCACTGCAAGCACTTGTGGCACAAATGCCTGTATATGTCCCAAGGCCATCATCGCCGCGGGCAATCCCGAACTCGTCAATCATGAATGGTGCTCCTCGAAAGCCCAAATCAATGGCACCTCAGCCCATATCACGGCCATCTTCGGCTTTATGCTTGCCGGATTGGTGATGAATGACCTGTATGTTACAACCGAACAACCTCTCCAATCTGACAGGTGATAAGCTGAAGTCCATATTGCTCCGCCGCCTTGCGTTCGTTTTTCCGGGGCTCGTCCCAAGGATGGTTGGAGAGGCAGAATTTGGAGTGGTGCACGGTGACGAAACGTTGGGCCCCGAGTTCGGCAACGGCTTGACCCAAATATTCGGGCATGGTGTGGATCTGGCTCCAGTTGGTGTCGTATTGGCCGTTCTCCATAATGGCAAGGTCGATGCCGGGAAACTGTTCTCCGAAGCGCTTGAAACGATTGCTGTAGCCGCCATCACCTGAGAAAAACACCTTCCTCGATGACGATTCCATCAGCCACGAGGCTGGCATCGTCTTGGCTTTCCAAAAGCCTCGCCCCGAAAAATGCTGGGTGGGCAGACAATGGAGGGTTAAGCCCTCGAAGGATGCACTTTCATACCAATCCAACTCGATGAGTTTGCGCTTGTCGTAGCCCCAATATTCAAAGTTCTCGCCCACGCCCAAGGGACAGACTACCTTTTTCACGCTGTCTTTCAACTCGATGACCGTCTGGTAATCCAAATGGTCCCAATGGTCGTGCGAGATGAGGAGAAAATCGATTTCCTGAGGCATGTCCTTGGGCTTGTAGAGGTCGGTTCCAGGGAAGGCCCGATTGACGAACGAAACTGGCGAGCCTTTGTAAAACACAGGGTCGGCGAGGATGGTCTTTCCGTCCAGACGGAGCAAAAAAGCGCTGTGCCCAAACCATAGGTAGAAGTCGCCCGATTCAGGCAAACGGTTCAAGTCAGTCTTGATAACGGGTATTTCACCCAATTTTGGAATCCTGTTCGTCGGCTTTTTCCCAAAGAGGAACTTCCCAAGATTCTTCAGCACGCCACCTTGCCCCGTGAACAACGTGGTCGGTTCCTCATTCTGGAACTTGTCGTCCACAAAATGAGGCGATTTTCGGATGCGTTCAAGGCGTTCACCCTGAGCGGTTCGTCCAAATTGTTTGATGAGTTCCATGGCGTGCTGAATTCCCAGGTTTGCGCTTACTTAATCATCCCGGCCAATGGGTTGACGTCAATCAATTTCAGCGATTTCACCATCTGGGCCGTGCCTTCCTTGTATTTCTTGAAATGGGCGGTCTGGATGTGGCTTTGATAAGCCGCTTGGCTGGCGTAGATTTCCAGGATGTAAATCTTGCAGGGGTCTTCTTTGGTTTGCATGGAGAAGAGGGTCAGCACACCAGGCTCCACCTTCACTGAGGTCTCTCCGACTTCTTTGGCGAAGGCCATATATTCCTCCAAATACTCGGGCACCACTTCGATTTCGGCGAGGCGGACAAGCTTTTCGCCCGTTTTCACAGGTGTGGCGAACTCTTCGTCAGTCACTTTTTGGAGCTGAACGGCGTGTTCCTCGCCCGGCACAATGTCTGTCACGGTGAGGCACTCGATGCTGCTTTCAGGGGTGGCGCCGTTCCAGTGGCGGGTGTTGGGTGCCGTGACGATCACATCGCCTTTGCGGATGAGTTGTTTGTCTTTTCCTTCCTCTTGGTAATAGCCTTCGCCATCAAGCACCATCAGCACTTGGGTGGCGTTGGGGTGGTAATGCCATGAGTTGCGGCTGCCTTTTTCGAAAAGGAAATTGGTGGTCATTTGGTGGTCGCTGTGACTGACAACGGAGATGTGGACTGTACCCGTGTTAAACTCCTCAGGGGCAAGATGTTGTGTCGGAAAAATGGTTTGTTGTGCCATGGTGTTCAAGGATATAAGGAAAACAACGAGTAAGAAGGCTAATTTCTTCATTGATGGAATAGTTTTAGTGCGTTTTTGAAAAGAATCATCTCTTTATAGGGCTCCAAATCTGGTTCGTCTGTCAGGTATTGCTGCATCCGTTGAATGCCATTCACGAGCACTTGAGGGGCGACGTAGGGATAGTCGGAGCCATAGAGCAAATGGTCGGGCGTGGTGATGGTGAGCATCATCCGGATGACCTCGGGGCTGTGGGCACCGGCCAAGTCGTAGTAAAGTGAATTCAGGTTGGCTTGCCAGTCGATTTCGCCCACCATCTTGTTGGCTTGCATCACGGCGGTCAACGACTTCATGCGAGGGACCGCCAAAGGCAGATAGGATCCGCAATGGGGTACGACTACCTTCACCTGAGGATAACGCGCCAATACGTTGCGACTGATCATATTGGCCACGGCGCGAGTGGTTTCCGACAGGTATTCCTGCATGGCCAAAGGCGTTTGCTGCATCACCTGCCTGTTGACCGGCTCAGGACGATGTGGATGCAGGATGACCACAGCTCTGCGCTCGTTGAGCACAGAAAAGAGCGTGTCAAGTTCGGGAACACCAAGATATTGACCCTGGACATTGGTCGCCAGCTTGATGCCATCGGCCTTCAGGGTGTCGAGGGCATAGACGGCTTCACGAATGGCAGCATCGACATCGGGAAGGGGTAAGGCGGCACAAAACAGAAAACGTCCAGGATAGCATGCTTTCAGTGCAGCGCACTCTTCATTGTAGCTGCGACACACCGCCGCCGAAGCCTCCGCATCACCAAACCAAGGCTGTGGCGCGGGCATGGTCAGCACGGAGGTCTGGATGCCAGCCTTGTCCATAAAGGCGATATGCTGCTCCGCGTCCCAAGAGGGTAGGGGAAACCCCTCGTCCATCTCGGCGCCGTTGGCTTTGATGTAATCGAGGTAACCCTTCGTGATGGCGTGGCTGTGGAGGTCGATTTGGGCCGAGGCATTTAATGCGATTGCTGTCATAATGGTGATTATCAATGTTTTTCTCATGGTTTGAATCTCGGTTGAATCTTTTGGCAAAGATAATAGAAATAAGATTGCGCCCCAAAATGCAGCAAAAGTAGAATAACCAACACGAAAACGGGTTATATGTTTTACGGATAAAACAATTACGTTTCTTAGGCTTTACTTACTTATTTCTTCAGTTTCAAGCCGTCCTTGAAGGCCTCGCCAACGCGCTTCGAGACTTGATAATAGCCGTGCGTGTAAGGGTCAAAAGTGATGGCTTGCAGGGCTTCCACGTCCACTTTTCCGTCTTTCATTTTGTCGGCCTCGACGGAGGTCTGCAACACCTTGCCGATGACGCCAAGGCCCGTGTCGTCGCTTTGGTATTCGATGAACTCGCACTCCATGGCGATAGGCAGCTCGTTGATGAT
>CACZQL010000126.1 GCA_902783365.1 uncultured Bacteroidia bacterium | reverse complement strand
GCCGCCGAGGATGATCTTATCCACATCGGCGCGGAGGGCCACCATGCTCATCACCTGGTTATAGGGTTGGTCGGGGTCGGCGAAGAAAGGGATCTTCTGGCCGGAAACCAGGGTGTTGTTCAAGTCGATGCCGGCGATGCCGGTGGGGATCAGCTGGGAGGGCTGGCGGCGTTTGTAGGGGTTCACGGAGGGGCCGCCGATCTGGCGTTTCTCGCCTTCCACTGCCGGACCGCCGTCGATGGGCTCGCCGTAAGCGTTGAAGAAACGACCCGCGAGGTCGTCGCTGACGTTGAGGGTGGGAGGCTCGCCGAAGAAGGTGACCTCGGCGTTGGTAGGGATGTCCTCCGTGCCGCCAAACACCTGCAAGGTGATGTTCTTGTCTTTGATTTTCACCACCTGGGCGAGGCGACCCGCCACGAGGGCGAGCTCGTCGTTGCTGACGCCTTGGGCCTCAAGGGTCACGGTAGCCTTGGTGATGGCCGTCAGCTGGGTATAGATACGTTGAAATGCTTTCTCACTCATGTTGCAGTTCCTCCTTGAGTTGGTTCAGGTACTTGTTGAATGATTCAGATTGGTATTCCGAGTAGTTCATCTGGCGGCAGGTGTTGATGAGGCCTTTGAAGTAGGTGGTGCATTCCTCGAAGTCGTTGAACTTGAAGGAACGGTCGCAGATCTCGAGCACCAGGTCGAGCATGAACTTCTGTCGGTCGAGCGGCGTGGCACTGTCGATCTCGTCGAAGGCGTCTTGCTGAAGGATCACGAAGTCAACGAGTTCCGACTTCCAGTACTGCTCGTGGTAGGCGATCGGCACGCCGTCGTCGCCGAGGATGTTGATTTGCTCGTAGGCGTCCTTGCCTTTGCGGATGATATACTTGGTCTTGGTGACTTTCTCCACCCAGCCTTTTTCGATTTTATGGTCGAGGTATTCGATGATTTCGGGGTATTCGAGGTATTTTGAATAGGAGTCCACGGGATCGACGGCGGGGTAGCGTTTTTTGTCGGCGCGGTTTTGCGAGAGGCCGTAGAAGCAACGTGCGGCTTTCTTGGTGGACTCAGTGACGGGTTCCTTGAGGTTACCGCCGGCGGGCGACACGGTGCCGATGAAGGTGATGGAGCCCGACTGGCCGTTATGGAGTTTCACGTAGCCAGCGCGGGCGTAGAAGTTAGAGATGATGGCGGAGAGATCGACGGGGAAGCCATCCTGGCCGGGCAGCTCCTCCAAGCGGTTACTCATCTCACGGAGGGCTTGGGCCCAGCGGGAGGTGGAGTCGGCCAGCAGCAGCACCTTCATGCCCATGGCGCGGTAGTATTCGCCGAGGGTCATGGCGGTATAGACGGAGGCCTCGCGAGCGGCCACCGGCATGTTGGAGGTGTTGCAGATGATGATGGTACGTTCCATCAGCGAGCGGCCTGTGTGCTTATCCTTGAGTTCGGGGAACTCGGTGAAGATCTCGACCACCTCGTTGGCGCGTTCGCCGCAGGCAGCCATGATGATGATGTCGGCGTCGGCCTGTTCGGCGAGGGCGTGTTGCAGCACGGTCTTGCCGCATCCGAAGGGACCGGGGATGAAGCCGGTGCCGCCTTCGGCGATGGGGTTGAGGGTGTCGATGCAGCGCACGCCGGTCTCCATGACTTTAAAGGGGCGGGGTTTCTCTTCGTAGCCGCCCACGGCAACCTTGACGGGCCATTTCTGCATCATGGTCACCTTCACCTCCTCGCCTTCCGCGTTGGTGAGCGTGGCGATGGTGTCGGTGATTTTGTATTTCCCGGCGGGGGCCACCGTTTTCACGGTAAAGGCACCTTGGAAGTTGAAGGGCACCATGATTTTATGGGGCAGCCACCCTTCTTTGACTTCGCCGAGCCAGTCGGCGGCGACCACCTGCTGTCCGGGCTTGGCGAGGGGGGTGAAGTCCCACAACTTGTTCTCGTCGAGTGCTTTGGTGTATTCGCCTCGTTTGAGGAACACACCTTCCATGGTGGCGAGGTTGTTTTGCAGTCCGTCGAAGTTGCTCGACAGCAGTCCGGGGCCCAAGGTCACCTCAAGCATGTAGCCTTGGAACTCCACCGGGTTGCCGATTTGCAGACCTCGGGTGCTTTCAAACACTTGGACGGAGGCTTTGTTCCCGTTCACCTTGATGACTTCCGCCATCAGCTTGACGCCGGCCAAGTCGATGAAGCAGATCTCATTCTGTGCCACAGGCCCGTCCACCTCCACAGTGACCAGGTTTGAAATGATTCCTGTAACTTTTCCTTTTGTTTTCATTATTATTGTATTTCAAATATCAAATTTCATAATTGCCAATCACATGACCCGCATGGGGTTAATTATATTTTTCCTCCTCCGCTTAAATCCAACTCGGCGTTCGTGCCGCGGATCTCCTTGACGAGGCGTTGGAACATCTCCTGGCCCTTCGCCTTGTCGAGTTCCGCCCATCGCTGCACCATCTTCGCCTTCACCAAAAAGGCAAGGATGGTGTTCATGTTGAAATAATCCATCCGCGCGATGTCCTCCGCCTTCTCCCATTTCAGCTCGTCGATCTGCTGCTCACGGACCACAAAATCGGGGTTCTCGAAGATGGAACGGACGCGCCCCTCCTCCTCGAAGTCGGCCTCGGGCAACACCACACGGTAGGAATCCCCTTTCTTGCCGAGACGTTTGGCCAGGTAATCCACTTTCATGTTGCGCAAACGCCCGTCAAAGTCGAAATACTCGCGGAGGAAGCGGTTCTTTGAGGCGGCAGCCTTCGCATAGAAATCGCCGTTCAGGGAGGTCTCGTCGAAACCTTCCTCCAGAAAGGCCACGGTCTCACGGTCACGTTCCGAGAGCAACTCCTCCACCGACGCCTTGATGGCGGCATAGTCGAAGTCGGAACCCTCATAACGAACCACCAGCTCCGGCAGCCCGGCAACGATATATACGTAGTTATCCATTACCCGAACAGGATTTTCTTGGTGGCAGGACGCAGATAATTGGCAATGAGGCTTTGGAACTCCTCGTCGGTGAATTGCAGCACATAACCCTCATCCTTGGGCGACACTTTGAATCCGCCGCCCACCTTCTTCGAGAAGTCAACATGCACGCCCGACTTGAACAGCTTGCCCATCTCATTCTTCACAAAGGGTTCCACCTGGGCCTTGAGCGACTCGGGCAGGATGAAGTCGAGATCCACCGGGGAAGAGTTCTCCGGATTGTAGGCCTTCACGATGCTTACCATCATATTCTTCACAAAGTCGGGCGAAGCCAACACACCGGCGACCCCGGGCTGGGCGGCTTTGGTCACCACCATCTTCTCCATCTCCTGCTTGGTGACGGCGATGCTCTGCACAGCGGCCATCCGCACATCGGCGGCCACCTTGGTCTTGAGCTCTTCGGCCTCCTTATTAGCCTGAGCAACAATGTGTTCCGCCTCGGCTTTCGCACGGGCAATAATGGCGTCAGCCTGTTCTTGGGCTTTCTTCAACAGCTCCTCGCCTTCCTGTTTTCCTTTTGACAAGCCTTCGTTATAGAGCTTGTCTGTCAATTCTTGCAGCTTGTTTTGCATGGTATTTTTTATTTGTTATTTATTTCTTTATTTACAAAGAGGCAAAAATAACAAAAAAATCGGTTCCTTCAAGGAAAACCCGCAAAAAAACATCACCGCCAAAAAGGCCGTCAGGAAAGTTTGTAATAGGAACCCAACACCCAATCAAACCAACGGGCAGGGAGAACGCGTTTCAAAAAAACGGAGAGCCGCTGCTCCAAAGAGGCCACCACATAACCATTGCGGGGATGCCGCATCGTGACAATCCTGCCAATTTTGCCAGCCAGGACTTCAGGCTTGAGGCCGCTCAGCTCATCGTGCTCCACCTTCTCCAAAGCAACCTGGTATTGGGGATAGGCGCGCAAAGCCTCCTCGTTTCCCACCTTTTTGCGGCTGCCGGTAAAGCCGGTGGAAAAGTCGCCCGGACGGAGCACCACCACCTGAACGCCCATTCCGCGGGTCTCCAAGCGCAAGGCCTCGCAGTAGCCTTCGATGGCGAATTTGCTGGCGGAATAGAATCCCTGAAACGGCAAACCCATGAGCCCGCCAATGGAACTCAAGGCAATGATTTTTCCTCGCTTCTGTCGCCGCATATAGGGTAAAACCGCATCCACACAATGCACTAAACCCATGAAATTCGTCTCCATCTGAAGTTGAATCTCTTCCTCGGTGGCGAACTCCAAAGGACCTCCGATACCCATGCCGGCGTTGTTCACCAACACATCGACAGCTCCCTCTTTCTCAACGATTTGCCTTACCGCATCTTGCACGGCCCGGGCATCGCGGACATCCAACTGAAGATAATGGACCCCGGGCAGCTTTGACACCTCACGACGCACCGTCCCATACACAACATGACCTTCTTGCGACAGCAACCGCGCCGTCGCAAGACCGAAGCCCGAAGAGATACCAGTAATAAATATTACCATGTTTATATTTAAATAACTCCAGCGTCTTGGAAAGCTTTCGTAATCTTGTCAATGGCTTCATCGACCTGTCCGAAGGTATGGGTGGCCATGAGGGCGAAGCGGATCAGCACGTCGTTCTCGGGCACGGCGGGAGCGATGACCGGGGTGACAAACACGCCGTCGTCCAAGAGGCGGTTACAGAGCCAGAAGGCCTTCTCGGAGTTGCGCACGAAGAGCGGGATGATGGGCGTCTCGCTGTGGCCTGTGTCGAAGCCTCTTTCCTGGAACTGGTTTCGGGCGTAGTCGCTGAGGTCCCAGAGGTGTTGGATGCGCTCCGGCTCGCTGAGCATGATATCGATGGCCTTGCTCACAGAGGCGACATTCGCGGGTGGCATGCTGGCACTGAAGATAAGGGAGCGGGCGTTGTGCTTCAGATAGTTGATGGTATCGTCATCGGCAGCGATGAAACCGCCGAGCGAGCCGAACGACTTGGAGAAGGTGCCCATGATGAGGTCCACCTGGTCGGTGAGGCCGAAATGGTCGGCAGTGCCGCGACCTTGATGGCCCAGCACGCCCAAGGCGTGGGCATCGTCGATCATGATGTCGGCGTCATATTTCTCTGCCAGCGCCACCATCTCGGGCAACGGCACGATGTCGCCTTCCATGGAGAACACACCGTCGGCGACAATCAGTTTGATGGCTTCGGGGTCGCATTGCTGAAGGCGTTGCTCCAAGCTCGCCATGTCGTTGTGCGCATATTTCAGCGACTTGCCGAACGAGAGGCGGCTGCCTTCGATGATGGAGGCATGGTCGAGACGGTCGAGCAACAGGTAGTCGTTGCGTCCGCAGAGGGCCGACACCACTCCGAGGTTCACTTGGAAGCCGGTGCTGAAACACACGGAGGCCTCCTTGCCCACCAACCGGGCGAGTTTCTCCTCAAGCTCGACATGGATGTCAAGCGTGCCGTTCAGGAAACGGGAGCCTGAGCAGCTGGTGCCATATTTCCGCACCGCCTCGATGGCGGCTTCTTTCAAACGAGGGTCGTTGGAGAGTCCCAAATAACTGTTGGAGCCGAACATCAGCACATCCTTGCCATCAATCTTCACCACGGTGCTTTGTTCCGACTCGATGGCCTTATAATAAGGATAAATGCCTTTTGCTTTCGCTTCCTGGGGCGCCTGATAACGGGCGCACGCCTTTCTAAGTAGATGAGATTTCATAGAATACCAGTCAAACAAAATGCAAATGTACGATTTTCTCATTTCCACAGACAAAAAAAACAACATTTTGACATTTTTTAAAGAATAAGAAATACTTTTTTGATATATTTGCGGGTTTTTAAATCAGTGTATTTTTCGCATCGCAATATCATGTCAAAAGAAATCATAGGACATATCACTCAGATCATCGGCCCGGTGGTTGATGTTTACTTTGAGGGGGGCGAGACCGACTTGCCGAAGATTCACGACGCCTTAAAGGTAGTCCGTCCCAACGGCAAGAGCCTCATCCTCGAATGCCAGCAACACATCGGGGAGGACTCGGTGCGCACCATCGCCATGGACTCCACCGACGGCCTCATGCGTGGCATGGAAGTGTTCCTGACGGGTAAGCCCATCTCCATCCCCATCGGCAACCAGATCAAGGGAAGGCTGCTCAACGTGACGGGTGATGCCATCGACGGCATCGGGACCCTCGACCGCAAAAAGGAATACCCCATCCACCGCGAACCGCCGAAATTCGAGGACCTCGCCACCTCCAAGGAAGTGCTGTTCACCGGCATCAAGGTCATCGACTTGCTGGAACCATATTTAAAAGGTGGCAAGATCGGTTTGTTTGGCGGCGCCGGCGTGGGAAAGACCGTGCTCATCATGGAGCTCATCAACAACATCGCCAAGGGCTACAACGGCTATTCGGTGTTCACCGGCGTGGGCGAGCGTACCCGCGAGGGCAACGACTTGCTGCGTGAGATGATCGAGTCGGGCATTATCAAATACGGAGACGAATTCGTGAAGTCGATGGAAGAAGGCGACTGGGACCTCTCGAAGATTGACAAGAAAGCGCTGGCCACCTCACAGGCCACCCTCGTGTTCGGCCAGATGAACGAGCCTCCCGGGGCGCGTGTGTCGGTGGCCCTCTCGGGACTGACAGTGGCTGAGTCGTTCCGCGACGAGCTCGACGACGCCGTGAGCGACATCCTGCTCTTCATCGACAACATCTTCCGTTTCACCCAGGCGGGCTCCGAGGTGTCGGCTTTGCTGGGCCGTATGCCCTCCGCCGTGGGTTACCAACCCACCCTGGCCACCGAGATGGGACAGATGCAGGAGCGCATCACCTCCACCAAAAACGCATCCATCACCTCCGTCCAGGCCATCTACGTGCCTGCCGACGACTTGACGGACCCTGCCCCCGCCACCACCTTCTCACACCTCGACGCCACCACCGTCCTTTCAAGGAAAATCGCCGAGCTGGGCATCTACCCCGCTGTCGATCCTCTCGACTCCACCTCGCGCATCATGGACCCCAACATCATCGGCGAAGAACACTACAACACCGCACAACGGGTCATCCAACTGCTGCAACGCAATAAAGAACTGCAAGACATCATCGCCATCCTCGGCATGGAGGAACTCTCCGAAGAGGACAAGATCGTCGTCCACCGCGCCCGCCGCGTGCAACGTTTCCTGTCGCAACCCTTCCACGTCGCCGAACAGTTCACCGGACTGAAGGGCGTGATGGTGCCCATTGAGGAGACCATCCGCGGCTTCAACATGATCATGGACGGCGAAGTCGATCAATATCCCGAGGCAGCGTTCAACCTAGTCGGCACCATCGACGACGCCATCGAAAAAGGCAAGGAATTGATGGGAGAGAAGTAAGAAGGTAAAAGTTGGGTAACAAATGAAAGTTGAGATTATCACACCTAGCAACAGCCTGTTCAATGGAGAAGCCACCTCGGTATCGGTGCCGAGTCTGCAAGGCCCCTTCACCATGCTGGAAAACCACGCCGCCATCGTGGCCATCCTTGGGGAAGGCAAGGTGACCCTGACCGACCACCAAGACAAGACGCATGAATTCGCCATTAAAGGCGGCTTCTGCGAACAACACGACAACCATATCATCATCTGCGCCGAACTATGAAAAAAGAAGTGACCACAAAATATCTTGCCCTGTTCCTCCTCGTCTATCTGGTGATGGTGGGCATCCTGCTCTGCTTCTTCAGTCAGAAAGAATGGTGGAACAACTGGATGGTGACCGCCCCCAACCTCTTCATGGTGCTGGGCGCCCTGTTCTGCCCCCTGATGAAGAAAAACCTCGACACCCAAGTCAACAAACAAGGTTGGTTCTACCTCTACAAAGGCATCAAAATGCTCCTCACCATCATCCTGCTGGTGCTGTACATCATCCTCGTCAAAGAAAGCGCGGCAGCCTTTGTGATCATCACCGCCATCGCCTACCTCATCGGGCTTATCGTGGAAACCTATAGTTTCATGGATTATTTGAAATATCTACAAAAATGACAAATGTATTTCGATATATTCTCCTGCTTTTCCTGCTGACATCCGTCGGCACGACAACGCTCCGCGCTGAAGAGGCCGAACGCGCTGAAGAGGCCGAAGAGGAGGAGACGCTCGACATGATGTCATTCATCTTCGGCCATACTGGCGACGGCTATTGCTTCCACCTCACCGAAGTGAAAGGCGAGCCGGTTTGCGTGTGGCTCCCGGTCATCGTCCACAGCAAGGAGACCGGATGGCATGTCTTCTCGTCGAAGCACGTGTGCGAGCTGAAGGAGGGCGAGACCTACCAAGGCTTTTACATCGCCTCGATGAATGACGACCGATACCCAGGCAAACTACTGGAGGTCTGCCCGTCCGGAGAGGTGAAACGGCCTTTCGACCTCTCGTTCACGCGCAACGCCTTCGGCATCTTTCTGGTATGCGGCTTCATGTTGGCCTTTTTCATTCCCGCGGCCAGAAAATACAAGAAAGACCCCATGGCGACGCCCACGAAATACCAGGGCTTGGTGGAATGGCTTACCTACATGGTGCTTGACGGCATCATCAGCCCTTCCATCCCAAAGAGCAAAGTGCCGAAGTTCGCACCTTACTTATTAACGGTGTTCTTCTTCATCTTTTTCTGCAACCTGTTCGGGCTTATCCCCTTCTTCCCCTTCGGGACCAACGTCACGGGCAACCTATCCATCACCCTCGTGTTGGCATTATGCACCTACGTGGCAGTCAACGTGTTGGGCAACCGTCATTATTGGAAGGACATCCTTTGGCCCGACGTGCCGCTGTTTTTGAAATTTCCAATCCCCCTGATGCCCATCATAGAGCTGGTCTCCACCCTCACCAAGCCTTTCGCCCTGATGATCCGTTTGTTCGCCAACATCCTGGCGGGACACATCGTCATCATGGTGCTGATGGCCCTGATCTTCGTCATCGGCGGCATGTACGGTGCGGGCATGGGAACCGCCACCTCGGTCATCTCCATCTTCATGATGGTGTTCATGACCGCCTTGGAATGCCTGGTGGCTTACATCCAAGCATACGTGTTCACCATGCTGAGCTCCATCTTTATCGGAATGGCGCAGGAGGAAGGTGAAAGTTGAAAGGTGAAAGGTGAAAGGTGAAAGGTGAAAGGTATTAAAGAGACAACAATTAAACAATTAAACAATAAACAATTAAACAATTAAACAAATGAATCTCTTAGCTATTTTATTGGAAAAAGGCGCATACGTGCCGGGTATTGCAGCCATTGCTGCTGCTGTTGCAGTCATCGGAGCCGCCTGGGGCATTGGTGGCATTGGTAAATCAGCCATGGAAGCCATCGCCCGTCAGCCCGAAGCCGCCGGCAACGTCCGTTCGAGCATGATCATCGCCGGCGCTCTCGTTGAAGGTGCCACGTTGTTCGCCGTTGTCGTGTGTATCTTGGCCGTCGTTCTTAAGTAAGTAAGCCATGGGATTATTTCTTCCTGAAAGCGGATTGATGATTTGGATGCTCATCGGCTTCCTCCTCGTCCTGCTCATCCTGGCGAAAGTGGGATGGCCGATGATCATGGAGGCGGTGACGAAACGCAACCAGCACATCAGCGACTCGTTGATGGCCGCGAAAGAGGCCAACGAGGCGCTGGCCGGCATCGAGGCAGCCAAGGAAAAAGCCTTGGCCGAGTCGCAAGCCGAGCAGATCCGCATCATGAACGAGAGCCAGGAGCTGAAGAAACAACTCATCGAAGAGGCAAAAGCGCAAGCCCTCGCCGAGGCCGAGAAAGTCATGGCCGACGCCCAGCTGAAAATCCAAAAGGAACAAGACGAGGCCAGGGCACAAATCAAAGCCGAAGTCATCTCCCTGTCGGTTGACATCGCCGAGAAACTGCTCCAGCGCGAACTCAGCAACAAAGACGCACAGAGCCGTTATATCGAAGAAATCCTGAAAAACAACCATCCACAGATAGAAGCCTAAGCCATGGACAACGGAAAGATTTCGGTGCGATACGCGCGGGCGCTGTTCGAGACCGCCAAAGAGCAACAGTGCGAGACGGAAGTCTATGAGCAACTGATGCGACTGACCGGCAACTACAGCCAGGCCATCGGCGCGTTCGACGAGGCACTCTCCAACCCCATCATCCCCAGCGAGGAGAAAGTGAAGCTCCTGAAAACCGCCATCGGCGACCCGATACACCCTTGTCTCGCACGGTTCATCGAATTCGTGTCGGAGAAAAAACGCGAGAACAAGATCCTCTTGATCGCGCTGAAATACCAGGAGATGTACCGCAAGGAGGAAAACCTCCTCAAGGCCGAAGTGACCACCGCCGCCGAAATTGACGACCAGGCCGTGCAACGCATCCGCCAATTCGTGGAACAGACCTTCAACCGCCGCGTGGAGATGCACCTCAAAACCAACCCCGAACTCATCGGAGGCTTCATCCTCGACATCGAGCATAACCGCATGGATTCCAGTGTCAAAGGCCTTTTGGAAAAAATTAAAAAAGACGAATTACTAACGCGCCCCGAAGGGGTGCCCTATCAGTAAACGAGGGTGGGGACCACCCCCGAAGCAAGAAAAAATGGTGAAAGCAAGTGAAATATCAAGCATCTTGAAGATGCAGCTCCAGAACCTGAGCAACAGAGCCCAGTTCGAGGAGATCGGCAAAGTGCTGCAAGTCAGCGACGGTGTAGCCCACGTGTATGGCCTTGACCACGTCCAGTCCAACGAGCTGGTGCAGTTCGAGAACGGCACCATGGGTGTGGTGCTCAACCTCGAGGAAGACAACGTGGGCGTGGTGCTCCTCGGCCCCACCGAAGGCATCAAGGAAGGAGAGACCGTGAAACGCACCAAGCGCATCGCCTCCGTCCTCGCGGGCGAAGGCATGTTGGGACGTGTGGTGGACGGACTGGGACGGCCCATCGACGGCAAAGGCCCCATCCAGGGAAAGACCTACGAGATGCCCCTGGAACGCAAAGCCCCCGGTGTCATCTTCCGCCAACCGGTCAACGAGCCCCTCCAAACCGGACTCAAAGCCATCGACGCCATGATCCCCATCGGACGTGGCCAACGCGAACTCATCATCGGCGACCGCCAGACCGGCAAGACCGCCATTGCCCTCGACACCATCATCAACCAAAAGGAGAACTACAAGAACGGTAAACCCGTCTATTGCGTCTATGTCGCCATCGGACAAAAAGGCTCCACCGTGGCCAACCTGGTGAAGACCTTGCAGGACAACGGGGCCATGGACTACACCATCGTGGTGTCAGCCACCGCCTCCGACCCCGCCGCCATGCAGTTCTACGCCCCCTACGCCGGCGCCGCCATCGCCGAGTACTTCCGCGATTCGGGACGACACGCCCTCGTGGTTTATGACGACCTCTCCAAACAAGCTGTTGCCTACCGCGAAGTCTCCCTCATCCTCCGCCGTCCCCCGGGACGTGAGGCCTATCCAGGCGACATCTTCTACTTGCACTCCCGTCTGCTCGAACGCGCCGCCAAGATCATCAAAAACGACGACGTGGCCCGTCAGATGAACGACCTCCCGGAGTCGATGAAAGACATCGTCAAAGGAGGTGGCTCCATGACCGCCTTGCCCATCATCGAGACCCAGGCAGGCGACGTGTCCGCCTACATCCCCACCAACGTCATCTCCATCACCGACGGACAGATCTTCTTGGAATCCAGCCTCTTCAACGCCGGCATCCGACCCGCCATCAACGTGGGCATCTCCGTGTCGCGCGTCGGCGGCAACGCCCAAATCAAGTCCATGAAGAAAATCGCCGGAACCCTCAAACTCGACCAGGCACAGTTCCGCGAAATGGAAGCCTTCTCGCGTTTCGGCGCTGAACTCGATGCCGCCACCCTCGCCATCCTCGACAAAGGACGGAAAAACGTGGAGCTCCTCAAACAGCCCCAGTATTCCCCCATGCCCGTCGAGAAACAGGTGGCCATCATCTTTTGCGGCACCAACGGCCTGCTCAGCAACGTGCCCATCAACAAAGTCCATGAGTTCGAGAAACAATTCCTTAACCTCATGGAAGTGAAACACAAAGATATCCTTGAACAACTACGGCAAGGCCAAGTGACCGACGAAATCAAATCTGTCCTGAAAAAAGAAGCCCAAACCATAAGTATGAATGAATAATTTAGAATTTAGAATGTAGAGGAAGATGCGTCATCACCCTCTACATTCTAAATTCTTAATTCTAAATTCAATGCAATGCCTTCACTGAAAGAAATACGCGCAAGAATCGCCTCGGTGGCCTCGACGGAGAAAATCACCTCCGCCATGAAGATGGTGGCCGCCGCCAAACTCAAGAAGTCGGAAGGCCTCACCACCAGCTTTTTGCCTTACAAAAACAAACTCAGCGAAGCCCTGGCCAACTACCTTGGCTCTTTGGAAGAGGCCGTCTCCATCCCCCTGATGGAAAAAAGGGAGGCCAAAAAGGTCACCCTCATCGCCTTCTCCTCCACCAACGGTCTCTGCGGCGTATATAACTCCAACATCTTCAAACTCTTCAGAAACACTTACGACGAATATGCACAACGGGTGGGTGCCGACCATATCACCGTCCACATCTTTGGCAAGAAACTCAACGACTACGCCAAAAAATGCGGAATCCCCGTCGCTCAATTCCATAAAAGCCTGGCCGATGAACTCACTTACGACCTGACTTCCGCTTTCAGCGACCAGATGGTGGAACGGTTCCTGAACCATGAGACGGACAAAGTGGTGATGGTTTACAATCATTTCAAGAACGCGGGGGTGCAAACCCCGACCTGCGAAACGGTGTTGCCCTTGGAGCCCACCGTGATGGAGGCCGGTAAATCGTTCGACTACATTGTGGAACCCAACAAGGAGGAATTTATCAATTTATTGGTTCCCAAAGTGATACGCACAAAATTCTACGCCATCATGCTCGACACCTTCACAGCGGAACACGCTGCCCGCATGACGGCGATGCACATTGCCAGCGACAATGCCAACACCCTTTTGCAAGAACTCAAACGCCAATACAACCGTGCCCGTCAAGACGTCATCACCAACGAGCTCATCGATATCGTGGGCGGCGCAGAGGCACTCAGCAAGTGAGGGCGGTTAGCAGTTGGCAGTTGGCAGTTAGCAGTTAGCAGTTGATAGTTGGCAGTTTTTTGAGCCAGCATTATAGCACCCCGAAGGGGTGCCCGCTCAGTAACCGGGGGTATCGCGTAGCGACACCCTCGGCTCACACCCGAGAGACGCGACACCCTCGGCACAGACCCGAGAGACGCGACACCCTCGGCTCACACCCCAGAGACGCGACACCCTCGGCTCACACCCGAGAGACGCGACACCCTCGGCTCACACCCGGAGGACGCGACACCCTCGGCTCCGCGGCACCGGCATCACCTGCGACCTCCACAATCTGCTGATGGGCGAAGAGGTAATCACAACACAAACCAATCCAGAAAAAAAGTATGCTTTTTCTGTTGCTGTCATGTAACATTTTCTATATTATGGGTACTTACGGACATAAAAAAGAAACTAATTATGTCCAACAATTTTTTTAGCTTTGCAGATGAATAGAAAACTCGAAATGGATTTATTAAACACGGCCTATCAAACCACATCGGCCTTCATGGATTCAATCCCCAAAAAGGAGCGAAAAAAGTATGGCCAGTTTTTCACGCCTCAAAAGACGGCGGAATTTATGGCTTCCCTTTTTTCAACAGACTTCTCCAAGCATGATGAATTAAGGTTGTTGGATGCTGGTGCCGGCACTGGGCTTCTGACCGTGGCTTTAGTGGAAAGAATCAGGAGCTGCGGTTATCAAGGGAACATCACCACCATTTGTTATGAGAACGATTTGAATGTCTTACCGGTTTTGAGAGAAAATCTTGAGCGACTTGGAAAGAAGTCAAATGTCACTTATGAAATACATACCGACAACTATCTAACCTCCCAAAGCTTCGTCCAAAAAGGTCTTTACAAAAAAGAACTTAGACCTTTTGACCTGGTAATCGGCAATCCTCCTTATCTAAAGATATCAAAAGACACTCCCGAAGCCAAAGCAATGGCTGAGATTTGTCATGGAGCTCCTAACCTATATTTCCTTTTTTGGGCAATGGGTATTCATAATCTAAAAAGAGGAGGCGAATTGGTCTATATTATTCCTCGCTCATGGACTTCAGGAGCCTACTTTGAACGGTTTCGCAGATTCTTATTCAGATATTGCGTTATCACAAACATACATCTCTTTAGAAGTCGTGATAAAGTATTCGACGGAGAATCTGTCTTGCAAGAGACCATGATTATAAAAGTCAAAAAAACAGACTTCCCACCTCAATACATCAACATTTCGTCTTCGACTACCTCGGATTTTCACGACATTAATTCTATTGATATTGATTATGACACTGTAGTTTCCCCCAACCAATTTGTATTCCCTGTTACCAGTATTGAAGAAGCTCAAATCCTCTCACGAGTTAACAGGCAAACCAACACATTGGAAAAAGACAATCTCCGAATGCGCACTGGGCTTATCGTGGACTTCCGAACGCGGGATGTGCTGAGGGACGATGAAGTTTCGGGAGCCTGTCCCCTATTCTATTCTCACCACATTAAAAACGGGCGAATCCATTGGCCTGTCGGAAAAGAGGCGGAATATATCGTAACAGACAATGATGGCTATCTTCAAGAAAACTCCGACTATCTTTTCGTTAAACGATTCACCTCAAAAGAAGAAAAAAGAAGGTTGCAGTGTGGTATTTATCTGAAAAAAGAGTTCAGTCAATATAAATACATCAGCACACAAAACAAAATAAACTTCATCAAATGTGACTCTCCCGAACTGGCCTACGGGCTTTACGTTCTTCTTAATTCGACATTATATGACTCTTATTACAGAATTCTAAACGGTTCCACACAAGTCAACTCTACGGAGATAAATCTCATGCCTGTTCCTTCAAAAGAAGCTATCAGTCAGATGGGGAAAGAACTGATTGGAATGGATTTATCAGAAAAGAACTGCGATAATATCATTGACCGATGGATAAAATAGCAAAAACCAAAGAGCTGCTTGATCGCATTGAATTACCCAAACGACAGCAGACCGACATGTGCGCATTAACGATACTAAGCATGGCGCATTTGGAGAATGATTCCGAATGGAGAGATGCCACCAACGAATGGATGAGGATTCATGACATCATCGCATTCATCAACAAGAATTATGATGTGAATTACGCCGAAAACTCCCGTGAGACATTTCGAAAACAAGCCTTACACCATTTTCGCATCGCGGCAATCGTTGAAGACAATGGAAAAGCAACAAACAGTCCCAATTATCGATGGAGGCTGACCACAGAATTTTTAGACATCCTGAAAAAGGTTGGTGTCAGCGAAGAGCCGATCTTAACCTTCAAGAAAAACCACGAAGGGCTGAAAGAGCATTACGCATCTAAAAAAGAGATGAAGAAAATGCCAGTCAAAATCAACGGCGAAGACTTTTCTTTCAGCACTGGGAAACACAACCAACTCCAAAAAGCCATTCTTGAGGAGTTCGCCCCTCGTTTTGCGCCAAATGCCGAATGCCTGTATGTTGGAGATACCATTAAAAAAGACCTCGTTAAAAAAGAATCACAGCTCAAAAAACTTGGTTTTGACATCACGCTACATGACAAAATGCCGGATGTCGTTTTATATCGATCCGACAAGAATTGGTTGTTTTTCATTGAGGCTGTAACTTCCGTTGGGCCTATGAACCCAAAACGCATTCAAGAGTTAACAGCAATGACAAAGAATGTTGAAGCAGGATTAATATTTGTTACCGCCTTTTTGGACTTCAAAACCTATAAAAAGCATTCTGAAGAATTGGCTTGGGACACTGAAGTATGGCTGGCGGAGATGCCAGACCACATGATTCATTTGAATGGGGATAGCTTTCTTGGACCGCGACAAAAAAAAGGATGACCCGAAGGCCATCCTTTTTTCATTTCCAAATTGAACTTAGGGATCACTCACCCAACTTGACGCGGAAGAAAGCATTCACGGTGGCCTCCTTGTCGGCGGCGGTCACGTACTCGCCCACGGTCTTGGGGTCGGCAACCAAGGAGACTTGGTTGAGCAGGCAGTTCTCTTTGAAGAACTTGCTCAGACGACCTTTGGCGATGTTTTGGATCATACCATCGTTGAGTTTCACGGTGCCGGGCACGTTAGCTTTGATCTCGCGGGCCTGGGCGCCTTGTTCCTCGGTGATATAACCCTTGGTGATGTTGGAGTTGATGTGGTCATCGCTGTCCACGTGGTTCGGGTTGATACCGGCCTTGCGGAGGGCTTTCTCGACTTCCTTGCCGATGAGTTCTTCCTTGGTCTTGTCGATAGCGACAGCCAGCTCACGGTCTTTCACCTCTTGGGAGATGGAGGCTTCGCTGACGGCCATAGGATTCATGGCGGCGACATGCATGGCCACCTCATGGCTCACCTCATCGATACCGTCGAAGTACTTGTTCATTTCGACGATGGTGGCGAGGCGGTTGCCGGGGTGGTTGTAGTTGGTCACGTAGGCGCCTTCAAGGACCTTGAATGCTCCGAGTTCGGTTTTTTCGCCGGTGACGGCGCTTTGGTTGGCGACGAGGGCCTCGACGGTTTGGCCGTCGAGTTGCATAGCCTTGAGTTCGTCGATGTTCTTCACGCGGTTGGCGACGGCCATGTCGAGCACGTCTTTGGTGAACTTCACGAAGTCGGCGTTGTTGGCCACGAAGTCAGTCTCGCAGTTCACCATGATGATGGCGGCGTACTTATGGTCTTCGGTGCATTTGGAGAGCACGCAGCCTTCGGAGGCGTTGCGGTCGGCGCGCTTGGCGGCCTTGGCCATGCCTTTCTTGCGGAGGATGTCGATAGCGGCCTGGATGTCGCCATCGGTTTCGACGAGGGCCTTCTTGCAGTCCATCATGCCAGCGCCCGTCATTTGTCTCAATTCGTTAACTTGAGAAGCGGTGATATTCATAGTTGTTTGGATTCTAAAAGATTATTTTTTTGCAACAGGTTTACGGGGACGGCGGTTGGTGCGCGGTCTGCGTTCGTCCTTGTTTTCTTCCTCTTCGGTCTCGACGGCGGCGTCTTCGAACACCTCTTCGGGTTCCTCAACATTGTTTTCCTTGTTGAGTTTACGCTCGTTGAGGCCTTCTTCGATGGCTTCGACCATCTTATTGACGATGAGGGCGATTGATTTGGATGCGTCGTCGTTGGCCGGGATGGGGAAGTCCACCAAGTTGGGGTTGGTGTTGGTATCCACGATGGCGAAGACCGGGATATTGAGCTTGCGGGCTTCGGCGACGGCGATGTGTTCCTTCATGATATCGACGACGAACACGGCTGAGGGCAGACGGCTGAGGTCGCTGATGGAACCGAGGTTTTTCTCGAGCTTTTCGCGTTCACGCTCGATTTGGAGTTTCTCACGCTTTGAGAGGCTCTTGTAGGATTCGCTGACCATCATCTTGTCGATGTTGGACATTTTGCGAACGGCCTTGCGGATGGTGGAGAAGTTGGTGAGCATGCCACCGGGCCAGCGTTCGGTCACGTAGGGCATGTTGACTTTGGCGACGAGTTCAGCGACAACGTCCTTGGCTTGTTTCTTGGTGGCGACGAAGAGGATCTTCTTGCCCGACTTGGCGAGTTGGCAGACGGCCGAAGCGGCTTCGTCGATCTTAGCCTGGGTCTTGTAAAGGTCGATGATATGGATGCCGTTGCGCTCCATGAAGATATAAGGAGCCATGGCAGGATTCCATTTTCTCTTGAGATGCCCGAAATGACAACCGGCATCCAATAATTCTTCAAAAGTTACTTGTGTCATGAGTTTTCTTTTTAATGTTTACATTCACTGAATACAACCGCTGAGTAGTTCTTTCAGAAATCTCAGCGATTTGGATACTAAACAAAATCGCTCGGCTGAGAATAGCTTAACGTTTGCTGAATTGGAACTTCTTACGGGCACCAGGCTGACCGGGTTTCTTACGCTCGACCATACGCGGGTCGCGGCGCAT
>CACZQL010000125.1 GCA_902783365.1 uncultured Bacteroidia bacterium | reverse complement strand
ATTCCCCGAAGCAGCACCGCCGGCTGCGCCCATGGTCACCTCGGTCTCCTCCTCGTCCTCACAGAGAAGGGCCCTCAGCTCCTCGGCACTCTTGGTACGTTTCTCAGGATCCACCACAAGACAGCGCTCCGCCACCTTGCGCCACTTCTCCGGCATCTTGCCCAGGCTCTGCACGTCACCGTGGACAATCTTGTTGAAAATCTCCAGGTCGGCCTGGGCGGTATTGGACGCGCCACTGCCCGGACTGAACAGCTGCTGGCCCGTGAACACCTCGTAGAGGATGGCCCCGAACGACCACAGGTCAGTGTTGAAGCGCAAGGGCTGCCCTTGCAGCTGCTCCGGTGAGCTGTAACGCGGCGTGCCGCCTCCGAAGCTGTTGGTGAACACGCTCCCGTCGCCCGTGCTGGCCGCCTTGCTCAGCCCGAAGTCAGTGATCAAAGGAATCACCTTGTCACCGTCCCTCACGATGAGGATGTTGCCCGGCTTCAGGTCACGGTGAACCACCTTGTGCTGGTGCAGGAAGGCAATGCCCTCCAGCAGCTGGGTGGCAATGTCTTCCTTCTGGGCATCGGTCAGGCCCTCCTTGATGGCGTTGCTGAGATTGCCGTCGGGATAGTATTGCATCACAGCGTAGTCGAAGATACCGTTGGGCATCTCAAAAGAGTAGAACTCCTCGTAGTTGGCGATGTTTGGGTGTTTTGGCACATGGTCCAAGGCCTCGAACTCATCTTTCAACGAGAAGGTTTTCTGTCCGTCGGCGGTGGTCTTCACCTCGCTCACCTTGATGGCCACAATCCTGTGCAACAGATTGTCCTTGGCTTTATACACCGTGCCGAAGCCCCCGCCACCGATGCGGTCCTTGCTCGGAGTGTAACTGTATCGTTTGAAAAACTCTTCCTGGGTCATCATGTATAGTTTGAAGTTGGCAGTTTGCAGTTGGCAGTTGGCTGTATCAGTTCACCCGTTCCACGATGCTGACGCGGAATTGGGTTTGTCCGAGGCGGAAGGTGTCGCCGTCGTTGAGATACATCTCTTCGTCGTCCTCCAGCCTCTCATCGTTGAGAAAGACCCCGTTCTTGCTGGTGAGGTCCTTCAGGATGAAGCCGGTCTTGCCTTTGCGGGCGATGGCGGCGTGTATGCGGCTCATCATCTTGTCGGTGGTAGCCACTTCCACGTCGGGCCGGTGCTCGGGACCCCCGTTGTTTTTCCGTCCGAGGGTGTAGTACTCAGAGGTCAGCTCGAAACTTTGGTGCTCCGTGAAGGGGTTGGCGATGGTTTCAAGCAACAGGGAGAACTCGCCGGAGCTGTCGCCGATTTTCGTGGCGTCGCTCTCGAACTTCGAAGCGAGGGTGGCCGGCACGGTAAACTGGAAGGCCTTATGGCACTTGGGGCATTTGGTCTGTTTCTTCTTGCCTGGGTCGTCCTGCGTGGCAGGCACAGCCATCTTGAACGCGCAGAAGGGACAAGTGACGGAAATCTTGAGGGTTTTATCCATGGGTTGAAGCGTTAGGTCACACAAAATCGTTCATATCCATGTCGTTGTCGATGGGGACATCGGGATCAAGGTCGATGATGGCCATATCGTCCACATCGAGGTTGACGCCGGAATAATCGTCGTCCACCGTCGGCACATCGTCCACGATGTTGATGGGCTCCTCGTCAAAATCAACGGGCTCCACTTCCACTTCCGGGATGACTTCGGCCTCAGCCTCTACCGAGGCTTCCACCTCAGGAGCGTCCTCGACCTCTACCGAGGCTTCCACCTCTGGAGCGACTTCGGCTTCCACCACTTCCACTTCCGTACCAACAAGCTCACCATCGGCGATGGGTTCCACTTCCACGTCCACCCCTTCCACTTCAGCCTCGATAATATCGTCCTCCATGATGGGTTCGGCCTCCACCACTTCCACCTCGGCTTCCACCAGCTCCTCGCTAGCTTCCACCAGCTCCTCGTCGGCAACAGGCTCGGCTTCCGCTTCTTCAGAGACTTCCGCTTCCGGAGTCTCGTCCGTATCCGTGGCCTCAACATTCTCGGTTCCGTCCGAAGGCTCAGCAGTTTCCGCGTCGTTGACATCATTGTCCGCCACATCAACCTCCTCTGGCTCAATCTCAATCTGGGAAACGGTGTGATGCACGTTCGACCAATACTGTTGCTGGTCTTCGGCACTCATGGAATTCCATTCGTTGGCATAGTAGGTGCCGTAGGTATGGCCATGCCAGACAAACAGTCCGCCCGCGCCTACCTCATGGCGTGCTGCCGCAAAGGCTTCTCCGAAGCTCATGTCGTCGTCCACACTGGTGGCCACATCCATTTCATGAGGTTCCACATGGACTTCCGTGGTGGCCTCAGGCACCGGTGCGGGTTCAGCGTTAAGGGGATCATCCAGCTCGCCAGCCTCGTTGGGGAAGGCCTGCACCGGTTTCAAAATCTCGAAAATGGTGGCACCCAGTCCCAAAGCGCCCACGACACCGCCCCCGACGGTCGCGGCTTTCTTGCCAAAGCCTTTCGGCAACCTCAACTTGATTTTTTTCTTCTCAGACTTCACTTCCCAGCCTCTTCCCAGCTCCTCTTGAAGCCCCGTCTCCTGCGGAGGCATTTGTTCCTCCGCACG
Source organism: uncultured Bacteroidia bacterium (assembly GCA_902783365.1). Taxonomy (GTDB): domain Bacteria; phylum Bacteroidota; class Bacteroidia; order Bacteroidales; family F082; genus Limimorpha. The sequence continues at coordinate 17,667 of CACZQL010000125.1, read as the reverse complement.
AGTCTCATCGTCCTGAAAAATTTCACTTGCTTCATTGGCTTTCGGTCCCGCTCCATCGCTAACGGGAATCGCGGTCACGTCATTCTTATCAAACATAGTCTCTTCGCTCATAATGCAATCATTTAAATTTTTTAAATGTGCAAAGAAACAAAAAATATTTGATTATCACAAAAAAAACTATCTTTGCACTTTAAACCTTTTTCCATGAAAAAAACTTTACTCACCTTACTATGCTGCCTCGTCGGGAGATTCGCATTCGCCGAAGGCATCTTCTACGAAGGCTTTGAATACGCCAACCACGACCTTCAGACGCCGGTCGGCTGGATTTGTCCCGACCAATCATGGCGCTGCGGCTACCAGGACAAGGACCACAACCGCATCCCCCACACAGGCAACTGGTATGCTTTCACCGACTCCGACGACGCCTGGATGTTCATGCCCCTTTTCGGCAGTCAGGAGCTTCGCTACCGCTACACCTACTGGGCCATCTCCGACGGGAGTTACCAAATGGAAGTGTGGGTCGGCGACGAAGCCAGTCCCAGCCAAATGACGCAAATGCTTTTCGCCGAAGAAATCAGCAGCGGCAACTACGAATGCTTCACCGCCTATATTGAAAACATCGTTGCCAACTACCAGTATTTTGGCTTTCACGCCGTTGCCGCCCCTGGAGCCTATCACCTCACTATCGACGACATCGTGGTGGACATGGTCGGGAAATACGACATGGAAGTGACACCTTTCACCTTCGACACGGTCTTGAGCCCAGGTGCGATGGCCAACATCCACTACACACTGCAAAACACGGGTTATGAGCCTCTTGAAATATTCATGACTCCCATCTCTGAATACTTCACCGACGTGCATTTCTACGTGAACGGCACCGCTTGCACCTCCATCCCCACCGAACCCAACGACGCGGTGGAGGTAACCTGCACCGCCGTTCTCCTTCCCCACCTCGAGCCAGGCACGGTGGGCTGGATGGACATCATGTTCACCGTGAGCTGCGACTGCGTCACCCGCATGGCCACCCTATGGGTCACCGTCGCCGACTTCGAAGAGACCTCGCAACACGAGACAAAGGCTAGTTTGTCACCCAACCCCGCCTCCGACTTCACGTTCGTCAGCGCCCATGCACTGCAAGGTGCGGAGATAAGAGACCTCACCGGGAAGCTAGTCCTCAAAGCCAAAGCCGAACACGACGACCTGCGCCTCGACCTGACTGCCCTCCCGACAGGGATGTATTTTGTCACCACCTTCACCGCTCATGGGATTTCCACCCACAAGCTGATGAAGAGATAACTATCTGTAAAGCAAATTTATTAGTCTTCAAGCTGTTCCAAAGAACCGCTTCCAGCCTTTTTTCCTTTCAGACTGGGAGCGCCGTAGTAGTAGATGTTGCCTGAGCCGCTGATATTATAAAACAGGTTGGTGCCCACATTGGCGGTGAAATTGCCTGAACCGCTGATTTTGGCGTCCAACACACTGATGTCGCAATAAGCCTCCACCGAACCGGAACCCGAGATGTTGACTTTCATCTTCCGGATGGAGCCGGAACCCACAGACACGTTGCCGGAACCCGAAACCTTGACTTCCAGTTCATCGGCCCTGAGCGAGTTAAGCACCTCGACATTCCCACTTCCGGTCAGCTTGATTTCCTCAAGGCTGGGAGCGCTGACTTCGACGACAAACTCCGTGGGATTCCAACTAAGTTCCTGTCCTCTTTTTGTGGTACCCAGTATCAGCTCGTCCTCATCCACCCGAAAGCTGAGAAACTCCAAGAGGTTCTCATCGATGCTGACGGTGCATGAGTACTCGTTGGACACCGTGAAGAGGACTGTAGCCGACAGGGACATGGTGATTTCATCGAAAGCCGTGACGTCAAAAGAATGCTTCACAATATTGCCGTTTCCCTCAACGGGATCGGCCGTCATTGGAGAAACCATGAGTGCAAGAAATGCCACACAAAGGACCTTTTTAACAGCGTTGAATAATTTTCTCATAGCGAATGGTTTTAATGTTTAAGACGAGTATTAGACGATTGAAACTTGAAAAAGTTACACGGTGAGGCATTCGTCCAGTGCTTTTGTAAGCGCTTCTTGGTCCATATTTTGGCCGATGAACACCAGTTTCTGCATTCTATCGCCATAACGGTCGTCCCAGTCGCGGCGCAGCCCCTCGTCTCTTTCCATCATCTCGCGGAGTTCGTTTTTCGGCATGGTGGCGAACCACGCACCGGCGTTGCGCAGTTGCACCTGCTTCCCGGCCTGTTCGAAGATGTAGCACACCTCATCCTCGTTCTTAAACCAGCAGATGCCCTTCACACGGATCACGTTGCGCGGGAGCTTGCGGGCAACGAACTCGTCGAAGCGGGCCAAGTTGAAAGGCTCCCTCCTGAAATATACGAAGGTGCCAATACCATATTCTTCCGCCTCGCCTTCCTCATGGTCGTGGTCATGATGATGATGGTGATGGTCTTCCTCATGGTCATCGTCATGATCGTGGTGATGGTCGTGGTCATCGTCGTGATCATCATCATGGTCATTATCATGGTCATCGTCCTCATCGTGGCCTTCCACCTTTTGGATCCAGGTGGCGGAGGTAGCCACTTCATCAAAATCAAACATCCTGGTGTTCAGGATTTTATCAAAGTCGATATCGCAGTAGTCGCACTCGATGATTTCGGCTTTGGGTTGCAAGGCACGGATAATCTCCTTGATGCGTCCACGTTCCGAGTCGCTGACTTCGGAGGCTTTGTTGAGGAGGATAATGTTGCAGAACTCGATTTGTTGGATGACGAGGCTGGCGAGGTCGTCTTCGCCGAGATGTTTTCCCAGGAGGTCGTCGCCACAGGCAAACTCGTCTTGGAGACGGGCGGCATCGACCACGGTAACAATACAGTCGAGACGAGCCAGGCCGTCCTTGTAAAACTCATAGCCCATGCGGGGATAGGTGCAGAGGGTCTGGGCGATGGGTTCCGGCTCACAGATGCCGCTGGCCTCGATGACAATGTAGTCGAATTTCCGCATGGAGGTGATCTCGCTCAATTGCTTCACGAGGTCCATCTTCAGGGTGCAGCAAATACAGCCGTTCTGGAGGGCCATCAGGCTGTCGTCGCCCTGTCCCACAACACCTCCTTTTTCGATGAGGTCAGCGTCGATGTTAACTTCGCCGAGGTCGTTGACGATGACGGCGAACTTGATGCCTTTGCGGTTGTTGAGAATCTTGTTGACCAAGGTGGTCTTGCCACTGCCCAGGTATCCAGTGAGCAGCAGGGTTGGTATTTGAGGTACTGCCATAGTGTTCTGTTTTTAAATTGGGCTGCAAAGGTAGGAATTTTTTTAAGAAGTAAGAAGGAAGAAGCAAGAAGAAAGAAGTAAGGAGTGAGAAGTTGAAAAAAGTGTATTTTTGCGGCATGAAAGAAGAGGAACTTCAAATCTTGAAACGTTTTTTTCCGGCGGCAGCGGTACCAATGGTGGTGGAGGCGTATGAGAATGCCCGTTTCCACTTGAGGTTCAAGCGGCCAAGGACTACCAAGTTAGGGGATTACTGTGGTCCCCGCAATGCCAACGGCATCAGTCGCATCACCTTGAACATCGATTTGAATCCCTACCAGATGTTGGTGACTTTTGTGCATGAGTTGGCGCATTACACCGTGCATGTCAACAACCCTGGGAAGCGTTTGGAGCCGCATGGCGACGAATGGAAACAGACTTTCGCCCAGTTGCTTCTCCCCTACATGAAACCCGAGATTTTTCCTGAGGACATCCTCCTTGCCTTACGGCGGCATCTCCAGCACATCAAGGCCAGTTCGTCCACCGACCAGGAGCTTGCCAGGGTTTTGAAGCGTTATGACGCCCAGGCATCAGACGACGAGCTTCGCACCGTGGAAGATCTCCCCGATGGCACCGTGTTCCGTCTCAAAAACGGCATGACCCTACAAAAAGGACCCTTGCGTCGCACCCGTTACGAGTGCAAAAGCCTCGACAACGGACGCACCTACAGTGTCTCAGGCTTGGCCGAGGCCTTCCCTCCTTGACATCCCTCCCATCTTGACACGGATCCCTTCTTGACACTGACTCCTTCTTGACACGGGGGCACCCCTTCAGGGTGCTTACTACCACTGTCACACCATTTTTATTGCCGTGGACACTTCTTTTGTTGTGGGTGCTCGCTGCGCTCGTACCCACAGCTACTCAGGGGAGACGCTTTCAGCGTCTCTTGCAACGACAGACTATCACCACCATTGGACACCAGCGTCTCTATCTACGCATCCTACCATCTGACTCCATGACATCCCTTCCCTCCGGACGCTGAAAGCGTCCCCGCTCCGTAGCTGTGGGTACGAGCGCAGCGAGCACCCGCGGCATCAGCAGCGACCACCCACCACATCAGCAGCAAGCACCCACGGCATCAGCATCCAGCACCCATGGCATCAGCAGCGAGCACCCACGGCATCAGCAGCGACCACCCCCGGCATCAGCAGCCAGCACCCATGGCATCAGCAGCGACCACCCACCACATCAGCAGCCAGCACCCGTCAGACATATCTCTCGTCAAACTCGACCTTGTTTGCCTTGAGTATAGTAATCAGTTCCTCACGAACTTTACGTTTTCGATGATGTTCTTTCTGATTCTTAATATATCTCACAATACGATTTTTATCGGATTCCGAATAGGTTAGCGCACAATATCCACGTTCCCATCCTACAAAATCAGGGAAATGCTCTTTATTGGCTTTCATATAGTTATTTGTAGCAATTTTCAAATCATGAACAAAGGATGCCACAGAGATAGTTGGATGAAGTGATACGAGAATGTGGATATGGTCAGGCATTCCATTAACACGATAAAGGAAACATTGGTGTTGCTGACAAAAACCAAAGATATACGAAAAAAGATCTCTTTCGTATGCCTCCACTATAGGGGCCGTGTTTAGATAGGGCCGGAAAACAATGTGGTAAATCAATTTTGTGTAAGCCATAATCTACGCTATTAATTACGCTGCAAAGTAACAACAAAAAAAACAACAACAAAATGATTTTAACACATTTTTATGTATAATTGTATAATAAATATATAAATTACACAAAACCAATAAAATACAAAAACATCACCATCGATGATTGTGGGTGCTCGCTGCGCTCGTACCCACAGCTACTCAGGGGAGACGCTTTCAGCGTCTCTATCTACGCATCACACCATCTGACTCCATGACATCCCTTCCCTCCGGACGCTGAAAGCGTCCCCGCTCCGTAGCTGTGGGTACGAGCGCAGCGAGCACCCACAGCTATCGTAGTATAGGAGTATCGGTTAAAATGACAGGCAAAACCGCCACGGCACCTGAACGGTCAACCACCCTGAGCAGATAACGCCCCGGGGCAAACCCTGAGACGCATATCACATTGGAATCATGAAAGGTTTTAACACACTGACCCGTGGGATTATAAAGCCACACCTCGGCAGCATCAACACCTTGAATATGAACCATATCCGTGGCAGGATTGGGATAGACCTGAAGCTCAGGAGAAACGGCACTCGAAACAGCGTCGTATTCCGTCGTGATGAAATGAAGCTGAGGACTCTCCATCATTACACTGTCGGCAAACTGAACCACAAAATAATAAACGTAGTCTGTGGCGGGGTTGAGATCCTCCAACATCACCGACACCGTGTCCGCAACCTCTACCTCCACTTCAATCAAATCGTTCTGGCCCGAATAATCCCACTCGGCATAAAGGAAATAAGCCCTCACGATGGAGTCGTTGCCCTCGTGGATGTTGGCCGACAGGGTAGCGGATTGGTAGGTGATGTCGCTGGGTTCCCAAAGCCTGAACCCGGCAAGGCTGTGGATAGGATAGCCATTGTTGGTGCCGTTGTCCATCACAAAAGCATGGGCTTGCCCATCAAGCTCGTCCTTGAACCCCTCGGTGCGCATCTGGTCGGCGGTCAGACTGGTGCCGTAATTGTTGTTGCCGCCACAGGTGTTGAGGTAATAGCACCCCGTGACCTCGATGGATTGCTCCGCCTTGGGGTTGATGGGACTCACCATGCCGAAGATGCCGCCCTTGGTCATGGCGCTGAGGGAACCCACATTATAGCAATGATAGACCACCACGTTGTTTTGCTCAAGGGTGGCGGCCACGATGCCGGCGGCCACGTTCACCAGCATGGAGCTGGCGGTGACAGAACCCGTGTTGTAGCACGACTGGATGCACACGTCGTCCATGGCGACGCCCACGATGCCACCCGCGCCGGCAGCCGACATAAAGCCACCGTTGTTGGTGACGTGGATGCTGCCCGCAAACGAACATTCCACTATCCTGCTTTTTTCCATGGCCGCTCCCACGATACCGCCCGCGCCACAGTAGCTGCCATTGTTGTTGACCGTGATGTTTCCCGAATAGCTGCATTGATACACCAGCGCCTCGTCAGCCATACCCGCCACGATGCCAGCTGCACCCGTCCCCGTGGCGGTGATGTCGCCATTGGTGACCGAAAGATGCTTGATGGTGCCACAGTCGCCGGAACCCGGTCCGTTCCCGTCGCCACCCAAGGCGGCAAACAAGGCGGAGGCATCCGCGTTGGAGGTGATCCTCAGATGGTCGATGTTGTGATACCATCCGTCGAAGACACCCGCGAAATAAAAGCCGTTAAAGTTCATGTCGGCGTTCCCGATGGGCATCCACGGAAGGTTGTTCAGGTCGAAGTCGTCCGTCATCAGGAAATAGGTATGGGCAAACACGCTATGCCCGAGGGCCTGGTAGCCTTCGTTGACCTGCTCGGCGAGATAAGCCAGATGGGCCGCAGTCTCAATGAGATACGGGTCGTTTTCAGTTCCACTGCCATGGGTCCAGGGCTCGGAGGTGCCGTCCCAAACATTGATGGCCATCAGCGGGCAGGAGCACACAACGGCCATGAGGATAAAGAATAGCTTTTTCATTTTGCTGAATTTTGGGCGCAAAAATAACAAAAAATATGTATCTTTGCAGCTCTTTTTCACCTCACAGGCTATGTCAAATATACTCGATCAGCTCAACGCCCCTCAACGCGAAGCCGTCACCACCGTGGAAGGCCCCGTCATGGTCATCGCCGGGGCAGGCTCGGGCAAGACCCGCGCCCTCACCTACCGCATCGCCTACATGATCTCGGAAGGCGTGGACCCCTTCTCCATCATGGCGCTGACCTTCACCAACAAAGCCGCCCGCGAGATGAAAGAGCGCATCATCAAGCTCATCAACGCCAACGACGCGCGCAACGTGTGGATGGGCACCTTCCACTCCATCTTCGCCCGCATCCTCCGCATCGAAGCCCAGTACATCGGTTTCACCTCCAACTTCACCATCTACGACACCGACGACTCTAAGTCGCTCATCAACCAGATCCTCAAGGAGATGCAACTCGACACCAAAGCCTACCCCGCCAAAACCATCCTGGCACGCATCTCCTCCGCCAAGTCGAGCCTCTACTCACCTGAGGACTATGCCAACGACGCGGAGATCCAGGAGACTGACCGCAAAGCCAACAAGCCCCTCATCGCGCAGATCTTCCAAGTCTATAACGACCGCCTACACCGCTCCAACGCGATGGATTTCGACGACATCCTCTATTTCACCAATGTGCTGCTCCGCGACAACCCCAACATCCTATATAAATACCAGAACCACTTCAAGTACATCCTCGTCGATGAGTACCAGGACACCAACTTCGCCCAGTACCTCATCGTCCGCCGCCTCGCCGCCCTCTTCGAGAACCTCTGCGTGGTAGGCGACGATGCCCAGTCCATCTACGGCTTCCGCGGCGCCAACATCCAAAACATCCTGAACTTCAAAAACGACTACCCCGACTACAAGCTCATTCGGCTGGAACAGAACTACCGCTCCACCAAGACCATCGTCGAGGCATCGAACAATATCATCGCCCACAACAAGGACCAGATCAAGAAACGGGTTTGGAGCGACAACGAGCAAGGCGAGCTTATCGGCCTCCTCCACGCCGCCACCGACTCCGAAGAAGGCACCCTAGTGGCCAACTCCATCTTCCAATACAAGATGTCGAGGCAACTCAAAAACAAGGACTTCGCCATCCTGTACCGCACCAACGCCCAAAGCCGCTCCATGGAAGCCGCCCTGCGCAAACAGAACATCCCCTACAAAATCTATGGCGGCCTGTCGTTCTACGACCGAAAGGAGATCAAGGACCTGCTCGCCTACTTCCGCGTGGTCATCAACCCCGAGGACGAACAGTCGCTGCTCCGCATCATCAACTACCCCGCCCGAGGCATCGGCGAGAAAAGCGTGGAGCGCATGATGGTTCTCGCCAACGAGCACAAGACCTCCATCTGGCAATGCATCTCCAACGACGTGTTTCCCCAAGACTTCAACATGGGCACCGTCAACAAAGTGCGCGACTTCGTGGTGCTCATCAAGAGCTTCCAAAGCCTCCAAGGCAAGATGAACGCCTTCGAGCTGGCCAAGCACATCACCAACAGCATCGGCATCATCAAGCTGCTGAAGGAAGACGACACCCTGGAAGGCGCCAGCCGTGTGGAGAACATCGAGGAGCTGCTCAACGCCATCATGGAGTTCTCCGACCAGCAGGTGGATGAGACCACCGGCGAGGCCGCGCAAGTCGATCTGGTGCGCTTCATGGAAGACGTGGCCCTGCTCACCGACAACGAGATGAAGAAAGACGACGAGCAGGAAGACTGCGTGAGCATGATGACCATCCACTCCGCCAAGGGACTGGAGTTCCCATACGTGTATGTGGTGGGCATGGAAGAAAACCTCTTCCCAGGCATCCTCAGTCTCAGCACCAGGGAAGACCTGGAGGAAGAGCGAAGGCTGTTCTACGTGGCCGTCACCCGGGCCATGACCAAACTCACCCTGAGCCATGCCGAGACCCGCTACCGCTATGGCAACCTCACCCTCAGCGAGCCCTCCAGGTTCATCGACGAAATCGACGAGAAACTCATCGACAAGCCCCGGAAAGCCTCCTTCCACGGCACCTCCACCTTCGACGAGGAACGCCGCTCCTGGGGCCGGACTGGAATGGGCACGGGCCGAACACAAGGCAACACGCCGGCTACCGGAAGAACCATCACCGACCCCGAGAAACAGGGATTCAGAAAGGTGAGCGCCACCAGCAGCACCCCTTCCCCACAACCCGCAGCCACATCGGGCTCCTTCGAGGCCTCCAACCCCGACCTGCTCCAAGAAGGCTTCAGAGTGCTCCACCAAAAATTCGGCGAAGGCACCATCATCTCCCTCGACGGCGCCGGTGCCAATAAGAAAGCCACCGTCAAATTCGACAACTCCGGCACCAAACAACTCATGCTGAAATTCGCCAAACTCAAAATTATATAATCTCTAAATTCTTAATTCTTAGTCAATTATTATTTCATGGAAAAACAAGGTTTGTTATATAACACTGACAGAGGCTCTATCATCATCTCGGAATACGGACGCAACATGCAGGAGATGATCCGCCACCTCATGGAAATTGAAGACCGAAAGAAACGCACCGAAGCCGCCAACGCCATCATCGCCGTGATGGCGCAGATGAACCCCCAGGTGAAAGAGTCGAGCGACTACATCCACAAGCTGTGGGACCATCTCTACATCATCTCTGACTACCAACTGGATGTTGACAGCCCCTTTGAGCCTCCCGTACCTATGAACGAGGCATCGAGGCCGCAACACATCGACTATCAGAACCATGATGTAAAATACGGTCACTATGGCTATTACATGGCAAAGATGATCGACATCGCCTCGGAAGAGGAGAATGAAGAGATGCGCCAAGCCCTCGCCTACTCCATCGCCAACCAGATGAAACGCAACTACCTGGAATGGAGCGGCAACGTAGTCAACGACCAGCAGATCCTCGACGACCTGAAAGCCATGTCGAAAGGCCGCCTCGCCCTGCCCGATGACGCCAAGCTGAACGGCACCAACGAAATCCTTTCCAAGCCAGTGCTCTCGCAGAAACCCGGCGCCACGGGCAAGAAGAAGAAAAAGAAACAGGCGAACCTGAAAGCCGACATGAACAACCCCAACAACCCGAATTACAAAAAGAGAAAACTGCAATAAGCCATGGGATCATTCCGCATTGAGGGAGGCCACAAGCTCAAGGGGGAGATCATCCCCCAGGGAGCCAAGAACGAGGCCATGCAAATCATCTGCGCCAGCCTGCTCACCGACGAGGAGGTGGTCATCGAGAACCTGCCCAACATCCTCGACATCAACAACCTCATCGAATTGCTGAGGGATATGGGAGTCAAAGTCGTCCGAAGCACCCCCGACAAGGTCAGTTTGCAAGCCAAAGAGATTGATTTTGGGTATTTCAAGACCCCCGAATTCCTCCAGAAGGCCTCTCGGCTGCGGGGCAGCGTGATGATGATCGGTCCCTTGCTGGCCCGTTTCGGGGTGGCCTACATGCCCAAGCCCGGAGGCGACAAAATCGGTCGCCGACGCCTCGACACCCACGTCATCGGCTTGCAGAAACTGGGCGCCACCTTCAACAACGAAGGCTCCGTGCAGGAAGCCACCGCGCCTCAAGGGCTGCGAGGCTGTTACATGCTCCTCGATGAAGCGTCCGTCACCGGCACCGCCAACATCGTGATGGCCGCCGTCATGGCCGAGGGCGAGACCACCATCTTCAATGCCGCCTGCGAGCCTTACCTCGTGCAACTGTGCAAGATGCTCGTCAGCATGGGTGCCCACATCGAAGGCATCGGCTCCAACCTATTGAAAATCAAAGGCGTCAGCAAACTCAAAGGCACCAAGCACCGTTTGCTGGCCGACATGATCGAAGTCGGGTCCTTCATCGGCATGGCCGCCATGACAGGCTCTGAACTCACCATCAAGAACGCCGGCATCGAGCAGCTGGGGATCATCCCCGAGATGTTCCGGCGCATCGGCATCAAGATGGAGTACCGTGACGACGACATCTACATCCCTGCCCAGGACCACTACGAGGTGGAGACCTTCATGGACGGCTCCATCCTCACCATCGCCGACGCCCCCTGGCCCGGCTTCACCCCCGACTTGATCAGCATCATCCTCGTGGTTGCCACCCAGGCCAAAGGCACCGTGCTCATCCACCAAAAGATGTTCGAGAGCCGCCTCTTCTTCGTCGATAAGCTCATCGACATGGGCGCGCAGATCATCCTTTGCGACCCGCACCGCGCCAACGTCATCGGTTTGGACCACCATCACACCCTCAGAGGCATCCGCATGAGTTCGCCCGACATCCGCGCCGGCGTCGCCCTGCTCATCGCCGCCATGTCCGCCAAGGGCGTGAGCATCATCGACAACATCGACCAAATCGACCGCGGCTACCAATACATCGACCTCCGCCTGAACAGCCTGGGCGCCAAGATTGAGAGAATCTGACCCTCACCCTGCCATTTTGTCAACACCGCCACTTTGGCAAAGCTTTTGCTATGCCATGAACGCTCTTTTTTTTGATAATAATTAATATAAAAATATCATCATGGAAGAAAACAAAAACATTGAAAATCAAGAAGATGAAAAACTCAAACAACCCCAGCAAGAGGTTGAGAGCCCCACAAAGGAAGACAAAAAAGAGGTGACAGAGAAGCGACACAAAGACAGACGTGCCCAGCGCAAGGCTTTGGAGGAAGAAAAAGCCAAATATGCGGAGCTGAACGACAAGTACCTCCGTCTGTATTCGGAGTTCGACAACTACCGCAAGCGCACCGCCAAGGAGAAACTCGACCTTTCGGCGACCGCCTCGGCGACAGTCATCAAGGACTTGCTTCCCGTGTTGGACGACTTTGAACGCGCCCTCCAAAACATGGAGAAAAACGGCAACGAAGCCGACCTGCAAGGTGTCACGCTGATATACAACAAACTGAAATCCAACCTTCAGAAGAAGGGATTGGAAGAAATCATCGCCATTGACTGCGACTTTAACACCGACGAGCATGAGGCCCTTACCATGATTCCCGCCCCCGACGAGTCCAAGAAAGGCAAGGTCATCGACGTCATCCAAAAAGGCTACAAGCTGAACGGCGTAGTCATTCGTTTCGCAAGAGTGGTGGTGGGAAATTAAGAATTAAAAATTCGGAATGCGGAATGCGGAATAACCTATCGGAAACATTTTATTCCGCATTCCGCATTCCGAATTCCGCATTAAAAAAAATTGTATTATGGCAGAGAATAAAAGAGATTATTACGAAGTGCTTGGCGTCGGCAAGAACGCCACTCCCGATGAGCTCAAGAAAGCCTACAGGAAGCTGGCCATGCAATACCACCCTGACCGTAACCCCGGCGACAAAGAGGCCGAGGAGAAGTTCAAGGAGGCCGCCGAGGCCTACGAGGTGCTGAGCAACCCCGACAAGAGGGCGCGCTACGACCAATACGGCTTCGCCGGCATGGGCGGCGCGGGAGGCTACGGCGGCCAGGGAATGTCGATGGAGGACATCTTCAGCCAGTTCGGCGACCTGTTCGCCGACTTCGGCCTCGGCAGCTTCTTCAGCGGCGGGTTCGGCAGCAGCTTCGGCGGCGCACGCTCCGGCGTCATCGCCCGCGAACGGGGCGCCAACATCCGCGTCAAAGTGAAAATGAACCTGCAAGAGATAGAAAAAGGCGTCAAGAAAAAAATCAAAGTCAGCAAATACGTCCCCTGCGAACATTGCCACGGCTCAGGCTCTGAAAACGGCGAAACGGAGACCTGCCCCACCTGCAAAGGCCGCGGACAGGTGATTCGCACCGTGAACTCGCTCTTCGGACAGATGCAGACCGCCTCGGCCTGCCCCCACTGCGGCGGCACCGGCAAGGTCATCAAAAAGAAATGCACCCATTGCAACGGCGAAGGCATCGTGAAAGGCGAGGAAATCATTGAGATCGACATCCCAGCCGGCGTGGGCGAAGGCATGCAACTCACCCTGCGCGGCAAAGGCGGCGCAGGCCCCCACAACGGCGTCAACGGCGACCTCCTCGTCCTCATCGAAGAAGAGCCCCATCCCGAACTGACCCGCGACGGAAACAACCTCCTCTACGACCTGGTGATCTCCGTGCCACAGGCCATCCTCGGCACCGAAGCCGAAGTGCCTACCGTGAGCGGCAGGGTGAAAGTCAAAATCGCCCCTGGTACCCAAAGCGGAAAGACACTGAGACTCAGAGGGAAAGGACTTCCTATCCTCAACGGCTACGGCAACGGCGACCTCCTGGTCAACGTCAACGTGTGGATCCCGAAGAAAGTAACCAAGGAAGAGGAAAAACTGTTGCAAACCCTCAACGCCTCCGAAAACTTCAAACCAAACCCCAGCGATGACGACCGTTCGTTCTTCGGAAGGGTGAGAGACTACTTCAGCTAACCTCCGACGGACCCCATGAAAATAGAAGTCAAAAACGTCACCAAACGTTACGCGGATCAGCTGGCCCTCAACAACGTGAGCCTGCAAGTGCCTGAGCAAAGCATCTACGGATTGCTCGGCCCCAACGGCGCGGGCAAGACCACCCTTATCCGCATCCTCAACCAAATCACCGGACCCGACACCGGACAGGTGCTCATCGACGGGGAACCACTGCGACCCCAGCATATCGAACGCATCGGGTACCTCCCTGAGGAACGTGGCCTATATAAAAAGATGAAAGTCGGCGAGCAGGCCGTGTATCTGGCCCAGCTCAAAGGCATCAGCAAATCCGAGGCGGAAAAACGCCTCAAGGTGTGGTTCGAGAAATTCCAGATCACCGGCTGGTGGAACAAGACCGTGGAGGAGCTATCCAAAGGAATGCAGCAGAAAGTGCAGTTCATCACCACCGTCATCCATGAGCCCGACATCCTCATCTTCGACGAGCCTTTCTCCGGCTTCGACCCCATCAACGCCAACCTGCTGAAGGAGTCCATCCTCGAACTACGTGAAAAAGGCGCCACCATCCTCCTCTCCACCCACAACATGAGTTCGGTGGAGGAACTTTGCGACAGCATCTCCCTTATTAATAAAGGTGAGAAAATTCTGGAGGGAAAAGTCGCCGACATCCGCCGGCAGCACCGCACCTCCACCCACGAAATCACCGTGAGCGCCGACAACCGGCAGCCCATCATGGCCCTCACCGACGACTTCAACCTCAAAATCGAGAACGGCGAGCTGGCCGACACACTGAAAATCACCTTCGTGGGCGACTCCCCCAAGGAATTGCTCACTAGAATCATGGACTTCGGCACCCTGGTCTCCTATCAGGAGATCCTGCCTTCCATGAACGACATCTTCATCGAGGAAGTTCAATCCAAAAACGCGCAGCCATGAACAAGATAGGACTCATCATCCGACGCGAGTACCTCACCCGTGTCAAGAAACGCAGTTTCATCATCATGACCTTCCTGGGGCCGTTGCTCATCGCCGCCGTTTATATCATCCCCATCCTGCTGGCCCTCCACGGCAACAACGACAAGCATACCATCGCGGTGGTCGATCAAAGCCACTGGTTCGAGCGACAGTTCACCAACACGGAGACCCAGACTTTCATCCGGCTCGACGACATCTCCATCGACTCCACCAAGAAACTGGTCCAGATGGGGATGTACGACATCGCCCTGTATATCCCTGAGACCCAGCTCAACATCCCGTCGAGCGCAGTGCTGTACAGCATGAAGCAGGTGCCCATGAACGTGGAGGACCACATCAAGGACGTGATGAAAAACGAAATCCAGGTGCAGAAGCTGCTGGCCTCGGGCGTCGATCCCGACATCTTGGAAAACATCAAGACAAGCATCAGCCTCTCGGTGATCCGCATGGACGAGGAAGGAGGTGAGAAAGAGACCTTCACGGAGGTGCAGTTCATCCTCGGGATGGTATTGGCCGTGTTGATTTACATGTTCATCATGATGTTTGGCGGCCAGGTGATGCAAGGCGTCTTCGAGGAGAAAAGCAGCCGCATCATCGAGGTCATCGTGAGCAGTGTGAAGCCTTTCCAGCTGATGATGGGCAAGGTGATCGGCGTCTCGCTGGTCGCCCTTACCCAGTTTGTGATGTGGATTCTGCTCACGGGAGTGATCTATGTGGGATTCTCCACCGCTGTAGGTATCAGCCAGCCCTCCCCGGTGGGTTCCGGCACGGTGATGACCGAGCAGATTGACGCCACCAACATCATGGACAACGAAACGGTGCAGCACATCGTCAGCATCGCCCAATCCATCAATTTCGGCCAGGTCATCATCGGGTTCATCCTCTTTTTCCTCTTGGGATACCTGCTGTATGCCACCATGTTCGCCGCGATAGGTTCCATTGTGGACAACAACACCGACTCGCAGCAGTTCACTTTGCCCGTGACGGTGCCCCTCATCATCGGGATGCTGTCGGCCATCTACATTGTGAACGCCCCTGACGGGAACCTGGCGTTGTGGATGTCGATGATTCCCTTTACCTCCCCCATTGTGATGATGGTACGCATTCCGTTCGGGGTGCCCATCTGGCAGATTGCTGTGTCGGTGGTGCTTTTGATAGCCACTTTCATCGCGATGACCTGGGTGGCGGCGAAGATTTACCGGACCGGCATTTTGATGTACGGAAAAAAGCTTAGCTATAAAGAATTGTTCAAATGGCTAAAATATTAAAAACATTTTGTGTAATCGAACAAAATTTTCTAATTTTGCAGGCTCGAATTTAGGCAAAAAGAGCAATTTTTGAATTTATAATATTAAAAGTCAAATAATTAAATCGTTTTTACAATGCAAAACAAAGGAGCAATCAAGGCGTTAGCCATCATCTTTGGGCTGATTTTCTTGTACCAGCTTTCCTTCACTGTGGTGACCAACGTGGTCGAGAAGAAGGCTGCCAAGTACGCCCAAGCCGAGGCTAACAAACTTGCAAATGGAGACGAGTCCGCCAAGCAGGCGCTTATGGACGCCAAAGAAAACTATTATCTGGACTCCGTCAGCAATGTCAACGTGTACAACTTGTTAGTGAAAAAGTACACTTATCGCGATGCGAAAGAAAGAGAAATTAACTTAGGTTTGGACTTGAAGGGTGGTATGAACGTCACCCTTGAGGTCTCTGTAAAGGACATCGTCAGAGCCTTGGCCGGCGCCAACGCCAACGACCCGACCTTCGCACAAGCCATGAAGCTCGCCACCGAGCGTCAGGAGAAGAGCGAAGGCGACTTCGTAACCCTGTTCGGCCAAGCCTACGAAGAAGTTGACCCCAATGCAAAATTAGCCTCGATTTTCCTGTTTGAGTTCAAAGATAAGGGCATCACCGTCAACTCCACCAACAGCGAGGTGCTGAAGGTGTTGAAGGAAGAGAGCGACGGCGCCATCGACCGTTCTTATCAGATTCTGAGGACCCGTATCGACCGTTTCGGTGTGGCCCAGCCCAACATCCAGAAGCTGGAAGGCAGCGGACGTATCTTGGTCGAGCTCCCCGGCATCAAGGACCCGAAGCGTGT
The DNA here is from genome assembly GCA_902783365.1 of uncultured Bacteroidia bacterium. Taxonomy (GTDB): domain Bacteria; phylum Bacteroidota; class Bacteroidia; order Bacteroidales; family F082; genus Limimorpha. The sequence goes on along the minus strand of CACZQL010000125.1, from coordinate 1,255 downwards.
GCGTAAGCTCCTCCAGGGTACCGCCCAGCTCGAGTTCTGGGAGACCTACAACTTCAGCGAGGTCTATCAGTATTTCGACCAGGTGAACTCCAAGCTGGCTGAGCAGGCCAAGAGCGCTACCAGCACTCCCGAGACTCCCGCCGTCGAAGGCGAAGAGGCTCCCGCCGTTGAAGGCGAGGAAGTGGCCGCCAACGAGCCTGCCGAGGCCGACACCACCAACAACGGTGAGTTGCTCGACCAACTTGCCGAGGAAAACACCGACGACGAACTCTCCGACGACGAGGCCCTGGCCAAGTTCCAATCGCAGAATCCCCTCTACTCCCTGCTGAACCCCTCCTACACCCAGTCGGGTCCCGCCGCCACCGCCCGTGTCGGCTTCGCCCAGGTGAAGGACACCGCCAACATCAACCGTATGCTGGCCGAGAACGCCAACCTCTTCCCGCGCAACATGAAGCTTGCCTGGACCGTGAAGCCTGAGAGCTACGGCGGCGAGAACGAATACCTCGAACTGGTGGCCCTCAAGATGTCGCGCGACAACAAGTGCGCCCTCGGCGGCGAGGTCATCACCGACGCCCGTCAGGACTACGGCCAAAACAACCAAGTGGAGGTCACCCTCCAGATGAACTCCGAAGGCGCCAAGGCCTGGAAACGCCTCACCGGCGAGAACATCGGCAAACAAGTCGCCATCGTCCTCGACAACTACGTCTATAGCTATCCTGTCGTCAACGACGAAATCCCGAACGGTCGTTCCTCCATCTCCGGCGGCGGCATGGAAATCGAAGAGGCCCAAGACTTGGCCAACATCCTGAAGGCTGGTAAGCTGCCCGCCCCCGCCCGCATCCTCGAAGAGCAGGTGGTCGGTCCTTCACTCGGTAGAGAGTCTGTCCAGAAAGGTATGTGGTCCATGATCTTCGCCTTCATCCTCGTGCTGATCTACATGGTGTTCTTCTACAAGAAGGCCGGTTTGGTCGCCGATATCGCCCTGCTCGTCAACGTGTTCTTCCTGTTCGGCACCCTGGCTTGCCTCGGTTCCGTGCTGACCCTGCCTGGCATCGCCGGTATCGTGTTGACCTTGGGTATGGCAGTGGACTCCAACGTGATTATCTTTGAGCGTATCAAGGAAGAGCTTCGCGGTGGCAAACAACTCCGCGCCGCCATCGACGCCGGTTACAAGAACGCCTACTCCGCCATCATCGACGGTAACGTCACCACCTTGATCACTGGTATCGTGCTGATCATCCTGGGTACCGGCCCT
>CACZQL010000124.1 GCA_902783365.1 uncultured Bacteroidia bacterium | reverse complement strand
GGGCGCGGCTGCGGGCGTGCCAGAACATCAGCATGGCCTCGGCGGCGGCGGTGCCTTCGTCGAGCAAGCTGGCGTTGGCCAACGGCATGGCGGTGAGGTCGCTGATGACGGTCTGGAAGTTCAGCAAGGCTTCCAAACGGCCTTGCGAAATCTCGGCTTGATAGGGAGTGTATGAGGTGTACCAGCCCGGGTTCTCAAGGATGTTGCGCATGATGACGCCCGGAGTGATGGTGTTGTAATAGCCCAAACCGATGTAGGTGCGGAACTGTTTGTTCTTGGCACCCAAGGCTTTGAGGTGACTGATGACTTCGTACTCGTTCATGCCTTCGCCGATGTTGAGGTCTTTCGGCAAACGGATTTCGGGAGCGATGATTTCATCGACAAGCTGCTCTTGTGATGACACGCCGATGACCTTGAGCATCTTTTCTGCATCGGATGCGGTAGGGCCATTATGGCGCTTGATGAAATTGTTTCTGATCATTGTTTATTGTTTATTGTTTAATTGTTGAATTGTTTGTTTTTTTTAGCTCTCTCTAAATTCTCAATTCTAAATTATTAATTGAGGGTCTTATTAATGCTAATAAAGTCAGGATAGGCCAAAGATTGGTTGTTCACGACGATATAGGGCTTCACCTTGACGCCGAGGTTGACGGGGTTGCTTTGCGCGCCGGCGAGTTTGAAGGCGAGGTTCAGGATGGCGTCGGCAGCCTCACCGCTGAACAGCTGGAACAGGTCGGTGCTGATCGGGATGGCCACCTTGCCTGACGAGTTGGCGGGGATGCTGAAGCCATCGGTGAAGGTGCTGCTGATGACCTCCTTGTTGTTTAGCGAGATGATGTAGTCCATCTTGCCCAACGAGGCGGCAATGCTGTTCGGGTTGTCCACGTTGAGGTTGACGTTGAAGGTGACGGGAAGCTTCCTGTTGAGCAGGGAGTTGGTGACGTTGATGAGCTGGGCCGGGTTCAGGCTGTTCTTGTTCATGCCTTTGCTGAGGTCGATGCCCAACATGTTGATTTGGCTGATGCCGGTGACATCGAAATTGCAGTTCTTCAAGTTGACGACTTGCGCGGCTTGGTTGGCAATCTGAGCCAGTTGCTGACAGGCGGAGAACGACACCACCAGCGTCATAATAATGATAATTCTAATAATTCTTTTCATGTTTATTTTAAGTTTGAAGTTGGCAGTTGGCGGTTTATTCGTTGCGGTTGGCGCGTTTGCGTTCCAGTTCGTCGAGGATGATCTTGCGCAGCCGCAGGCTCTTGGGGGTGACTTCGAGATACTCATCGTCGCGGATGTATTCCATGTATTCCTCCAGGGAGAAGCGGACGGGAGGAATGAGGCGGATGGCCTCGTCGGAGCCGGAAGCGCGCACGTTGGTGAGGTGCTTGGTCTTGCAAACGTTGATGACGATGTCGTTAGAACGGGTGTTCTCGCCGATGACTTCGCCACCATAAACATCTTCGTTGGGGTTGACGAAGAAGACACCGCGATCTTGGAGCTTCCAGATGGCGTATGGGATGGCTTGGCCAGTCTCCATCGAGATCAGGGCACCGGTGTTGCGTGAGGGCATTTCGCCTTTCCAAGGCTCATAGTCTTTGAACCGGTGGGAGATGATGGCTTCGCCTTCGGTGGCGGTCAACAGAGTGTTCCTCAGTCCGATGAGCCCTCTCGACGGAATGTCGAAATCGAGACACATGCGGTCGCCTTTGGGTTCCATCTGGGTCATCTCGCCTTTGCGGGCGCTGACTTGCTCGATGACGCGGCCCGCAAAGTCTTCAGGGACTAATACGGTGAGGTTCTCGATAGGCTCACATTTCACATCGTCGATGTATTTGATGATGACCTTGGGCTGTCCTAACTGGAACTCATACCCCTCGCGGCGCATGGTCTCCACCAAAATGCTGAGGTGAAGGATGCCACGACCGTAAACCATCAAGGCGTCGGGAGAATCGGTGTCCTCCACTTTCAAGGCCAGGTTCTTCTCGGTTTCCTTGTAAAGACGTTCGCGCAGATGCCTTGAAGTCACGAATTTGCCCTCACGTCCGAAGAAAGGCGAGTTGTTGATGGTGAAGAGCATGCTCATGGTGGGCTCATCCACCTTGATGGGCGGCAGGGCCTCAGGATTCTCGTAGTCAGCCACCGTGTCGCCAATCTCGAAGTCTTCCAATCCCATCAGCGCCACAATGTCGCCTGCCTCAACAGGTTTCTTGGTGCGTTCCTTGCCCAACCCCTCAAAAGTATAAAGTTCTTTGATTGTTGACTTCACAACACTTCCGTCGTGTTTAACCAACGAGACGTTCATGCCAGCTTGCAGGGTGCCACGTTTCAGTCGTCCTACGGCAATACGGCCCACGTAGGAGCTGTAGTCCAGCGAGGTGATCAGCATCTGGGGCGTGCCTTCTTCAAACTTGGCCTCGGGGATGGTGTCGATGATGACATCCAGAAGGTAGGAGACATCGTTCGTCACGTGATTGGGGTCATCCGACATCCAGCCTTGTTTCGAAGAGCCATAGACCGTCGGGAAGTCCAGCTGGTCCTCATTGGCGCCTAAGTTGAACATGAGGTCGAAAACGGCTTCCTGTACCTCGTCGGGACGGCAGTTGGGCTTGTCAACCTTGTTGACCACCACGATGGGCTTCAACCCCAACTCGATGGCCTTCTGCAACACAAAACGGGTCTGGGGCATGGGACCTTCAAAGGCGTCCACCAACAGAATGACTCCGTCGGCCATGTTCAACACACGCTCCACCTCGCCTCCAAAGTCGGCGTGGCCAGGAGTGTCAATGATGTTGATCTTCACATCCTTGTATCTCACCGACACGTTTTTCGACAAAATGGTAATGCCACGCTCGCGCTCCAAATCATTGTTGTCCAAAATAAGTTGCCCTGGCGTCTCGTCGGATTCCTTGAACAGCTTTGATTGGTAAAGAATCCTGTCCACCAAAGTGGTTTTCCCGTGGTCAACGTGAGCGATAATCGCTATATTCCTGATACTCTGCATTTTACAAAAAATTCTCCTAATTAGTTTTTAACCCACAAAGATAATAAACAATCTTGAAGAAAAAAAATATTTTTCAAAACGCTTGCTATGTTGAGTTTTATCGCTACCTTTGGAGAAAATTCTTTCACGACACCATGAGTGAGCTGTCAAGATCCGTTTTGAAACGCTATTGGGGCTATCCCTCTTTCCGTCCTTTGCAGGAGGACATTGTGGATGCGGTGATGGAGGGACGCGACACCTTGGCCTTGCTCCCCACCGGCGGGGGCAAGTCGATCTGTTTCCAGGTGCCTGCCTTGGCCATGGAAGGCGTGTGCGTGGTGGTGACCCCATTGATCGCCTTGATGAAAGACCAAGTGGCGCATCTTGTTGACAAAGGCATCCCCGCCGCGGCGATATACTCGGGAATGCATCCCGACCAGGTGGAGCTGAACTACAACCAAGCGGTGTTCGGACGGCTCAAGTTCCTGTATGTCTCCCCGGAACGACTGCAAACCGAAACCTTCTTGGAAGCCATCAAGAGGATGAAAGTCAACCTGCTGGCTGTTGATGAGTCGCATTGCATCTCGCAGTGGGGCTACGATTTCAGGCCTCCCTACCTGAAAATCGCGGAGATTCGGCAGTATATCCCCAAGACACCGGTGCTTGCCCTGACGGCTACCGCCACGGCCAAGGTGGTGGACGACATCCAGTTCAGGCTAGGCTTCAAGCAAAAAAATGTGTTCCAAAGCAGCTTTGAGCGAAAGAACGTCACCTACAATGTGTATCACGAACCCGACAAATACGGGCTGTTGCTGCGCAAGCTTGGCGCTTTGCGCGAAGGCAGCGCCATCGTGTATGTGAGGAACAGGAAGAAAACGCAAATCATTGCCGACTGGCTCCTCTCCATGGGGGTCTCTTCCACCTTCTATCACGCGGGGCTCGACGCGAGGCTGCGCGACGACCGGCAGGAGCTGTGGATGAAAGGCAAGGTGAAGGTGATGGTGGCTACCAATGCCTTCGGAATGGGCATCGACAAACCTGATGTGCGTTTGGTGATCCATGTCGATTTGCCCGACAGCCTTGAAGCCTACTTCCAGGAAGCCGGCAGGGCCGGTCGCGACCTGAAACCTTCAGAGGCCATCCTGCTCGTGTCGGACGAGGACGTCCGCAAGCTGGAGGAAAACCTCCTGCTGTCCTTCCCTGAGATGGACCGTGTCAAACTCATCTATACCGCCCTTGGCAATTACCTCCAAATCCCGGTAGGGGCTGGCAAAGGGATGTCGTACCCCTTCTTGATGAACGACTTCATCCGCAACTACGGGTTCAAAGCCATGGAGGTGTTCAGCACCTTGCGACTGCTGGAGAAAGAAGGGATGATTGTCCTTTCGGATAGTTTTGAGGAGCCCTCCAAGGTGAGGATCAAGGCTTCGCGCGACGACTTGTACCGCTTTCAGCTGAATTATCCACAGTTCGACCTCCTCGTCAAATACTTGTTGAGAAACCTCCCGGGGGTGCTTAGCGACTTCGTGATCATCAGCGAGGAGACGGCGGCCCAAAAAACCGGATTGAGAGTCGATCAGGTGGTGGCGCAACTGAAACAGCTGGAAGCCTACAATTTCCTTTCGTATGCCCCCCGCAACGACAAACCAAGGATCCTGTTCCTGACCGAACTGCTCGACACCCGCTATTTCTCATTGTCGAAAGAGCATTACGCCGACCGGAAAAAGGATGCGCAAGAGCGGGTCAAGTCGGTGATCGACTTCGTGAGGAACGACCAGGAATGCCGCAGTGTGCAGCTGCTCCGGTATTTCAACGAGATTACCGACAAGGTGTGCGGACGCTGCGATGTCTGCCTGAGTCATGGCAACCACTCTTTGGAGGCTTGCGAGTACAACCAAGTGCAGCATGAACTGCTCTGTGCGCTTCGCGACCACCCGTTGACGGTGTATGGCGCCACCCAAGCCTGCGGCGATCATGATGAAGAGGAGGTGCTGGAGGCCATCCGCTGGCTGGTCGATAACGGTGTCCTCGGCATCGACAAGGATGACCGTGTGGTGATAAAAAAATAGGGGTGCCTCATTCGACACCCCTAGCTAAGTCTGGTAAAATTACTGAAATCACTTCAGAATGTTTGCAGCTGGTTTGAACTTGACAACCTTCTTGGCGGCAATCTTGATGGATTTGCCAGTCTTGGGGTTGTGACCTTTTCTGGCGGGACGGACAGTGGTGCCAATGGTGCCGAAGCCAACCAATGAGATCTTTCCGTCGTTCTTCAGTTCTTCTTTGGCGACCTCAATGATAGCGTCGAGAGCTTTTCTTGAGTCAACTTTGGTCATGCCTGCTTTGGCAGCGATGGCATCGATGAATTCAGCTTTGTTCATTTTATTAGTGTTAGAGGTTAGAAATATATTTTACCGACCACAAAGATACTTTAAAATTCTAATTTGCAAGCACTTTTGTGTTTTTTTTGAGTTTTTTTTAGGAAACAAATAAGATTTATGTAGAATTTATTTCTAATTTCTAACAAAATGGCGAAAATTAGGCTTGATTTTGCTCAGGCACAGTGGCTTTCCACTGGCAATCAAATCGAAAACCCCGGAGGAATTCTTCGACGTCCATGGCTTTTTTCCCGGCTTGTTGGAGGGTTTTCAAAGCGATGTAGCCGTCGTTGACGGCGACTTTGAGGAAGGTCTTTTTGTCGGTGATCAGGGTGCCAGGGAGGAGGTGGTGGGAGGATGGTTCCATGTCGGAGGCATAGATTTTCAGTTCGAGGGTCTGGCCTTGCTCAGAGAGGAGCTGGGTATGCGCGGCGGGGTAGGGCGACAGTCCGCGGATGTGGTTGTAAATCGTTTGGGCGTTTTGGTCCCATCGCACATAGCAGAAATCCTTGAAGATCTTCGGCGCATCTTTGAGGGGGGTGTTTGCGGCGAGGGTCTCTTGGGTGACGGGGTTGGTCTCATGGTGCTCAATCCTGCGGATGGTCTCCACGATGAGCTGGTTGCCGAGGTGCATGAGTTCGTCGTGCAGCTCGCCGGCGGTCTCGTCGGGCCGAATGGGGAGGCGTTCGCGAAGGATGACGGCGCCTTTGTCGATCTCCTCATTGAGGAAGAAGGTGGTCAGTCCGGTCTCTGTCTCTCCGTTGATGATGGCGTGGTTGATGGGGGCGGCGCCACGGTACTGGGGCAGGAGGGAGGCGTGGAGGTTGAAGGTGCCGAGTTCCGGCATCTTCCATACGGCGGCGGGCAGCATTCTGAAGGCCACCACGACGAAGAGGTTGGCCTGGAAAGAGGCCAGTTCGCGAAGGAAGTCCGGGTCTTTGAGTCGCTCGGGCTGCAAGAGGGGCAGGTGGTGCTCCAGGGCGGTTTTCTTGACATCCGAGCATTGGATCTTCTTGCCGCGTCCTGCGGGTTTGTCGGGCATGGTGACCACGGCAGCGACCTCATAGCCGGCTTGGAGGATGGCCTCCAACTGGGAGGCGGCAAATTCTGGGGTTCCGAAATAGACGATGCGAATCATGGGAGGTGAAAGGTGAGAGGTGAAAGGTGAGAGGTGAAAGGTGAGAGGTGAAAGGTATTAAAAAAAGCCTGGTTCCAGGGAATCAGGCTTTTTTCATATTAGGGGGATTGGATTATTTCAGCTTTTCTTCCATGTTGGCGATGTTCTTGCTGATTTCGAAGGCCTCGTTGCTGAGGGGATAGTCAGCTTTCAGGGTCTTGTAGCAGTTGAGGGCCTTGGCGTAGTCGCCCAGGATCTCGTAGGTCATGCCAGCCTTGGTAAGGAACATGGGGCCAGTGAAGTCGTTCTTCGACTTGTTGGCGGCCTTTTCGTAGTAGGCCACGGCGTTGTTCGTGTCGTCAAGCTCCATGTAGCAGTCGCCAATGGCGCCCAAAGCCATGGGGGCAAGGATCTCGTCGTTGGTGCTGAACTTCTTCAGGTAATCGATAGCCTCGTTGTACTTGCCGAGCTTCATGTTGCAGATGCCTGCATAGTAGGCGGCGAGTTTGCCGGTCTTGGTGCTGCTGTAGGAGTCATACACCTCGACAAAACCCATATAGTTGCCGTCGCCATTGAGAGCGGCTTCGTAGGATTCCTTCTCAAAATATTTCTGGGCGGTGAAAATCTCCTTGCTGGCATTGGCATCTTTCCTCTCGTTCAAAGCCTTGACACCCCAAATGATGCCGGCGAGGATGATGACAGCGGCAATGACACCGTAAATGAGTTTCTGATGTTCCTCAATCCAAAGTTCAGTCTTGCTTAATGCGGATTCGACGTTCTCTAATCTTTCGTCGCCTTGAATTTCTTTGTTGTTTGCCATATCTATTCAAAAATTTCGGACTGCAAAAATAGGAAATAAACTCTTTACAGCAACAATTTTTTTTAATTTTTTATTTTTGCAGCCGAAAAAACAGAGAATCCATGATGAATTCCAGAGACAAAGCCCTGCTAAACTTTCTGTATCAGTTTATTACAGATGAACGCAAACAGCGATTCGAAGAGGTGCTCGCCTACCGTACCCGGCATATCGCCGTGGTGCTGGAGGACATCTTCCAGCCCCACAACGCCAGCGCGGTGCTCCGTAGCTGCGACTTGACCGGGGTGCAAGACATCCATATCATCGAAAACAACTACACCTTTGATATTAATCCCGACGTGGTGATGGGCAGTACCAAATGGCTCGACATCCGGCGTTACAACGAGTTGGACTTCAACACCCCCACGGCCATCGACCTGCTGAAATCGAAAGGCTATCAGATTGTGGCCACTTGTCCCCACCGCGACGACTTCACCCCGGAGACCCTGCCGCTGGACCAACCGGTCGCCCTGGTGTTCGGCACCGAGAAGACGGGCATCACCGACTATGTGATGGATCATGCCGACCGTTTTGTGCGCATCCCGATGTATGGCTTCACCGAGAGCTACAACATCAGTGTGTCAGCCGCCCTTCTTGTTTACACCTTGACCCACCGCCTCCACGAGATGACCGACCTTGACTGGCATCTCTCGGAGGAGGAAAAAGACAAGGTGCGCCTCGAATGGTCGAAACGCACCTTGAACAGGATTCGTCAGTATGAGCGGAAATTCAACGAGATCTACGACGGAAAATAGGTTTTAGATAACCGATGATTCCCGCTTCCACTTCAAGGTTGCTCTCAACGTAATACTTGGTGTTCACGCTGTGCATATAATTGCATCCCGCGTAAAGGGCCAGCTGGGGAGTGAGGCAGACCAACAACCGCGCCTTCCCGCCAATGTTGAGATAGAGTTTGCTGATGGGTTCCTGGTAACGGGAAAACCCCATGCCTACATAGAGCATGGGTTGCACCCTCTTGTTCGGGAGAAAAGAGCCTCCGAAAAAGTAATGCGCGCCCCAATGGCTGGCAGTGATTCCCGCAACGCTGTCGCTGCTGTGGTAGCGTTGGCCCCAGGAGTAGGAACCTTCCAATAATAATATGTTTCCGCCGAGGCTGACACCGGCGTGGAGGGCGGGGGCGGCCATCGAGTACTGGAGGGTGATCACCTCCGAAGTGGATTTCGACTTCAGCGTGGCATGGTTGTAGGGCAGAAACCCGGCATAGAACCCCACCGACTCCTGACTAAGCCCCATCAGACCGGCAAGAAGGAATGAAATGAGCAAAAGCGTTTTTCTCATGGGTCATGATACTTTAGTGTTGGCAAAAATAAGAAAAAAAACGACCTCTCGACAGAAGGACTATTTTTTGTCCACCCAGAGCCACAACCTCCACATCAGGTAGCCCCAGGCGAAAAACAGGACGTAGAAGATCCATTTCGGCACCGAGGTTTGGTAGGCGCCTTCCTTGTCGATTTGCTGGTATTGCTCGGTGGGGATGTCGGCATAGTAGTAGGAACCAGCGCCGAAGTCGTAGCCTTTGACAAGGCCGAGCTGATTGGCCATGATCCAACCGGCCAAAAACAAAGTGATTACCACCACAAGGATGGTAATCACTTTGAATATGGGGTGTCTTTTGTTCATTATTTGAACATGTCAAGCACCGGAACTTCGAAGATCTTGCCCGAAAGCAGGAACCATACGGCAAACAGCGTGAGGGCGATGTTGAAGAGCTGGCCGATGATGTAGAGCCAGAGCACCTTGCCGCCTTGCATCTGCTTGAAGAGGCTCTTGAAGTTGGTGTCGAGGCCGATGCTGGT
>CACZQL010000123.1 GCA_902783365.1 uncultured Bacteroidia bacterium | reverse complement strand
TGATTTGTCGCGGGGTGATTCCTTGTTCTAACCATCTATCACCCTCCGGGTGATTTGTCGCGGGGTGATTCCTTGTTCTAACCATCTGTCACCCTCCGGGTGATTCGTTGTTCTATTCCGAATTCCGAATTCCGCATTCCGCATTCATCTATCACCCTCCGGGTGATTCGTTGTTCGGAATGCGGAATAATTACCTGTTACCGGTAGGCTTATTCCGCATTCCGCATTCCGCATTCCGCATTAAATTCAGGCCAGCTCAAACTGCTCCAGGAACTTCAGGTCGTTCTCGAAGAAGAGACGGAGGTCGTTGATGCCGTACTTCAGCATGGCGATGCGCTCCACACCCATGCCGAAAGCGAAACCAGTGTATTTCTCTGGGTCGATACCGCTCGAAATCAAGATATTGGGGTCACACATGCCACAGCCGAGGATTTCCACCCATCCGGTGTGCTTGCAGATGTTGCAGCCCTCGCCTCCGCAGATGTTGCACGAAATGTCCATCTCCGCCGAGGTCTCGGTGAAGGGGAAGTAGGAGGGACGGAAGCGCACCTTGGTGCCCTCGCCGAAGAATTCCTGCACAAAATGAAACAAGGTCTGCTTCAGGTCGGCAAACGACACATTCTCGTCGATATACAAGCCCTCGATCTGGTGGAAGATGCAGTGGGCTCGGGCCGAGATGGCCTCGTTGCGATACACACGGCCCGGGGCGATGACGCGGATGGGCGGCTGTTGCTTCTCCATGGCGCGGACCTGCACGCTCGAGGTGTGGGTACGCAGCAGGATGTCGGTGACTTTGTTCACGTTCGGCTCCTTGTTGATGAAGAATGTGTCTTGCATGTCGCGCGCCGGATGGTCCAGCGGGAAGTTCAAAGCCGAGAACACATGGTAGTCGTCCTCAATCTCAGGCCCCTCTGCGATGGTGAAGCCGAGATGCTCGAAGATCTCGTTGATGTCGCGGCGCACCACCGACAGCGGGTGCCTCGACCCACGCATCTCGTTGGCCGGCATGGTCATGTCGAAGTCGGTCACCGCCGAGCTCCGCACCTCAAACTTCTCCAGCTGTTCCTCCACCTTCGCGGTGACAGTGTCCTTCAACTCGTTGAGGCGCATGCCCATCTCCTTGCGGAACTCCGGCGCCACCGTCTTGAAGTCGGCAAACAACCCGGGTATCACGCCCTTTTTACTTAAATAGGTGATGCGGAAGTTCTCCAACGCCTCCTTGCTATCCGCTTGGAAACTCTTAACTTCGTTCAGGATCTGTTCTATTTTCTCTTTCATGGCTTTATTTCTCAATGGTAACGGAAAGGATGGTCACAGCTTCCACAGGGACGTCCTGGAAACCGGTCTTCACGCCGGCTATCTCATCGACGACCTCCAAGCCCTCGATGACTTCGCCAAACACAGTGTAGTCGCCGTCCAGATGGGGCGTGCCACCGATGGTCTTATAGGCCTGACGCTGCTTGGGGCTGATCACCTTGCCAAGACGGTTCTCGTAAAGGTCAAGGGTCTTGTCGTCATACACCTGGCCTTGCACGATGTAGAACTGTGAGCCGCTGGATGCCTTCTTGGGGTTCACCTGGTCGCCTTGGCGGGCGGCGCACAAGGCACCCTTCTTGTGGAAATGGTTCTCGCGGAACTCGGCGGGCACCGTGTAGCCCGGATCCATGCGACCGTCGGCGTTCTGCCCGCCCTGGATCATGAACTTGTTGATGACACGGTGGAAGGGCGAACCATTGTACCAGCCCTCGTTCACCAGCTTCACGAAATTGTCGCGGTGAAGCGGCGTGTCGTTATACAACTTGGCCTTGATGGTCCCGTGGTTGGTTGTGATGACCACAACGGTCTCTTTCTCTTGCGCCTGGCACATCAGCCCGGCAAAAATCAATGTCATAAGAATTAACTTTTTCATATTTTTATATTATAAATTATTCTCCTATAATAGAATATTTGATATTACATTTTATCACGTTTTCTCCAGAAAATTCCGGTCCGGGGATGATGCAGCGATAGGCATTGTAGGCGGCTCCGGTGATGGAGAGGTAGAGGCCTTGGCTTTGCGACTTGCCGCTCACGAGGTCTTGCAGGTATTCTGAGATGCGGAAGGTGACGCTTCTTGTGGAGGAGGAGTAGCTGCCTCCGTAGTAAGCGCTGCCCTCGAAGTAGTCGGGGAGCACCGTGGTGCTGCCGTCGGCGTTGAGACTCAGCAGGGCGAGCGATGCCACCGTGGCGTAGCCGGGCGCGTCCGTCCTCGAGATGGGCAGGACGAGTTTGGCCTCGTTGATGATGAGGTGCTCGTGTTGCAGGGTGTCGCCCCAGGTCTCGATGTTGGGGAAGCGGAGCAGGGCGCGCACGCCACCCATCGACTGGAGGTAAAGGATCTGCTGGCCTAGCGCGGTGTCGCCCTCAACGACTTGTTGCACAAAGTTGTCCGAGCCCAGGGAGTAGTCGTGAAGGTATTGGTTGAAATAGCTGTCGTCGGTGGTGATGTAGTAGTCGTAGCGCATGGCGATGTCGTTGTCAGCCTCATGGTAGTACAGTTCCAGCTTGGTGAGGCTGTTGCTGGTGGGCAGCAGGTAGCTGATGGAGCCGTTTTGGGTGGCGTCCTCGCAGCTGACTTTCAGTCCCGGGAAGAAGTTTTTGAAGGCTTGTTGCGAGCGATATACGGAGGAGTCGGCGGTAGCCAGCAGGACTCCGAGGCTGTGGTCGAGGGGGATGCGGATGACGGCTTGGGAGAGGGTGTCGTTGCCCACCACCGAGTTGGTTTTGGGGTGGGGGAGGAAGGTGTATCCATTGGCCAGATCGACGGGTTTCGCGGCGATGTCGCTGAACTGGTAGTATTCTGTTTCGTACCGCAGCGAGTCGGCAAGCTCATACACGTGGAGGGTTTGCGGGGTCGTGGTGTCGCCGAAGTAGCCGATCACGCCCAACTGCAGCACCACGGAGTCGATGCTAGGGTTGTTGCCGAAATGCTGGTTGGTGGCCGACAGGCGCAGTTGGGTGAAGAGGTTGGCGGTGGTTCGGCCCAGGTCGGGATCCACGATGCTGCCGAGCAGTGCGGTGGTCATGCCTTTGGTGGCCATGCTGTCGATGATTTGGGAATGGCATTCGATGTGGAGGGTGTCGGTATAATACACCCCGAAGTGGTCGCCTTCGGGCAACAGTCCGTTGCCGACGTTCTCGGTGGTTTTGCTGCACGAGGCGGCGATGAGGAGCAGGGAGGCGGCGAACAGCGTCGCAAGTCGCCGGGCCATGGAATGATGTGTTTTCAATTTGTAAATCACTTGGTGTTTAAAATTGTGTCATAGAAAGAGTTGTATGCTTCCGCGTAATGGTCCATGTCGTGGTATTCCAGCACGGGTTTGCCGCACTCTTTAAGGTAGCTTTCAATTTCGGGATGGATCTTCTCGCTGCCGATGACGATGCCGTCGGAGAAGTCGATCGCCGACTTGGTGATACTAACGTAGTTTGCCTGTTTATAGTATTTCAGGTCTTTGGCATTGATGCCGGGAAGTTTCACTTTTTTCTCGAAACCCGCCTTCATGGTCTCTTCGAAGGCGTCGTCGTAAACCGTGTAAACGATCTTCGACTCGTTGAACAAGGGGTTGTCCTTGAAGGCCTTTTTGATGAAGATGGGCATCAAGGCGGTCATCCAGCCGGTGCACTGGATGATGTCGGGCGACCAGTTCAGTTTTCTCACGGTCTCGATGACGCCCCGGTTGAAGAACACGATGCGGTCGTCGTTGTCGTCGCAGAACTTGCCGTTTTCGTGGGTCATGTATTTTCTTTTCGTGAAAAAGTCGTCGTTGTCGATGAAGTAAATCTGCATCCTTGCTTTCTGGATGGATGCCACTTTGATAATCAAGGGGTGGTCCGTGTCGTTGATGATGAGATTCATGCCTGAAAGCCGGATGACTTCGTGAAGCTGGTTGCGTCTCTCGTTGATGATGCCGTATCGTGGCATAAAGATCCTGATTTCCTTTCCGTTCTCCTGAGTGGCTTGGGGCAGGTTCCTCCCTATGAGACCCATGGTCGTCTCCGGCACATAGGGGGTGATTTCCTGATGTACAAAAAGTACCCTTTTCTTGTTCGTCATGGTGCGCAATTAGAGTTTCAATGCAAAGTTACAAAAAAAATCTGAATTAGAGGAAAATATTTTTATAAATACTATCTTTGCCTTTTAAAATGGTATTGTCGTATGGAAATGGAACATTTTGAGAATCAGGAACATGAATGGGAATCCAACCTAAAAGTGGCAGAAGGAGTGGACCAGCCGGTGCAGGTAAATCCCTTGGCGTTGGAGCGTTTGCGTCGCAACCAGCAGCAGCTGATGCCCCTTGAATGGTATGTGGACGGTATTTTGAAGGGCGACCGTGTGGCGCTCAGCAAAGCCATCACCTTGGTTGAAAGTGCCTTGCCGAAGCATCAGGAGCTGGCGCAGCAGATCATCGCCGCCTGTCTGCCACATTCGGGCAAGGCCTTGCGTTTGGGCATCACGGGTGTCCCGGGCGCGGGCAAGAGCACTTTCATCGAGGCGTTGGGCATGTACCTCTGCCGTGATGGCCATAAGTTGGCGGTGTTGGCCATCGACCCCTCCAGCCAACGTTCCAAAGGCTCTATCCTGGGCGACAAAACGCGTATGGAGGAACTCTCGGTGCACCCCAATGCTTTCATCCGCCCCTCCGCCTCGGCTGGCACCCTCGGCGGCGTGGCCCGCAAGACCCGTGAGACGGTCATCCTTTGCGAAGCCGCCGGCTACGACACCATCTTCATCGAGACCGTCGGCGTTGGCCAGTCGGAAACCGCCGTCCACTCCATGGTCGATTTCTTCCTGTTGATCCTCATCAGTGGCGCCGGCGACGAGCTCCAGGGCATCAAACGCGGCATCATGGAGATGGCCGACGGCATCGCGGTCAACAAAGCGGACGGCGATAATGTTTTAAGAGCCGAACGCGCCGCCGCCGAATGCCGCACCGCCCTCCACCTCTTCCCCATGCCCGATTCAGGCCAGGAAACCAAAGTGCTTACCTGCTCCTCCCTCACTGGCTACAACGTTGATGCGGTTTGGCAGATGGTCTTTGACCATGTGCAGGCCATCCGCGAAAACGGCTTCCTCCAGCAGAAACGCTCCCAACAGGACGTGCAGATGATGATCGACACCATGGAGTCGGCCCTCAAGTCGGATTTCTATCAAAACCAGCTGGTTACCGACCTGCTTCCCCTCATCGAAAACGATGTCCGCAACCAGCGCATGAGCGCCTACATCGGGGCCCAAAAACTCCTCGACGCCTATTTCAACATGCTGAAGCGATAAGATTTTGTCGGAAGCTCATTTTTTTCGTCTGAAAACGTTCTCAAACCAGCGGAATCTATCAAAAAAAGTGAGATTCCGCTGGTTTACGGTTTTTATTCAATTTAATTGATTGATTATTAATAATTTATAAAAACAAATCGTTTAAATCCAATTCATTTTGGATTTCTCCTGTATAGGCATTGTGTGTTAGCCCATTGGAAGTTATCATGACGGTGTGAACAGCGTTTTTTGTTTGGGTTACTTCCATAAAAACGCTTTTTTTCTGAATGAGTTCCTCTTCGTAATGCTCTGTGATGGCATATTCCTTCTTGCTGTATTTCATCTCGCAAAGGTCGATGATGCCATCGCTGCGGTCTATCAGAAGGTCAATCTGAACGCCTTTCCGTCCTGATTTTTTATCAGGCAGGCATCGCCAGGCATATTCATCGGTTAAAACGCCGCTGATACCCAGTTTCATCTTGATTTGGTCGATGTGCCATAAACAAACTCGTTCAAAAGCCAATCCGCACCAAGTGTTGTGTTGTGGCCTCCCTTGCATGGCCTGCCAGTAGTTTTTGCTGTGTCGTTTTCCGTTGATAAATTCATAATAGAACAAAGTAAAATGGTCTATCAGTTGGAAAATCTCGTCTTTGACTTTCCGTCCCAACATGGAATAACCGCGTATAAAGCCGCACCATTCCAAGTCGTTCAAGATTTCTGTCAGTCGTCCGTTGTCTTCTAATTTGCCTGCTTCAATCAGCTCTAACCGGGTCATGCCCTTTTTCTTTTTGGCCAGTAATTCAATGACTTTGACGTAGGGTTCGGGCTTTTTGAAAAGGGCGGCATATAACATGTTGAACTCGTCATATAGCTCGCCGTCGCGCGAAAAGATAAGTCGATCTATTTCTTGCGAAAGACTTGCGCCGCGTTCCAGCAAACTCCAATAATAAGGTACCCCTCCGAAAACCATATACCCTTCCAGGATTTGTTTGCGTGACATCACGATGTTTCGAGACTTCATCAGTGCTTCGCATTCCCGAAGGTTGAAAGGCTGTAAAGCAATGCGGTGGTTCAACCGATTGTGAAGTCCTCTCTTGTTTTTGATGATTTTCTTAATCATCCAAGAAGTCGCGCTACCACAAACGATGAAAACAATGTCTTTTCTGGCGGAAGCCCAGTCGTTCCAAAAAGACTCCAATTCCGAAAGGAAACCAGAACGAGGGGCGTCCATCCAAGGCAATTCATCAAGAAAAACCACCTTTTTGCCTGCAGGTTGTGTGTTGATGAACCGTTTCAACTCGCTAAATGCCAAGATCCAATTGGTTAAAACCGCGACATCTTTCAAACCATGTTCTTTGAGCGCCATCTGGAACCGTGCCAGTTGTTTGCGTGATGATATGTTCGCTGCTCCGGTATATTGGAAACAAAACTGATAGTTGAACGACTCCCTGATAAGGAAGGTTTTACCCACGCGGCGACGGCCATACACCGCAATAAATTGAGAATACTCTTCTTGAAGCGCATTCGTCAAAACTTGTTTCTCTTTTTTTCTTCCAATAAGCATGGTTTATCCTAATTTTTCCGCAAAGATAATCAAAGAATGTTCTCAAACCAGCGGAATCTCACTTTTTTTGATAGATTCCGCTGGTTTGAGAACATTTTTTCTTTTTAAGATCTTTAGTAGTAGTTTTAAATTTGTTTAGGACGTGCCTTTGGCACGACCTCCACCGCCGCTCACACCTCCTTCACCAACCCGAAGAACGCAGAAAAACTCTTTGGGTCTAACAAGATGCGTCACATTTCCCCCTATAGTTTCATACAAATCAATTAGTTTTAAATAAAACACAGGAGAGTGGCTCATTTGTCACTCCCCTGTTTTGTGTCATTAAAAAAATCCAGTACTATTTTGCTGGTTGGATATAGAATTTTTGAGACACTTTAGATACAGCATATATTTTTGCTGAGGTATACAATAATTGTTTTAAGGTGGCACTAATATCTCCTTGTAAACTCAACCTAATGGCTCCGTTGATTGCGCAAGCAGCCTGAACGACTTTGTAAGCTGTACAGGTGTAAACATCACCACCAAATGCGCAATAAACCGTTAATCCAGCGTCAAGCCAACTTCCACTAAAATAGTCACACAACTCAGCTGCTGCATCAGAAGCATACACAAGAATATCTACCAAATCATTTGACACGGATACAATTTCAATGGAAACCGTTAAAGATCCATCAGTTTCAATCTTGCTGTTTTGTAAATCACTAACTTCATTATTATTTGCGTGAACGCTAATAATTGTTCCTATTTATCCGCCTGTACCATTCTGTTTATAATTTGCACATAAAAAAGCGTGGCACTTTTTCGCTTT
This sequence comes from uncultured Bacteroidia bacterium, assembly GCA_902783365.1. Classification (GTDB taxonomy): domain Bacteria; phylum Bacteroidota; class Bacteroidia; order Bacteroidales; family F082; genus Limimorpha. Next base: position 1,117 of record CACZQL010000123.1, on the reverse strand, counting down.
CATTGGAATCTTTGAGGTCTTCGACTACCTATTCCTCCCAATTACAACGAGTAAAGCCCACGCCATATTGACGGGAGCGCCGTTGCCTTACTCTGGGAGGAATTTGAAAGTGTCGAAGTTTCAAAGATTCCAGATTAAGCTATTTCGCTTTTCCTTATTCTATGATGTGCATATGAATGATGCGTTTATCTCATAGGCTGTTGTTTAGTTAATAATTCGTTTTATTTCTGCAATTCGGCAATATACAGTTTTACTTGCTCCAATAATGGTTCGAGGTCTTTGGTATAGGTCTCCCAAATGAACAATGGGCTGGCCAAATAATAACCATGGACCAATATATTTCGCATGTCGATGATGTTTCGCCATGGCACTTCGGGATGTTCGTCTCGGAACTCCTTGGTCAGCATATTGGCCGCTTCACCGATAATCATGATGTTGTAAACCACGGCATGAAAACACATCACATCACCACTCATTTCCTCAAAGGTCTTGCCTTCAAGGAAATCCATCACATGGCCAATGCTTTCCTCAATGTGATATAATCGGTCAATATCTTTAGCTCGCTCTCTCATAAACCAGTTTCTTGTCACGATTAGCCGATTCCACGGCGAAAGGCTTCAAAGTGCCTTCTTCAACAAGGTCAACATCACAACCAAGGAGTTCTTGTAATTCTCTCCAAATCTGAGCGTATGTAAACAACCCGATCGGTGAGCTGTGGTCAAACTCAACAAGGAGATCAACATCACTTTCGGGGGTTTCCTCGCCACGAGCGTATGAGCCAAACAACCACGCCTTCGAAACAGGTTGTGTTTTAAAGTACTCGGCGATAATTTGTATCATTGCTTGGTTGCTCATGGCTCTTTTTTCTATTTCCATGCAAATTTAAATATTTTTCTTAAACTCGCCATTATTTTTATTATCTTTGCCACCCTTCAATTATTAAATCTTTAAATCTTTGAATCTTTAAATCTTTAAATAATCAATCGTAATGGATCAAAGAATCGCCATGAACCCCAATCTGCTGGTTCGCTATCTTCAGAAACCGGCAGCCGAATTTACCCGCGCCGACATCATCCGCTACTGCGAGGAAAACGAAATCGAATTCGTGAACTTCCAC
>CACZQL010000122.1 GCA_902783365.1 uncultured Bacteroidia bacterium | reverse complement strand
CATTGTTCGTTTTGGCGAAGGCGACATGCTGCCCAAGTTCATGCTGAACAAGGACAACACCAAGGTGTATATTCCACAAGACAACAATGAATACGCTGTGATACGTAGCTCCGCAGCAGGCGATATTCCTGTCAATTTCAAGGCTGCGCAAAACGGCACTTATACTATCAATGTCAGTACCGAGGAACTGGATGTGAATTATCTCCACCTCATCGACAACCTCACCGGTGCCGAAATCGACCTGCTGCAAAACCCGAGCTACAGCTTCAGCGCCAAGACGGACGACTACGCCTCGCGATTCCGCTTGGTGTTTACTGCTAACAGCGAGGACGGCCCTTCGACAGGCTCAGAGACCTTTGCGTTCGTCAGCAATGGCAACATTGTCGTCAACGGCGAGGGCACACTCCAAGTCTTCGATGCCCTCGGTCGCCAGCTCCTCTCCAAGGAACTCCCAACTGCCAACAGCCAACTGCCAACTGCCAACTGTCAACTGCCAACTGCCAACTTTAATACCGGCGTGTATGTTTTGCGCTTGATCAACGGTGCCGATGTGAAGACACAGAAGATAGTGGTGAGATGATTTGCGTATTTGAATGAGTGCAGTCGTGAGTGTCGTAAAAAAGTGAAACAATGTAAAAAAAGTGAGATTTCTACATGTTTTTTTAGAAATACATTTTGAGATTATTCCATAAAGGGGGATGGCCGTTGTCTGACAACCTTGTAACATAGATTGAAACAACAGAAAAAACAAGAATGATGAAAGGAAAAAGACTACTAATGTAATCTTCGAGAGATGAAAATGGAATCATTCATCTTTCTTTGAGAAAACTCTTTATGGCTTACCTCTCTGGCTTCTTCAATACCATAGCAATTCTTCCCAGCGCCTCTTTCACCATCTTTCTTGGACAACCGATGTTCATGCGGACAAATCCTTCGCCGCCTTGACCGTAAGCGGCACCGTTGCTTAACACGAGTCCAACCTCGTCAGTGAAAAAACGCATGAGTTGCTCTTGAGATAGGCCTAGGGCACGACAGTCTAACCAAACTAAGAAGGAAGCTTGGGGTGCGATGGCCTTGATGCCCATGTCGTTTGTGGAGAAGAAATCGAGGACCTCCTGGATGTTGCCTTGAAGGTATTCCCTAAGAGATCGTAGCCATGGTGCCCCCTGGGTATAGGCGGCGATGGTCGCTACCAGGCTGGGAATGGGAGCCTCGTCGAGTTTCAGGTCTTCAAGATGCTTCAGATAGGGTTCCCGTAACGCTTTGTTGGGAATGACACAATAAGCGGTCGGCGAGAGTCCGGCCAGGTTGAAAGACTTACTGGGACTGGCGAAGACCATGCCGACAGCAGCCGCATCCTCGCTGACGCTGCAAAACGGGAGGTGTTGTTGACCCGGTAGGGTGAGGTCGGCGTGAATCTCATCGGAGATGACGAGCACACCCTTCTGACGGCAGAGCGAGGCGATCCGCTCCAGTGAATCATGATCCCATACAATGCCGACAGGGTTGTGGGGATTGCAAAGGACCAGGATCTTGGTGTCGGTAGAGGAGAGGATCTTCTCTAATCCGTTGAAATCCATCTGGTAATGTTCTCCGTCGAAAAGCAGGGGGTTGTCGATGACCTTGCGCCCCAGCCTTTCGGCGTACAGCCGGAAGAGGTTGTAAACGGGAGGCATGACGACGATGCTGTCACCAGGTTCGGTAAAGGTGAGATAGGCTTGGTTGATGGAAGTGATGACGCCAGGGCAATAGGCGACCCATTCTTTTTCGACTTGCCATTGGTGCATCTCTTTTTCCCAACCGATGATGCTTTGATAAAACGCCTCGGGGGTCGAGGTATAACCCAGCACATCCTTGTCCAACCTTTCTTTCAAAGCTGCTGACACCGCTGGTGCCGTCCGAAAATCCATGTCGGCAATCCACATCGGGATCTGCCCTTCAGAAGCCCTTCCATATTTGATGCTCCAGGTTCCCGACCGGTCAACCATTTCGTCGAAGTCCCATCCTTCAAGGATCGGTTTTTCAGGGGTGTCAAGACGGTTGCATCCTGTCACCAAACTACCGGCAGCGGGAAGCAAGGTCATGGCACAAGCTGCTGCCGAAACGCCTTTGATAAAATCTCTTCTTTTCATAATTAATCGTTTGCGAAAATAATAAAAAGTTTGAAGAAAAAAATGGGCTTTTTTTGTATGTCCTGATATGGTTACTTTGGCTATTTTATTGCCCATAAAACTCCAGCCACTCCCGTAATTCCTTCACCAGCTTATAAACTGTTGTGTTTGGATTGGCTTCAATAGGATTCTTGCCTTGTTGGGATGCATCCAAGGCTTCAGCTCTTTCAATGGCTTTGGCTTCGTCTCCTGAAACACCTTTCGGAAATAGGCAGGCTCGGTGCTCTCGTCTTCGCAAACGATTAGGAAGAACTCTTTGTAATGGCGTGTAATCGTTGGCCTTACCGATAGTTCTCTTGGCCGCTCCTTTAGTTTTCCTCTCTTTGCCATAACAGTCTGTTGATTTGGTTCTTGAAATCTCCCAAAAAGGGGATGGCACCATAGCGGCCTTCCAAGTATCTTCTTTCCTTGTCGGTGTCCTTCCGTTCCTTCTCCTCAATGATTTCTCCGTTTTTCTCGTTGAAATACACGAAGTCAGACAGAGAGAACAATTCTGTGCTTTCCCATTTGTTCTTCTCGGTGAAATAGATTTGGTCTCTGCGGAGTTTGGAATAGCTGAGCAGGTTGGTGTCGTGGGTGGCAAAAACCAGTTGTGCGTGTTTGGGATTGCAATTCGGGTCAAGGAACATGTCGATGATGTTCAATGTGATGATGGGGTGAAGTTTCGCTTCCATCTCATCAATCACTAGAATCTCTCCATTCATCAAGGCACTCAAGACGGGACCCGACAGTTGAAGTGCCTTTTTCGAGCCTTCCGACTCATGCTTGTTGAAATCCCATGAAAGGAATTCGTTTGTGGGCGCATTGTCCTTGGAATAGGTGTGGTGGAAGGACTGGACATTGTATTTCGACATTCCTGCAAGATTCTCTCTCATTGGAGCGGGCATGTCTGGCGGAAGGTCGTTTTCATCAAGTTTCTTGATGGAGATGTTGATGCCTTGGATATCCATGGCAATACTGTTGATGTACTGGTTAATCTTTTCACGATAAGTGGTTTGTTGCCATAGTTCAACAGTGCTGACTTCATGCTTTTCGGTATAAAGCCCATTGATGACATGCAGGGTGTTGAACCAAGCCATGATCAGGGTGGCTTCCTCCACGTTGAGCGAGTCGCATTGCGACAGGAACAGGGCATTGTTGCGGGTTGCCTCAACGGCGGTGTCAATCAGTTTCTTGCTTCCTTGGAAGCCTGAACGGACATCGATGACGTCGTCTTCCCTAAGGAACAAAGGGACCTCGCGCCCCACGTTCTTCCGATAGAGCCATTCGCGGATGATGCTGGATTGGTTGTAGCAAAACCCATAGCGGTAGCGTTTTTCGTCGGTGACGAAAACAATCTCAAACTCGGTGGGTTTGTCCAAATAACCCTCTTTCAGCGCAAAAGGATCGTAAGGTAACTTGGTGGTTGAAGCGGTACGGGAAGAGATATGCACAATCTCATCCATCACGCTGATGCAACGTAGCAGGTTCGACTTGCCGCTGGCGTTCGAGCCATAGATGGCGATGACATTCAACGCGGAGAACTGGTTTTCAGAAATGATATTCTCCGGATACTCCTTTTGCTTCGGAGCAGGCGTCAAACTCAAGGTCTGTTTCTCTCCGATGGAGCGATAGTTGGTGACTGAAAACTCTACTAACATGGCTTATTTTGAATTTTTTCTGCAAAATTACACATTTTACTTTGAATAATGCAAGTGTTTCTCAAAAAAGTGATCTTATTTGAAAAAGAATCTCTTACGAGGTTATCATTATCACCGACGGACAGATTGCCGTGGAAGAGCCGTCGGTGGTGGCGATCCGCAAATCAGATGACAAAATGAAGGCGGTGGGCCGCAAAGCCGCTGCCATGATCGACCGCGGCGAGGAACGCATACACGGTTCGACCGATGAAGAAAGGCGTCATCGCCGATTACAAGGCTTGTGAGATGATGATCCGCTGCACTCGGTGGCCAAGGGGACAGGAGTGGCGTTGAAGAACTTGAATAAACTAAGTTTTTTGATTCATGGAAGTTGACATCATTATTTCTTAACAAACTCCACCCGACGGTTTTTGGCACGGCCTTCCGCTGTGTCGTTGGAAGCGATGGGGGAGTGTGAGCCCTTGCCCACGGGTGTGAGTCGTGACGGGGTGATACCTTGTTTCACGAGGGCGTTCACGATGGCCTCGGCTCGCTGTTGGCTCAGCGGGTCGTTCACGGCGTCGGTGCCGGTGTTGTCGCAATGGCCTTGCACCTCGAATTCAAGTTCGGGATGCTCTTGCATCAGTTTGGCCACACGGTTGATCTCGATGACGGATTCTGGCTTCAGGTCGGCCTTTCCGGTCTCGAAAGTGATGGCGTAGGTCACAATCTTGCCATCGGTGGTGAGGCGGTCATAGAGCGGCACGGCGCCTTGGGCGACGCGCACATTGCTCAACCCCGTGTAGCGATAGAACGCTCCGCTGGCGAAGAAGAGGTAGCCCGGTGCCTTCATGGCCGGCACGTTGATCATGCGCACGCCGTTCACATAGCCCTTGAAAGCCCGCCTGTTAAACGAGAAAGCGAAGTGGTTCCACTTGCCGGCAACCACTGGGTTGTCCTTTTCTAAGTAATCACTGTTGCCTGGGTTCAGTCCCAGGTTCTTCTCTCCCGTAGCCTGGTCGCTTCCGTCTGGTTTCAGCAGGCTCCACGTCAGGTTGCATGACCCGTCTTCCCTGTACCAGAAGCGCACATTGCTCGAGGCGTTGTAGTAGCTGTCGTCGCCGCGTTCGCCGAAGTAAATGCTCAGGTCGAGCGAGGTCTCCTCTTCGTCCCCCGTGTTCATCGGAGCCACGTAAAGGTCGAACTCCACCGTGAACACCTCCGGCAGCCAATCCCATTTCTCTTTCATCAGCGGCATCACCTGTCCCAACCCGTTATCGGTGAACGCCAGCACATTGCGTCCCTGCTGCTGTGCTGTCTCCGCATAGCCGTCCAGCAAATCCCACCTCAGCGGGAACTCGCCGAGCTTTTCTCCTTCAAAGCTATCGTCGAAAACAATCTCGTCGCCAGGGACGAAGTCGCTCTTGGCGTAGGTGGTTTCTTGAGCTGTTGCAGCCATTCCGGCAAACAAAAGCATTACTGTTACGGTAATAATCTTCTTCATTTTCTAAAGTTTTTTATTGGTTATAAAATGCAAATGTACAAAAATAATTTGTGCTTACTTCGCTATAATCACTCCAGCCACTGACTTTCCCTAAAAAAGGTTGACAGGTTTGGGAAGGTTAAACTGATATGGTTTACAAGTTATCATCAAGTTTTCATCCTATTCCTAAACAGGTTTACACCTTTTTCTGTTTGTCGCCTTTATCCCAGAACGGGTTTACGTTTTCTCGCTCTTTCGCCTCACTATCCCTAAAACGGTTGTCGTGCTGTTTTCATTACCGCAGGATAATCCAGAGTGGCTTTTCGTTTGGCGGGTCAAATATAGGTGTTTT
>CACZQL010000121.1 GCA_902783365.1 uncultured Bacteroidia bacterium | reverse complement strand
GGGGGCGGTGTTTTTGCCCATGGCGGGAGCGCGTACCATCGACGGGGTTTATGAGGATCTTCCCACCTATCAGACTTCGACTGCCGCGAGCGATTGCGCCTATATCGTACAACACTGCTGTATAGATGCTGGTGCGCATCGTGGTGACGGCTTTGCGGTGCGCTTGGTGCGGGAGGTGGAGTGTGATAGAGTCATTAGGTAAGGACAACGGGTGCTTTTATTTGTTCCTGTTCTTTTCCAATAGATAGTGTTCCACCAAAACCTTCTTTTGTTCGTCAGGCATTCTGTTGAATCCTGCATCTAGGATGGTTTGATAAATCTCCTTTTTTGGGGTGATGACAAACTTCTTCTCGCGCCCGTCAATGGTGGCCAAAAGATGGATGTTGCCTTTTGTTGTGCGCTCAAATCGGATTTTGGATACTTTGAAACCCCCTTCTGAAACGAAGGAGAAAGTGGAAGCCATAGGAGAAGCTCCACGTAGTTCTTGGAGCCGTCGCGAGATAAGCTCTATGTGGAAACTGTCCACACCGTTGGCTGTTGCCAGGGTCTCGAAATTGGCAGTGCCTTTTATCACTGTGTCTATTACTTCTTCGGTATTTCTCACCGAATTGTCACGCCCCAATCGTAAGAGGTCGTCGATGCTGATGTCATCATACTTCCCACCGATGGATATACAATGGCGTTTTTCCGCCTCGATACCATTGGTAGCGATGATGAAAGTTAGGTCGTATGCTGGTGCCAAATGCCATTTGCCGTTTTGCATCATCAGGAAAGAGAAGTTCTTCTCGTGGTCGTCGGTATTGTTGGTGAGGACGTTGAACACAGTTCTGAGGAATAGTTCGTCAATCTCCGGTTTGGGAATCTCCAATTCACGGCAGGTGCGGAAGAGTTCCTCATAACTGTGTGCGTCGGGATTGACGGCTGCCAAGGTCTGCATAAACAGTTTCTGACCGTCCTTCCTGTCGAAGCGCCTTGTCAGGAAATGCCTCACACCTTCAACTTCGATGAGGCGACTATCCATCATGGTGATGCCGCACTGGCGTGCCATCTGGAAATAGGCCATCTCTGTCTCTGACAGCGCATGTTCCGGGGTGTTGAATTTGATGAGGCAATGCTCGTATTCGGGATTGGCGCTAGTCTGCCCGGAATGGATGCTGCCGTCGGGCGCAAAGGCGATGATGGCTTTCATCTGACGGCCTCCGGCGGAGGTGCCTAAGGCAGTCAATGCGCGGCGGGTGAGGGGCTCCCCTTTGGAGATGCTCTTTCCGGCAAGTTGTTTTTCTATCAGTTTGGCCTGTTCATACAATTTATCGATTTTAACCAGATTGTTGTCATAGAAACCGCTGTCAAGAACAGGGTGAAACTCCAAGGCCCCCATGGCTCGTTTTCCGATGAATGAGAGTTTTGTCAACGGAGTTTTGTCTTTCTCATGCAGTCCTTCGTCCTTGAACCATTGTTCGAACACGGCGTTACCCCAGCGGTCGGGCAGTGAATCTGCCAAAAACGAAGGAAGTCCTTGGTAAATCTTAGGTTCCTTGAGTCCGTAAATGGCTATGGCCGGACTTTCCGTGGACTTTGGGTGGGTGATGGGCGCAATGTCGTAGTTCTCTTTAAAATAATCTGGAGAGAACCAAAACAGGCTGATGCCCATGCGAGGGTTCCATTGAAGCGTGCCGATGGACGTGCCCCATAGGGTGACGGAAAGGGTTTGGATGTCGTTATTGTTTCTTGTTGCCATGGTGTCTTACTCTTTGTTTGCCGTTGAGGTTGGAATAGGGCGATTCGGGGATGTCAGGAATCAGGTTGTCGAGGTTCTCAATAAGCCCGGTGTAGCGCATCAGTGAGATCAGCGTTGTTGCCGTGACGTTTCCAGCTGTGCCGGTTTCAAATTTATGGATGGTCATCACGGATACGCCGGCTTTTGCCGACAACTCAGCTTGTGTGAGCCCAAGAGCAACTCGATATTGTTTGAACCGCAGTCCAAGCAGCTGGAGGATTTCAGTGTCAGAATACCTTTTGAGCATAACGTTTGTATTTCGAATGCAAATATAGTAAGTTTTATATTAAATGCAATATTATTTTATAAAATAAATTATTCTTTAATTTAAATCAATTGGATAAGATTTGTAGTTTCGCAGTATTTCACTTGTTCGTAGGCCAGTCCCATCCATGTGTTCACCCCAGGGGTGTTGATATGGTGTGACCAATAGTCGATTTCAACCTCGGCTTCAAAAACTCCTTAGCCAAGGCGTTCACGGCATTGGCATCGATTGGCTCCAAGATGATTTCCGCGGGTTCCAGATCCAAGAGGAACTGCATGTAGTTGGGAAGTGTCAGCAAAGGCCCTTCACGTCCGACATTGTAGTCGCCGAACTTGATGACATGCTTAATCTGATATTTCTCGGGATGGTTTAACACAGTCTTGACGCTTTTGGACTGAGCTGTTTTGGCTTTAACCTCCAGCGGGATACATTCGCCTCCCATCCGCACCAGGAAGTCCAGTTCCAAGCCGGAATCTTTCTGGGAGTCCCCCGACGGCAACATAGAGATTCAGGAGATTCTTCATTGCGAAGTGGATGCCTTCGGGCACAGGCGACGCTTCCTGATAGCATTTCTTGAGCGCTTCGACAACTTCATCGCTGATGCCATTTGCCCACAAAAACTCCTCAAAATCCAACGGATTCATCTCGATGATATCTTCAGAATCACAGGCACCGAGTTGATACCAGGAGCCTGCTGACCAATCAGCTTCCTCCGTTTTTTCTTCTTCTCGTCACCATATCCCTGAACGCCCAGCAGTGAACCTGTTGCAATTACATCAAAGCGTCCGTCTTCTTTGAAAAACTTCAGTGAGGTGCGCGCTTCGGGACATTCTTGGATCTCGTCAAAGATGAAGCAGGTCTCACCAGGAATGAATGTGACTTTCTAATGACTTTTTGCTGCAAATATACACTTTTTCAAACGACTTTTTAATATTTCATCGCATTTTTCACCTTTCCGTATTTTGAAATCCTTCTCGATGTCAGAAGATATAATCCCTTTTGCCGAAATCCTCACAAATTTGTGTATGCTTCTTTGAGGGCCCTTTGGTCAATACAAAAACCCAAATGCCCACAATGGAATCTTATGGAAAGTCGAACTGTCGATGTCATCAGCGGCGACATAGCCTTTGGCTTCTTCCTTTACTTGACGTAATGTCTTGTCGTGTCCTCCCACTTCAATAGCTAGATTCCCGTTAATCCGGAAGTCACCGCTCTTCATCCCGCCATATTCCACACGGTGACCCGCCGAATGAAGTTGGTTGCAGAAGAAGGTTTCACGGACAGTGCCAATTTCAGGCTGTTTGTCCGATAAAACGTAAAGCAGGTTGCTGTTGTCGAGCAGGATTTTGTCGGGCTTCTGCAAATCTGTGATGGTGCTCATCTCTGTAAACAACCTGTGGATCAGCGAAGCCTCTTCGAGATGCTTCAGATATTTCAAGGTAGTGGGACGTTGGATGCCGATAGTGGTCGATAATTTGGTGATGTCAACCTCGTAGGGGACCATTTGTGACAGCACCTTCAGCAGGGCTTTGATGCGGCGGGTGTTGCCTGTCTCTAACCCTCTGTAATTCGGAAGTTCAGTATCAATGATATAGTTGACCACCGATTCCACGGTATTCTGATAGTTCGTTTTGCTTTCGAAATAAAACGGATAGTAGCCAGCCTTCAGATAGCTCTTGAAATGTTCCAAGGGGTGGCATTGCTGCTTGACCTCGGTGCAGAACTGATTGGGGGTGGAGAGGAGCTGGTCCAACGAGATGGTTGGGGCGTTGACACCGAATCCCATCGTCAAGTATTCGCGAAACGATAGTCCGGGCATGGAATAAGCTGTGAGACGGCGCGAGAGGTCAGCTTGCCCGTCGTTGATTTGCAGTAGTGATGAGCCACTGATGACGATGTGAAGGTTTCGATGAAGGTCGTAGATGTCCTTGATTTCTCGGCTCCAATTTTCATATTTGTGGATTTCGTCGATAAAAAGGTGTTGGCCGCCTATTTTGCAAAACTGGTTGGCGGTATCAACGAGGGTATGAGTGGCAAAGTAGGGGGCATCGGCGGAGCAAAACAACACATGCCTGTCGTCGGGCGCATAATGTTGTTTGATGTATTGCTGCATGAGGGTTGTCTTTCCCACGCCTTTTGGCCCCTTGATGGCGATGAGCCGGAGCGACCAGTCGATTTGCTGCATGAAATTCCTGTTGAATTCCATGGGGACGATAGAGAGGTATTCATCGTGACGTTCAAATAGTTTGTCCATAGTTGTTTTTTTTCTATTTCAAGTTCAAGCTGCAAATATACGTGTATTTTACAAAATACAAAATCTATTTGAAAGTGTATTTTGCAAAATACGTTTCGGGTTGACATGCTCTTACAAGAGAGGTGAAAGGTGAGAGGTGCTCACCCGGAGGGTGAGAGATGATTAGAACCCGAAATTTCCCTCGTAGAATCGCCCGGAGGGCGAGAGATGATTAGAACCCGAAATTCCCCTCGTAGAATCACCCGGAGGGTGTAAGATGGTTAGGGTGTAAGATGGTTAGGGCGAAAGATGGTTAAAAAAGGTATAGGAATCGCCGAAGGGATGGAATTCGGAATTGTTAAAGCACTCTTTTAAGAATGCTTACAGAACGTTAATTCTTGAATTATTTTTGATAATAACTTTTTTATCATTTTAATAATCATAGTGATAATATCCTAGAAAAATGTATAGCAAAAAAAAGTAAGAAAATTCCCTTGACAATAAAGAAATAATGCCTATTTTTGCGGCATTGAAACATATATAAATCATCAAT
>CACZQL010000120.1 GCA_902783365.1 uncultured Bacteroidia bacterium | reverse complement strand
GCATTATTAATTATCTTTGCCGACATGAAAAACACGACAAGGTCATCATTCCGCATTTCGCATTCCGCATTCCGCATTATTTGTGCGGTGCTGGTCATGCTTTGCGCCTGCGGCGGTAAAGGCCGTGGCGGGGATGTTTCGGGAAACGTCTCTACGTCATTGAGCGAAATCGACTCGATGATGTGGCGGCAGCCCGACAGCGCTTTCCTAAGGCTGCAGGAGTTCGCCGGCAGTCCCGAAGCCGACAGCCTCAGCGAGTTTGACGGGCATTATTTCCAACTGCTGCTCTCGGAACTGCTTTACAAGAACGATTATTCCCAAAGCAACCGGGAGGAACTGCTTCAGGCGGTGGAGTATTTCGACTCGTTGGAAAACGAAAAACCTTTCCTTGACGCGCGGGCACATTATATAAAAGGAGTGGGCTATTACGAGACGGACAGCGTGGTGGAGGCCTGCGGGGAATACCTGAAGGCCTTGGAAATCATGGAGGAAAACTACAAGGAGATGGAGCTGATTGGTGTGAAAGCCAAATTGGCGGCGATATCATCCACCCACCTGGAACAGCTGTATTCCGATTTCTATCTGCACGAACAGGCCTTGTATTTCGGGGAATTGGCCTTGGGTTATTACAACATGTATGATGCTGAACCATGGCATGTCGCTTGGGTTTTGGATGAGATGGGGGTGCAGTATGACATGATGGACTTTGATGACTCGGCGTATTATTATTATAAGAAAGTGCTGTTATGTCTGCCCGACACGAACAATTTAGCTTTTAGGGACACCAAATCCCAGCTTGCTTTGTTGTCGTACAAAAAAGGAGAATCCGCCGAAACCGTTTTACACCAACTCCGCATTCTCTCAAACCTTTCAGAAAGTGAAAGAGAGATATTGGCACGCCAATCAGTAATGGGAGAAATCTATTACCGCGAAGCCTTGTATGATTCGGCATGGCTTCTTTTGAATGAAGTGTTTCATAAAACAAACAACATTGAACTAAAAAAGCAGGATGCTGAATGGTTGGTGGATATATGCAAAAACCAAGGCAAGAATCTGGAGTCTTTTGAATATGCCGATTTTCTGGTTCCTTTTGCCAATCTTGAAGAAAACCAAAGCGCAGTAAAGTCGAGTCTCTCGAAATTATACAAAGACTATGCGATGACAAGAGCCGAACGGCGACACCGTATAGAGAAAAACAAGGCCATGAAGGTATCGTACGTTATATTGGGTGGTTTACTTGCCGTCATGCTAATTATTTCCATTGTTTATTGTATTAATAAAACCAAGAAGAAACGATTGGAGGCGCAAATCATAGAGGAGCGCTATTCCCACGAAACCCAGCAGAAAGCATTGTCAGGAAAGCTCAAGAAAAGCAACGAGGCGTTGCTCGAAAAAGCCGAAGAACTGAAACTGTTATCAGAGCAAGTGTCTTTCGAGAAACCGAGAAAAGAGAAGGACTATAATTCCTATTTGGAAAACCCCATCTGCCGGGATATCCTCACAACAGTTGACAATGGGCGGTTCAAATCAAAAATAGACTTCTCTGTTTACAAAGAGCATGCCCTTCAAAAGAACCAGATACAAGCGCTGCGAGCGGCCGCGGACGAAACCATGAGTGATTTCACTGTCCGCATCAAAAAACGTTTTCCAAAACTGACGGACGAGGACGTGACATATTGCTGTCTGTATTTACTTGGGATAAGCGAAGCGGACATCTCCGCCTTGATGCAAAAAGCTTACCCCACAGTTTGTGAACGAAGACGGAAAATAAAGAGGATTATAGGTGAGCCAGGCAACATGGTGGTTGCTCTTCAAAAAATATAACCACCCAAGTACTTGGTCTTGTTAAAAAACCACCATTACTGTTGAAATAATTTCATATTACAAAACAATGAAGGCATCTAGGCGATTACCAAAATAAGTCAACAATCGTCTCATTTTCAAGTTATTAAGAAAAAACACCATACCTTTCCATACCCACTTTTTCTTGGAGGGCAAGGAATGTCATAGTAGTTTTGCAATCGGATTTCAAATTAATTCGATATGCGAAAAATTAAACTATTTCTTTTGCTGGCTGGCATGATAATGTCGACAGCATGGTGCAACGTCCTTAGTGCCGAAATGACAGAAGGAACCAGTCACATCAATGTAAATCAATGGTGAGTTCTCTGTTCCTGTTGGAGCGGAATTATACATCGATGTAAACACCGCCTATTATTAAAAAGAAACAAACCCATAAAATCTCAAAGCCATGAAAAGAACAAAACTAAACATGATGCTGCCCCTGCTCGGCCTCTTGTTGCTCACGTCGGCCTGCGTAAAAGAGGTGCAGCCAAGGAATGACTACATCATCACCTTTAACCAAAGAGAGATAGATATTATTACTGGAGACCTGCTTGAGTCTTACCGAAACTACCGGGTTAGGACGGTACGACTTGTAGAACAAGACAACGCGGCAGGCCGATATGTGTTCGAGAAGAGTGACAACCATAGAAAGTTGCTGGTACTGACACGCAATGACGAAGGTGTGTTGCAGGGCGATTTGCTTTACGAAACGCCTCATATATGTTATCCCGGGCAAATTGGCCCAATACACTTCAACAACGTCCAAGTGACCGCCGATGGAGCCTGTCTGCGTTTCGACGGGGACTTCTCGTACCATTGGGAAGGCGACAAAGATCAATGGGGAGGGGCCATCGAACACAAAGAATACGACATCACCGGTCCTTTCCACATTGTTGCGTACGACGCCTACAAGCCTGTGTACACCGTGAAACTCGACGGAATAATGAAAGACAACTATAAAGACATACAAAGCCCCTTCAGACACCAATTCAGAAACGTGGTCATGTACGACTCGGATGAAATCACGGGGGAGTTATGGTTCAGGAATGCTGATTATGAATACACCTTGGTGCCAAATGTCGATGACTTGAAGCTGATCGTCAAGAAGGACGGAACTTTTACAGGAGAGATGTACACGTCCCATTTCCCGGGTACTTGGGGTGACTTTGTCAGACTCGAAGGCAATACAAAAACCAGCTTCGGTAAAACCGTATATGAGGGAACGTTCCTGATTCAAAAAGAGGGCCAAGGTACTCCACTCGGTTGGACAGGGCCCCTTGTTTACCAATTTGAAGGCACAGGAACCTTTGTGGCGAAACCCAGATGATAGCGGGTGGCCAGCATGGAGGGCCATGACGCTGAAAGCCTCACCGTCAGCCTCGAAGGGCTGCCGGAAGGGGTCTATCTCGTGAGCGTCCATCTCGCCGACGGAAAACGATGCGAGAAAAAACTGGTTGTGCATTGATGGTAATTTATTTCATCAGCGTATGGCGGTTATTGAAAAAACGTGTATCTTTGCAAATGAAAAAACAAACAAAAACACAAAAGCCATGACTGCAAAGGAAAAAGCACTCGTCAAGGAACAGACGGAAAACCTTCTCAAGCTGTTGCTCAAGAAGACCAACACCAAGTACCGCGACTTGATTGAAATCGCCGAACAGGAATTCATCGCCGACAACATTGGCATCCTGACCCCCGCCGAGAAGAAACAGTTCAACATGCTTGTGTTCTGATGGTAAACAAGGAGTTACGCAGGATTTACATTGACACCAACGTGTTGATTAATTACTGCACCGGCCAAGAGGCTGATACGGAGAAATTGGACTATATTTTCCGCACCAGGCGAAAGGAGATAGTGTTCACCTCCTCGCTTGCTTTGGTGCAGACCATATCGAACCTACAGACGAAAAAGAAAACCCGCGAAGCCTTCACAAAAACCGAGACCGAGACCGCCATCAAGCGGCTCACCTCGAAAATAACAGTCATCAACCTTACCGCCGACGATGTGACAGAAGGGTTGAGCTTAGAGAGCAAGGACATTGAGGACAACATTCACTATGTGCTGGCTCGCAAGATGAAATGCGAAGTGATCCTCACGAATAACCTTTCGGATTTTTCCAAGTTCAAGGCCGTGAAGCGAATCAGCCCGCAAATGAGCCTTTCAGCTGTGAAACGGGTGATTAAATAGCCCTTCAAATATCTTCGCCACTATAACGAGGGCCCAATCCCGGTGATTTCCTTGATGAATTCAGGGTCGGCGCCGGCCTCCCGCATTTTTTGGGCGATGGCCTTGCTTCTTTCTTCGGCGCCTTTTGCGAAACCGAGCTCAAGACCTGCTTCACGACCTTCCTCAAAACCTTCTTCGCGGCCCACGTAGCGTGCGGCCTTGAGCATGTTCTCGTCGTAATGCCGTTCGAAGCGGTAGTCCTCGTAACGTTTGCGCTCGAGGGGGTCCATTTTGAGGAGGTCGAGGCGCTCCTTGGCCTCTCGCAGTCCCGGCACTTTCGTGTCGGGGCTGATGAAGCCCACCTTGAGGTAGCGCATCCACTCGTCGAGGTCGGAGGCGGGCTCCTTGGTCTCGTCGAACTGGCTGACGCGCAGGACGTAGTACTCGGGGAAGATGTTGTTCATGGCCTCCATCCTGAGCCCCTGGGGGAAGTTGCTGTTGCCGAGGACGAGGAGGTCGCCGGTGTGGACGCCTTTGAGCTCGCTCTGCCCGTGGTAGAGGTAGTCGTCGCCCATGCCGAGGTTGAAGTAGAGGATGTTGATGGAGAAGATTTTCTTGACGTTCTCGTAGTCCTTGCCGGAGGTGATGTGCTCGGTGATGGTCTTGGCGGTGGAGTAGAGGATACGTTTGAGGAAGTTGAGGTCATCGGACTGCTGGACCTCGATGAGGATGATCTCGCCGAGGCTGTTCTTGGCCTTGATATCGACGCGGTTGAACTTGTCCTTTTTGTGCTGCTGGTTGCCCTCGCTTTCGAGGAGTTCGGTGATGGTGACGTTCTCGCCGAGGATGGCGGAGACGAGCCCCTGGAGGATGGTGAAGTCGGCCTTGTCGCTTAATACAAATGCGCAAATAATAGGAACATTTATTCTGAGCTATCACACAGCAAACTTGAACGATGCATCAGAATCACTCTTTTATGAGTTTGAAGTATTTGACCCTGAAGGGGATGCCTACCCCAATTGTTTCACCGGCAATGCCATCACAAACTACAACTATCCACCTCAACCCGACTCTTTTACCGTATATAATTGGGGTATTGATATCCCATCCACCTACCCCTATCACTTGTTTGACAATATCGCGCCTGGGACTGTGAATTTGGAAACATGCGTACCTCTTGATTCATATTATCCTCCATACATAATGATAGCATTAAGATGTGGATTCACAATTTATGCTAACTATTGTGGATCATAAAAAAAATATTATCTTTGCTGCCATGAAAGGCATGTTTAAAACAGGTATTTTGTTTGCTCTTTTGGCATCTTGGCTTTCAGGAGCGGCGCAAAGTATCATGGGCAAGGACTTTTGGGTGGCGTTTCCCGCGTCGCCTAAAAGCCTTTACCATGAGGAACATTGCCATATCTTGGCATCAAGCACCAAACACTGTTCGGGAACCGTAACCAACCCCAACACAGGATGGAGTACCCCCTTCGAGGTGGCGCCGAACCAAACCTGCGTCATCCCCATTCCCTGCGAAGAAGTCCAGCAAACCCCCAGCCAGGTCAACAACAGCGGGTTGCATGTCATCGCTTCCGACACCTTGTCCCTCTTTGCATTCCAAATCACACATCCGGAGGAAATACATCACACAACACAAGTTCCAATCACAAGGATACTTGAAGCGACTCTCGTTCTTCCCACTAACAGGCTCGGAGATGAATACATCGTGGAAACCTCACCCGCCATTTACTATGACCGGTCCGTGTTTTGTGTCCTTGCCGTGCAGAACAACACCGTGGTGGACATCACCACAACCTGCAGCGCCGCCAACGGGGGACCCTCGCCTGGAACGCCTTTCATTGTCAGACTGAATGCGGGGCAAACCTATTTCCTTAAATCCACACAAGCCTCTTCCCCGGCGAATCCCAAGGACTTTTCTGGCACCCAAGTCAAAACACGAGGCGGTAAGCCCATTGCCGTGTTTGCGGGAAACAAATACCATTGTGATTTAAGCGTTCCTAATGCGGAGGTAATGGGAGAATTGCTCATGGAACAAATGACTCCCGTCAACCGATGGGGCAAACGTTTCATCATCTCGGGTACACTCCCCAAAGAGGGCGACACCATAAGGGTCACCGCGCTTCACGACAAGTGCAAGGTGTTCAGGGACGGCCAGCAAACGACCACCCTCATGGCGGGGGAGACTTACTCCTATGGCATTCCCGACGGCACCCCGGCGGAACTATTAGAGACCTCACAGCCAGCTTACGTACAACTCTGCCTCGTCAACCACGTCCATTTGTTCCCGCATGAGAAAGTGAAGAAAAAAGGGACGGTCGCCATCGACCCATTGGAACAAGGTGTACGACAAGCGGTGTTCACCTCTGTATATGAATCATTGTATGGGACTGTTTCAAGCTGTTATCGGTTGGACAACTATGTCAACATCGCCACGGAGACCGCGAATGTCGCTTCCATGCGTCTTGACGGTCGGAACATCGCCTCAAGTTTTCACACCCTCCCCCATGACAACCGCTACTCCTACGCCAAAATACAGCTTGAGACCGGCACACACACGCTCTCCAACGGATCGGGGTCTTTTGTGGCTCAAGCATACGGTGGACTTCTCCCACTTTTTAATATGTATGATTTTTCAAATTGTTACGCCTACTCCGCCGGCAGCATGATGCACGACTTTTCGGCCCAGATCATGGCCGACGGGAAATACTCCACCGACTACCCTCAGGGGATGTTTTTCTGCGAGGACGACACGCCGGTGTTCCATCTTCACACCGACTTCCCCGTCTCGCGCGCCGAGTGGGACTTCGGCGACGGCGACACCGCCACCGGCGACACCGTCCCGCACCACTTCCCCGGGCCGGGCGACT
>CACZQL010000119.1 GCA_902783365.1 uncultured Bacteroidia bacterium | reverse complement strand
TCTCTTATAAAGTCCTTCAAATCCTTTGCCGTGGCGGGCTTCGTCTTTGGCCATCTCATGGACGGTGTCGTGGATGGCGTCGAGGTTGCGCTCTTTGGCGACGCGGGCGATGCGCATCTTTTCCTCGCAGGCACCGCATTCGGCGATCATGCGTTTGTAAAGGTTGGTCTTGGTGTCCCACACCACTTCACCAAGGAGTTCGGCGAAGCGTGAGCAGTGGTCGGCTTCCTCGAAAGCGTAGCGCTTGAAGGCCTCGGCAATCTCGGGATAGCCCTCGCGGTCGGCCTGGCGGCTCATGGCCAAGTACATACCCACTTCGGTGGCCTCACCCATGAACTGGGCATTGAGGTCCTTAATCATCTCTTCACCAGTGCCTTTGGCAATGCCAAGCACATGCTCGGTGACGAAATTCAAGGCGGCGCTTTCATCGACGACTTTCCATTCGACGATTTGTTTGCACTGTGGACAACGTTCGGGAGCTTCTTCTCCTTCGTGGACATACCCGCAGATGGGGCAGATGAATTTTTTCTTCATGATTCCTTTTTATTAATAGTTAGTTTCAGTTTGTTGAATGTTTCAAGTTGCAAAGATAACTTTTATTTTTTGATATTACCACGCATTTTAAAGAATAAATTACTAAATTTGCAGTTTAGAACAACGACAAACTATTTTTTATATGCTTAACAGAAGGTTTTTGAGAGTCAAGGTGTTGCAAGAAATCTACGCCTACCATCAAGCGCAAGAAACCG
Source organism: uncultured Bacteroidia bacterium (assembly GCA_902783365.1). Lineage (GTDB taxonomy): Bacteria > Bacteroidota > Bacteroidia > Bacteroidales > F082 > Limimorpha. The sequence goes on along the minus strand of CACZQL010000119.1, from coordinate 21,398 downwards.
ACATTGCGACTGCCGAACGAAGGCTCCTCGACCGTATTGACAACCTCTATGGCTTCTTTATCCGCCAGCTGACCTTCCTCGTGGAAGTGAGGGCGTTCGCCGAAAGACGCATCGAGGAGAACCTCCATAAAAACTTCCCCACCCAAGAGGACCTGAACCCCAACCGGAAATTCATGAACAACCGGGTGCTGGTCGCCCTGGAGGCCAACAAAGATCTCGCCCGTCTTCAGGAGAAATACAAAATCAACTGGGACGACGACCGCGAGGACTTCATCCGCGCCTATTACCAAAGAATGCGCGAGTACCCGGAATATGCTGAGTATATGAATGATACGAAGGATGACTTCGAGCGCGACAAGAAGTACCTCCTGGAGGTCATCGACAACCATCTCGCTGACGACGACCTGCTTTTCGACTTCTATTCCGACAAGCTCCTCGACTACAACAGCGACTACCAGATCGGACTCTTCCTCCTCTGGAAGTTCATCAACGAGATGGGGGAGGACTTCGACGAGTTCAGCAAGATGCCTCCCGTCTATAAGACCGAGAACGAGGCTGTCAACGATGACCTGCACTTCGTGAAAGTGCTCTTCAAGGAGACCCTGCGCCACGCCGATGAGTACCAACAGTGGGTCACCGAGAACATCTCCAACTGGGATTACGACCGCATCGCCTTGATGGACAGAATCATCATCTTCATGGCCTTGACGGAGTTCTGCCAGTGCCGCGACATCCCCGTGAAGGTCACCATCAACGAATACATCGAGATTTCTAAATATTACAGCACCCCCGACAGCCGCCGCTTTGTCAACGGCATTCTCGACAAGCTGGCCGAGAAACTGACCGCCGAAGGCAAGATCAAAAAGACGGGCAGGGGACTGGTTTGACCTGCAAACGCTCATGACGATGAAAAAACTGATGACTACTAAACGGTTCCCGCTCATTGCGGCGCTCCTGCTGGGCATGACAGCCTCGGCCTTCGCCCAAACGGCCAATGGAACCTACAGCTTCCTCAGGGCCACCAACTCGGCCCGTGTGGCTGCCCTCGGTGGACTGCCCTTGCCCATGGTTGACAGCGACATACAACTCTCCACGTTCAATCCCGCAGCCATCGACTCCGCCATGAACAACAAGTTGGGACTGTCATACGTCGATTATTATGCTGACATCAACTTCGGAACCGTGCAGTACTCGCACACCTTCGAAGGGGTGGGAAGCTTTGCCGCCACCGTGCAATACCACAACTACGGCAAGTTCGATGAGACCTCGGAGAGCGCCCAGGTGATGGGCGACTTCAATGCCTCGCACTACATGGTCCAGGTGGGCTGGGGCCGCCGACTGACGCCCCACTGGAGCATCGGCGCCGCACTCAAATACGCAGGCCTCCAAAACGAAGCCTACTCGGCTGGCGCCCTCGCCGTCGATGTGGCCGGCACTTACCGTACCGACTCGAAATGGGTGTTCGCCCTCGCCGCCCGAAACCTCGGCGTGCAACTGTTCAATAACTTCGACTACCGCAGCTGCCCGCTCCCGTTCTCCATCGACTTTGGCGCCTCCCGCGAACTCGACCACCTGCCCCTCACCTTCATGGTGTGGTACAACGACCTCCAACACTGGACCAAGCTCTTCGAAGACCCGCTCGACCTGGAGGGCAACATCGACCCCCTCACGGGCGAACTCAAGAAACAAAGCGCTGTGGGACGCTTCGCCAAGAACGCGGCCTGCCACCTCGTGGTGGGCGGCGAACTGCACCTCGGCAAGAACCTGACCCTCCGCGCCGCCTACAACTACGGCCAACGCTACTATAAGGACGTGCCCAAAGAACGTACCTTGGTGGGCTTCTCGGCAGGCTTCTCCGTGAAAATCAAGATGTTCGAGATTAGCTACGCCCGCTCCCGCGACAACATCCTCGCTTCGCCCAACTACGTCACCCTCACCCTGGACCTCAACAAGTTCTGATGTTCCTGAAAGAATTGAGACTGGCCAATTTCAAGAACTGCGAAACCGCCGACCTGACGTTTTCGGAGAAGGTGAATTGTTTTGTCGGCCTCAACGGGGCGGGGAAGACCAACATCCTCGATTCCATCTACTACCTCTCGTTCTGCAAAAGCTTCTTCAACGCCGCCGACAAGCTCAACATCCGGCACGACCAGGACTTCTTCAGCATCCACGGCGTTTACGGCTTCCAGGACAAGGAAAACGAACTGGTGTCATGCGTGCAGAAACGCGACACCAAGAAGTCGTTCAAATACAACAAGAAAGAATACGACCGGCTCTCCGACCACATCGGGAAGTTCCCCTTGGTGATGATCTCGCCCTACGACCGCGACCTCATCAACGAGGGTAGCGACCTGCGGCGCAAGTTCATCGACGGGGTGATCTCACAGTTCGACCCCATGTATCTCAGCGCCTTGCTCAAATACAACCGAGCCCTCCTGCAACGCAACATGCAGCTGCGCCAGTTCGCCGAGACCCGGCACTTCGACCGCTCCCTGCTGCAACTCTGGGACGACATGCTGTGCCTGTGCGCCGATGATATCCACGACAAGAGAACCCGCTTCATCGAGGCGTTCCAACCCATCTTTCAACACTATTATGAGGTGGTTTCAGAAGGTAAAGAAAAGGTTGAAGTAACCTATCTTAGTAAACTGGACCATAAGCCGTTGCATCAGCTTCTTGAAGAGAGTCTCCAGCAGGATTGCAGCTCCTGCTACACCAATGTGGGCATCCATAAGGATGACTTGGAGTTCAGTCTCGACGGGCATCCCCTGAAGAAGTTTGGCTCGCAAGGACAGCAAAAGTCGTTCGTGGTTTCCATCCGCTTGGCCCAGTTCGAGTACAACTACCAAAAGATCGGTTACAAGCCGATTTTGTTGTTGGACGACATCTTCGACAAGCTTGACGACCGGCGGGTGATGAAGCTGGTGCGTTTGGTGGGCGACGACCATTTCGGACAGGTGTTCATCACCGACACCCAGCAGCAGCGCATCGAGCGGCTGTTTGAGGATACCAATATCAATCACAAGATTTTCGAGGTGGACTCGGGACACATCACCCAATTATCATGAACGACCCCAATCTAAGCACGGTAGGCGACCTGATCAAGGCTTTTTACGAGCAGCGCAAAGGGCCCAGGTATCTTGACGAACTGAAGATCGTCAAGGGCTGGAGCACTGTGGTGGGGCCTTTCATCGCCCAATACACCAAGGATTTGCATCTCAAAAACGGTATTCTTTGGGTGCGGATCACCTCCGACAGCCTCCGCAACGAGCTGAGCTATTCCAAGACGGTGCTGATGCGGAATTTGAACGCTTTGGCCGACCATGAGGTTGTGAAAGACATTGTTTTTCAGTGACTCATTGGCAAGATGAAGCGAAAAAAGCACAAAAATTTGGTGAAATCCGTTGAATTTCATTATTTTTGCGGCCTAATTGGATTTATTATTTAATAACTGAAGTATATGCTTAGTCAAGATGTAAAGATTGGAAGCGCTATCCGTATGGATGGCAAGATTTATTTCTGCATTGATTTCCAACACGTTAAACCCGGAAAAGGTAACACTATCATGCGCATCAAGCTGAAGGATGTCCTCAGCGGCAATGTGCTTGAGAAGCGTTTCGACATCGGTGTCAAGTTGGAGGATGTCCGCGTGGAGCACCGTCCCTACCAGTACCTCTACAAGGAAGGTGAGGACTTCATCTTCATGCACACCGAGAACTACGACCAGATTCCGATTCCCGAGGACAACATCACGGGTGTGAAGTTCATGAAAGAGAATGACATCGTTGACGTGGTGGTTGACGCCTCCACCGAGACCATCCTCTACGCCGAGATGCCCGTCAAGACCGTCCTGAAGGTGACTTATACCGAGCCTGGCGAAAAGGGCAACACGGCTACCAACGCCCTCAAAGAGGCCACCGTTGAGACCGGTGCCATGGTCCGCGTGCCTTTGTTCATCAACACCGACGACATGATCAGGGTTGACACACGCACGGGTGAGTACTGCGAACGTGTGAAAGCCTAACGATGAAAATCGAAAAGACAACATTGAAAGCTGTGGCCGAGCTCATCGGCGCGCAGTATATAGGTGACCCCAAGTTCCCCATTACGGGTTTCAACGAAATCCATAAGGTGGAACCTGGGGACGTCACCTTTGTGGATCATCCCAAGTACTACGGCAAGGCCCTGAACTCACAAGCCACCGTGGTACTCATCAACAAGCAGGTGGAATGCCCCGAAGGCAAGGCCCTGCTGATTCACGATGATCCGTTCGACGCCTTCCTTAGGGCGATGCGACACTACCGTCCCGAGGAACCGTGCACCCAAGCCATCAGCCCTTCGGCGGAGATAGGAGAGGGGACGGTCGTCATGCCGGGGACATTCATCGGAAACCATGTCCGCATCGGCAAAAACTGTGTCATCCATCCCAACGTCACCATTTATGACTTTTGTGTGCTGGGCGACAATGTCATCATCCATTCGGGAAGCGTGATTGGCGCCGATGCCTACTACTTCCAACGCCGTAACGACCAATACAAGAAGTTCGAGTCGTTTGGCCGAGTGGTCATCGAGGACGATGTGGAAATTGGCGCTTTATGCAGCATCGACAAGGGGGTCACCTCCGACACCACCATCCGCAAAGGCACCAAGATGGACAACCATTGCCAGGTGGGGCACGACAGCTATATTGGCCGCAACTGCCTGATTGGCAGCCACGCCGCCATCGCGGGTGTCACCCGCATCGAGGACGATGTGATCCTTTGGGGTCGTGTGTGCGTCAACAAGGACCTGGTGATTGGCGAGGGTGCCGTGGTGTTGGCCACCTCCGCCGTCGATAAGTCCATCGAGCCTGGCAAAGCCGTCTTTGGCGTTCCCGCCCAGGACGTCCGCAAGCAATGGCGCGAGCAAGCTGCCATGCGCAAGCTTCCCGAATTCATGAAAGAAATCTATAAGAGAATTGAGAATTGATAATTGAGAATTGAGAGGGAGACAGTCACCTTTCACCTCTCACCTTTCACCTTGCCATTGGTATGCGCCAATATCCGGAACGGGTTGGCGGGGCTTGCCATCGAGGTCGTGGGGTAGGGTTGCTCCGATGGCGGGGCTGCCGGCCCCTACGGCAGGCGATAGCATGTCGCTGAGATGCAGGTCGTAAAGGCGGTAATCCACAAACAAGGGGTCCTCATTGAAGATGCAGTTGCTGAATCCCGCCATGTCGTTATTGTATTTGGTCGTTCTCATCAGGCAATGGTCGAACAGATAGGTGGTGTCAACCTCGTTGCCGCTCAGGATGGTGGAGAGCTCTTCTTCTTGGCTTCCGTAAACGATGCTGTTGCCCATTTCGAGATGGAAGGGGAACTCATGCCGGGTGCCGTCCTCGTCGTCGAGGTAGTTCGACAGGAGCATGGACACCGTAGTGCGGGTGGAGTTCCACCAGAAGTTGCCGATGGTGGTGTGCCGGATCAGGTAGTCGCCCCCCAGCTCCACGGCGAAGGCATATTGTCCGCAGTTGTCGATCACCACGTTGTTGGCCTCGATGGCGTAGTAGCTGGCATAGACCCCGAATCCCGTGTGGTTCTCGATGACGGTGTTGTTGAGACGCAAGGCGCATTGGGTGCCTTTGAACACCGACTGGGGTTGGACGCCGATGTAGCCGTTGCGGATGACGGCGTGGTTGATGATGTGGTCGGCGCCAGGACGTCCGTCCATGAGTCCGATGCGGTCCCATTGTCCGGGCTGGTTCCTGAAGTAAGGCTCCATGCGGTCGCCCTGAATCACCACAGGGTGCTCGGCGGTGCCTTCCACAATGAGCTGGCCGTCGCTCCACGACCAGATGCCGCTCTTGTCGTGGCAATACACCCGCACCCCCTCATGAATGTGCAGGGTGCCGTAGGAGTTGATCATGGCGAAACCGTAAATCACGTAGGGGAGGTCGTTGTACCAATGTGTGGTCTCCAAACTGTCAGCCACAATCTTGAAAGGGTAGAGGAAGCTCTGCACGGTTTGGTTGCCGATGATATAGTGGGCGTTTTGGCCGTAGGCCACTAGCTTGACCATCTGGGTGTTGCCGTTGGTGACGAAGAGGATGCTGTCCTCGACGATGAAAGGCGAGCTGGCGTCGGTGGGGTCGATGGTGACGTTGAGGAAGGTGAAGAGGCTGTCGGTAGCGGGAATCACCTTGTCGCGGAACTCCGTGCCGGCCTCGCCGTCGAAATTCATCCTGAAACGCGACTGCTCGCCGCCCATCAAACGTATCTCGCTGATTACCAAATCGGATTCATACTTGTTGTACAGCTTCAGCTGATGGGTGGAGGAGCCCAAAGAGGTGAATACCGTGTCGAACAACACCGTGTCAGTGGAAAACTCGAGTTTATGGTTGGGGTCGGTGCTGACATCGTTTTCCTTTTTGCAGGACACGAAAATCATCAAAGCGACCGATAAAAATATCAGAAATCGTTTCATCATTCGTAATTTGGCACAAAAATAGCTATTTATTTTCATTTATTGAGTATTTTTGCAGGGAATTAGTTTTTGACATGAAAGGATTCATAAAGATTTTGATGATTGTCCTGATGGGTGTCGGGGTAGCTTTGCCCCTTGAGGCCCAAGTCATGGGAGGTCCCGATTTCATGAAGGGCAAGTTTGTCACGGGTGGCGGTATCGGTGCGGGCTTTTCCGGAAACCAGTTCTATTTCGGGGTCTCGCCACAGTTTGGCTACCGAATCACCCGTAGCTTGGAAGCCGGTGCCCGTGTTGGCTACGACATGTATTTTTATTCCAACTATACGTATGGGTCTTACTTCACCCACATCCTTTCGGGTTCCGTTTATGCCAACTTTGAGATTTTCAAAGGTTTATATGCCCATGCGGAATACGAAAAACAGTGTTTGCTCTATAGCGGCAAGGATGTGACCAACGTGGGTCCCTCATGGTACGACAGCCTGTTGGTGGGCGGAGGCTATCGACAATATTTTTCGGAAAACGGCTTCGTTTATTACTCCATCCTCTATGATGTGAATTGGGATTACTACAACAGCCTGTATAACAATCCCTTTATCATTAGGATGGGTTATTGCTATTGCTTTTAAACCGGTTTGTGATGGAAAAGAACAACAATGTGATCAATATAAAAAACAAGCGCGCCGAGCATGAGTATTTCCTGCTGGATACCCTCACGGCGGGCATCGTGCTGACGGGGACCGAGATCAAGTCGATCCGCAACGGTAAGGCTAGCTTGGCCGACTCGTATTGCACTTTCAAGGAACACGAGCTGTTTGTGGTGGGGATGCACATCGCCGAATACGACAAAGGCACCTACAACAACCACGATCCCAAGCGCGACCGCAAGCTGCTGCTCACCGCCCGTGAGTTGCGCAAACTGAAAAACAAAGTGCAGGAGAAGGGCTTGACCATCATCCCGACACTCCTATATATTAATGAGAAGGGTCTGGCCAAGTTGGATATCGCCTTGGCAAGAGGCAAGCATTATTACGACAAGCGGGAGACCCTGAAGAGCAAAGACTCAAAACGCGACATCGAGAAACAATTGAAAGGCTATTGAAATATGAAAAAGACAATCGTACTGGCGGCAATGATGTTTGCCTGCATGTTGGGCGTGGCCCAAGAAAAGATTCAATGGATGGACTTTGAAGAGGCTGTGTCGGCCTGTCAAAAGAATCCCAAGATGATGTTCATTGATGTTTACACCACTTGGTGCGGCTGGTGTACCAAGATGGACAACACCACCTTCACCGATCCTCAAGTGGTGAAATACATGAACGAGAACTTCTACCCGGTGAAGCTCAACGCCGAACGCCCCGATGCCGTGACCTTCCAAGGCCGCGAGTATGTGAATGTGCCACGTTCCGACGGACGCAAAGGCTCGCACCAACTGGCCGCCGCCCTGCTGAACAACAAAATGTCGTATCCCTCCTATGTGATTCTCAACGACAAGATGCAGCGCGTGCAGGTCATCCCCGGCTATCAAGAGGCCAAGAACTTCCTGCCGATGCTCCACTTCTTCGGCGAAGGCGCCTACAACACCACCCCTTGGGCTGAGTTCATGGAAGAATATTCCAAGCGCAGCGCTGTGCAAAAATAATTTTTGTATCTTTGCCAAAAATTGACGCAAATGAAGAAACTCTTGATGGTTGTGGCTGTCGCCCTCTGCGCCATGGCAGTAAGTTCCTGTCAGAAAGTGAAGTACTGCCAGTGCTCGGCGTTTATCAACAACGAGGATGTCCCCCTGGGTGAGGACTATTATATGGTGGAGAAAGGTACCTGCAACGACAAAGCCAAGGAGATTGTGGGCTGGGGCACCGTCACCTGCAAAGAAGTTCAGGTGGAGGAAGAAGGAAATTGGTTCTGGAACCTGATTAACCACAATAACAACAACAATAACAATAACAATAATAATAACAACAACAATAATCATAATAAACCGTAAAATTCGACTATCATGAAGAAATTGTTTTTAGCACTTGCCGTAGTAGGCATGGTGGGTCTTTTCTCCTCTTGCAGTAAGACCAAAGTATGTCATTGCTCCTACACCATCAACGTACTTGGCGTTGAAACCACCGTTAATCTGGATGACAGAACCATCGAATCCGGAACTTGCGCCGATTTGCAAAACGCCGCTTCCTGGAACGTGCCTGGCATCACCGAAGGCTCCATCCATTGTGTGCAGAAATAAGTGAATACCGTCACTGACAAGGCGGGCCTTCCCGCCAAGATCCTCAAGATCGCTCTCGGACTGGTCTTTGTCGTTTCAGCCGTGCTGAAGATTTTCGACATGGACCAGTTCGAGATTTATATTTATAGCTATCATTTTTTCAGCCTCAACTTCTCCTACTTGGTGGCGAGAGCGGCCATCATCGCGGAGCTGGTGCTGGGCATCGGCCTGGTGGCCAATGGCCTCCATAAGCTGATGTGGTGGGGGAGCGTGCTGATGCTTCTCGGCTACACCCTGCTGTTGCTCTATGCCACGGTTCTCGGCAGAACCGACAACTGCCATTGTTTCGGCGACTATCTCCGCTTCAACCCCTGGCAAAGCATCCTCAAAAATGTTGTGCTGCTGGGCCTTTTTGCGTTGATTTACAAAGTGAAAGAAAGACATTACAAAGCTCCGTGGCTCCTGTTGGCCGTGCTGGTGCTGGCCTGCTCGGTGGCGGTTTTTGCCGCGAATCCCCCCGATAATTTCACTGCCGCGTCGCGTCCTTCCAAAGAGTTGCAAGAAGAAGCCCTTCAAGAGGCATTGCAACGTCCTCCTTTGGACGGGTTGAAGCTTGACCAGGGGAAAAAAGTGATTGGAATCTTTTCTTCCTCCTGCGATCTGTGTAAGATGGCGGCCCATAAGCTGAGCCTGATGCAATCCTATTACGGGTTCCCCGAAGAGGATGTGCTCTATTTGTTCATGGGCAGCGAAGAAGGCGTGGAGCGTTTTTATGCGGATTCGGAATCAACTCGTTATCAGTATGTTATTTATGACGATGTGAAAACCCTGTTTACCATTACCCAAGGGAATTTCCCCATCGTGGTGATGATGGAGAACGGGGGGGTGATTCATGAGTATGGACTCAGAAACATGAATGAATCCGAGATAAAATCATTTTTTCAACCTTAATTTTTTGTTTTCTTGATTTTTTAATATCTTTGCAATCCGTTATGAAAAACGGATTTGACAACGAGAAATATCTCAAGATTCAGTCCGAACACATCCGCGAGCGGATAGGGCAGTTCGGCAACAAGCTTTACCTGGAACTGGGGGGTAAGCTGTTTGATGACCACCACGCCAGTCGCGTGTTACCCGGTTTCCAACCCGACAGCAAGTTGCGAATGCTTCAGAACCTCAGCGACAGCGCCGAGATCGTGATTGTGATTAGCGCCGACGACATCGAGAAGAACAAGATTCGCAGCGACTTGGGCATCACTTACGATGTGGATGTGCTGCGCCTCCGCAACGAGTTCCAGAAACGGGGCTTCTTGGTCAGCGGTGTGGTGATTACCCATTACAACGGACAAAGCAGTGCGGCGGCTTTCAGAAACCGCTTGGAACATCTTGGCATCAAGGCCTATTACCATTACATCATCGACGGCTATCCGCACAACGTGGCGCTCATCGACTCCGACGAGGGCTTTGGGAAGAACGATTATGTGGAGACCACTCGTCCGCTGGTCATCGTCACGGCACCCGGACCGGGCAGTGGCAAGATGGCCGTGTGCCTCAGCCAGCTCTACAACGAGCGCAAGCGGGGCGTGGAGGCTGGTTATGCCAAGTTCGAGACCTTCCCGGTGTGGAGTCTCCCCCTGAAGCATCCCGTGAACATGGCATACGAGGCCGCCACCGCCGACCTCAACGATGTGAACATGATTGATCCCTTCCATCTCGACGCCTACGGAAAGATTGCCATCAACTACAACCGCGACATCGAGATCTTCCCCGTGTTGAACGACTTGTTCGACGGCATCTATGGGAAGTGCCCTTACAAGTCGCCCACCGACATGGGGGTGAACATGGTGGGGTTCTGCATCAGCGACGACGAGGTGTGCTGCAAGGCTGCCAAGGACGAGATCATCCGTCGTTATTTCACTGCCTTGAACACCATGGCCGAAGGCGGCTGCAACGAGAATGAGGTGTCGAAAATCACGATACTGCTCAACCAGGCGAAGATCGGCGTGGAAGACCGCCGGCCTGTGATGGCCGCGCGTGAGCGCAAGGAACGCAGCGGTGTGGATTGCGCTGCCATCGAGTTGGAGGACGGCACTATCATCACTTCCGAGACCAGCACACTGCTGGGTCCCAGCGCGGCCTTGATCCTCAATGCCACCAAGCATCTGGCAGGCATCGACCACGACTTGAAGCTCATCCCGCAATATATGATTGAGCCCATCCAGAAGACCAAGGTGGAATACTTACGAGGCAACAACCCGCGTCTCCACACCGACGAGGTGCTGGTGGCCCTCTCGGTGCTCAGTCCCGACGACGCCAACTGTCGCAAAGCTTTGGAGATGTTGCCTCAGCTGGCAGGATGCCAAGTGCATTCCACAGTCATGCTCAGCGAGGTGGATCGCAAGATTTTCAGCAAGTTAGGCGTAGGCCTTACTTGTGATCCGGTGAGAAAGAAGTAATGCGGAATGCGGAATGCGGAATTCGGAATAAAATGCGAAATTCGGAATGCGGAATGCGGAATAATTACCTACTACCGGTAGGCTTATTCCGCATTCCGCATTCCGAATTCCGAATTAAACTTGGATGTCTTTGTTGACGTTCTTCGAGCCATAAAGGGCGTAGAACAGCAGGTAGGCGATGCCGATGACGATCACCCAGTAGCTTTGGAGGTAACCCACGCCGCCGAGTCCATCGACGATGGCGTTTTGGAGTAAGGGCAGGATGCCGCCACCGCAAACGAGGGCCATGAAGATGCCGGAGGCTTTTTCAGTGTATTTGCCTAGTCCTTCCACGGCGAGGTTGAAGATGCCGCCCCACATCACCGAGGTGCAGAGACCGATGCAAACCAGGAAGGCTGCGTTGAGCGGGATGTTTTCGAGACCGAATCCTTTGGCGCCGTTGAAGGCAGGGAATTTGACCATGGTCTGAGGACCGAACATGGCCAACAGGGTCAGGACGATACCCACCAAGGAAACCACAGTAAGCATGGACTTGGCCGACACTTTGTTGCCGATGATGCCTCCGATGAGACGACCGATCAGCATCATGAACCAGTAGGTGGCGGCTACCGAGCCAGCCACGGCTTCGGCATTGACACCGGCTCCCAAGACTTGGAGGTCGGGGTTCTGCAACCATTTGTTGAGGATGTTCGGTATGCCCACTTCAACACCCACATAGATGAAGATGGCGATGGCGCCCAGCACGAAATGGCGGAAGGCCATGGGGCCTTTTCCGTCCTTGACCTTGGAGACGGTTTGGCTTTCGTTCTCCGGGATTTTGGTCATCAAGATCACGAGGAATCCGAGGGCGAAGATGGCTAATGCCGCATACATCAGCGGGAACACGTCGCTGATCTTGGCATCGACGATGCTCGGAATCAGCAGTCCGGTGATGATGATGACGGCGGTGCCGCACAGCGAGTTGAAGGTGCCACCAATCTGGATGAGCTGGTTGCCCTTGTTGCCGCCGCCGCCCAGCTTGTTGAGCATCGGGTTGACCACGGTGTTGAGGAGGCACATGCTGAAGCCGGCCACGAAGGCGCCGAGGAGATAGATGCCGAAGCTGCCCACGACACCTGAGAGGGTCTGGATGCCCACTCCAACAAAGCCTACGGTGACAGCCACCAAAGCCGTCTTCTTATAGCCTTTCTTCTGAAGCAGGTTGCCCGCGGGGATGCCCATCACCGCGTAGGCGATGAAGTTGGCGAACACGCCCAAGGTACCTTGCCAGTTGGGGATGTTGAATTGGTTTTTGAGGATGTCACCCATGGGGGAGGCCAGGTTGGTGACAAAAGAGATCATGCCGAACAATAGGATCATCACGATAATCGGGATGGTGTAGTTCGTTTTGTTGGTAGTTTCCATGTATTGTAAGATTTAAAGATTTGAAAATTTAAAGATGATGATTTCCTTGTATTCTTCGCCGGGGCGGAGGAAGGTGTTGGGGAAGTTGGGTTTGTTGGGAGCGTCGGGGAGGGCTTGGCATTCGAGGGCGACGCCTTCGTAGTCGTGATAGACGTGGCCGTTTTTGCCTTGCGGGCAGCCGCTCAGCCAGTTGCCGGTATAGACCTGGATGCCTGGTTGGGTGGTGTAGAGGTTCACCTTGCGTCCGGAGCCTTCGTGCGAGAGCTCCGCGGCGAGGTTCAGCTTGTCTTTGCCGAGGTTGTCGATGACCCAGCAGCTGTCGTAGCCTTTGCCGAAATTGAGGGCGTCGAAGTTCTCGTGGATGTCGCGTCCGATGGTTTTCTCTTCGGTGAAGTCCATGGGGGTGTCGGCTACGGAGGCCATCTCGCCGGTGGTGATAAGTTCGTTGGTGGCGGGCAGCCAGCGCGAGGCGTTCAGTCGCAGCTTATGGTCGAGGATGTCGCCGTGGCCTTCGCCTTTCAGATTAAAATAGGTGTGGTTGGTGAGGTTGACGATGGTGGTGGCGGTGGTCCAGGCGCCGAGGCGGAGGTTGAGTTCGTTCTCGTCGTTGAGGGTATAGCGGGCCTTGGCCACCAGCTCGCCGGGGTAGCCGGCCTCGCCGTCGGCGCTGAGGTAGGTGAACACCACGCTCTCGCCTTCGATGCGACTGGCCCATTTCTGGTTGGAGAAGCCGATGGGGCCTCCATGGAGATGGTGTTTGCCGTCGCCAGTGTTAAGGTCGAGTTGGTATTCCTGGTCGTCGATCTTGAACCTGCCATTGGCGATGCGGTTGGCGAACCTGCCAGGGATCTTGCCCGCGCATGGGCCGTCGCCATAATAGTCGAGCGGGTTGGGATAGCCCAGCACGATGTCGTCGAACACCCCGTTTTTGTCGGGTGTGTAGATGGACACGATGCCGGCGCCGATGTCGCACAGCTGCACCTTGATGCCGTTGCTGTTGGTCATCGTATAGAGTTTGATGTCTTTCCCGTCGGGTGTTTTACCCCATTTCTTTACTTCGATGTTCATTGCTGTTGTTTTAATTCGGAATTCGGAATTCGGAATGCGGAATGCGGAATAATTACCTGCTACCGGTAGGCCTATTCCGCATTCCGCATTTCGCATTCCGCATTCTACCATAGCCTACTAGGATAAACGCCTTTCTCGATGAGTTCGTGGATCTTGCGCATCACGTCGGGTTTGTCTTCTTTGTAGGTGACGCCGAACCAGGAGGCGTTGCTTGAGAGGACCTTCAGTTTGGCGGAGCCGTCGTGGATGGCTTGATTGACCATGAGGGGGATGAAGAACTCGGCTTTGATATTGGTTTGGGCGGGTCCTTTGAGGAACTCGACGAAGCCTTTCTCGGAGTAGGCGAAGAAGTCGGGGGTGAAGCCGAAGAAGTTCATCGAGACGAGGGAGTCCATGTCGAGGGGATGGCTGCCGGTCTCGTCAGTGTAAGCCGCTCCGCCGTCTTCGGTATGGCCGATGGCGGTACGTTCGACAATGGTTTGGAGGTGTCCCTCGCTGTCGGCGGTGCAGATGCCGCGGCTCACGGTGCCGAAGTCCGACATGGTGTTGCGGAGTTTGTAGGCCACCATGCTGTAGGCGCCTTGTTTGCCTTCGCATTCCATGAGGTATTTGGCCAGCACCTCGTAGGCTTCCTTGCCGTAGAAGTCGTCGGCGTTGATGGCGGCGAAGGGTTCATGGATGACGTCTTTGGCCATCAGCACGGCGTGGCAGGTGCCCCAGGGTTTCACACGGCCTTCAGGGACGCTGAATCCTTCGGGCAGCTTGTCGAGCGACTGATACACATACTCCACGGGGATGCCGAATTTCTCCGTGTTGTTCACTTTCTTGAAGGCCTCGGCGAAGTCCTCGCGAATCACGAAGACCACTTTGCCGAAGCCGGCGCGTTTGGCGTCGTAGATGGAATAGTCGAGGATGGCTTCGTTGTTAGGGCCAACGCCGTCCATTTGCTTCAGAGCCCCATAACGGGAGCCCATGCCAGCGGCTAAAACTAATAATGTGGGATTCATATTTTTTAGAAGTTAGAATTCAGAAGTAAGAAGTAAGAATTTAGAGACGACGGGCTCCTTCGGAGATGACGACGTTATACACTTTCGGGTCGTGGCCGAATTTTGCGTTGAATTGTTGTTTCGCCGTGGCGATGAAGGCATCATACAATTCGTCTTTGACGAGATTGATGGTGCATCCGCCGAAGCCGCCGCCCATGACGCGGGAGCCGGTGACGCCGCATTCTTTGGCGATGTCGTTGAGGAAGTCGAGTTCCTCGCAGCTCACCTCATAGAGTTTGCTCATGCCGAAGTGGGTGCCGTACATGCATTTGCCCACGGTCTCGTAGTCATCGTGGGCGAGGGCGTCGCACACGTCGAGCACGCGTTGTTTCTCGCCGATGACGTAGGCGGCGCGGAGGTAGTCTTCGCCGGAGATTTCGGGTCGTACCTCATCCAGCATGTCGAGGGTGGCGTCGCTGAGGTATTTCACTTCGGGGTGTTTGGCGGCGATGTGGGCGCAGGCGTTCTCGCAGGAGGCGCGGCGTTTGTTGTAGGCCGAGGAGGCCAGTTCGTGTTTCACCACGGTGTCGAGTAGCACCAACCTATAGCCTTTGGGGTGGAAGGGGAAGTATTCGAACTCCATGGTGGCGCAGTTGAGGCGCATGAGGTGTCCTTCCTTTCCGAAGAGGGAGGCGAACTGGTCCATGATACCGCATTTCACGCCAACGTAGTTGTGTTCGGTGGCTTGGCCGACACGGGCGAGCTCGAACTTGTCGATGTTGAGGTGGAGCAGGTCGTTGAGGGCGAAGGCGAAGGTGCTTTCGAGGGCGGCTGACGACGACATTCCGGCGCCGATGGGCACGTTGCCGTAGAACACGGTGTCGAAGCCTTGGAGCCGGTAGCCGCGTTTGATGATTTCGCGACACACGCCGAAGAGGTAGTTGGCCCAGTGCACATTGGGGTTGTCTTCTTCGTTCATGCCGAACTCACAGTAGTCCTCTTTGTCGATGGAGTAGGCCCGCACTTTGTCGGTTCCGTTGAGCCGGATGCAGGCGTAGATGCCTTGGTCGATGGCGCCGGGGAACACGAATCCCCCGTTGTAGTCGGTGTGTTCGCCGATGAGGTTGACGCGTCCCGGGGAGGTGTAAACGGTGCCTTCCTCGTTGAAGCGTTCCTTGAAAAGTCTTTTCAGTTCAGTGACGTTCATGGTGGAGATGAGTTTTTGAAACAAGGGCGCAAGTTACGAAAAAAATGGAATTGGGCGATAGAATTTCAGAAAATTGTTTTCGCCGTGCCTTATTCGGTTGTTTCCACCGTCACCTTATAGGATTGTTCCACTTTTCCCAAGCAGTCCACCATGATGATGCCTTCCACATCGGAGATCTCTTTCACTTGGGAGTGGCCGACGATTTGTTTGACGGTGGTTCCACGATAGAGGTTGTCGATGCAGAGCGAGAAGGGACGAATCCAGAGAGGGGAGTGGTGTGGGTCATCGCCGTTGTAGTCTAGCCCGCAGTGGTTGGGGCGGAAGGTGAAGGGGAGTTTGTCGTTTTCCCACAGGGTGTTGATGGCCTGGGCCACATTGGCGGGGGAGGGGTCCTCCACGTCGGGCAGGTAGGTGTTTTTCCAGGTGTTGGTGACACCGGCGTGGGTGACGAGGTATTGGTTGCCGATGGCGTAGGCGACGCCGTGGAACAGCTCCTGAGCGGTTTCGATCAGCCATTGGATCCTTTGGGCGTTTCTGGCGTCGTATCGGTTGGTGAGGTCGTTGGTGTTGGGGAGGTATTCCATGTCGTGGTTGCCGTAGAGCAGCACCACTTGTTGACTGTGTTCTTTTTTGTATTCGGTGATTTCGAGGAAGTTGCGTTCGAGTGTCTCGAAGGGGTAGGCTTGATAGGGATCGAAGAAGTCGCCGACGAAGATGTTGACGCATTGGAGGTCAACGAGGCGTTTCCAGGAGTCTCTGCCGTGAATGTCGCCGATGATGTTGAAGGTAGTACTCATAATGGGAAAGGTATTAATAAAGGTGTTTATTGTTGGAGGTGGCCCCCTGTGCTTGAAAAGCGAGGGAGTTCGATCCGTCTGCAATTGAATTGAAGTTTTCCTACGCCTAATAAGACGGCAGACGGAATCGGGTCCTTCGTTTTCCCATGCTAAAGTACAAAAAAGAGTTGGAATGTTTCATTTCGGGGTAATATTTTTTTACGGATGCGTTTCAGTTACACTCAGCCCATCAACAACGGACTTTTCTTTGCCGACTTGGTGCTTATCCCGCGCAAAAACGTGGAAGCTCCCGCCATCGTCATCGAGCTGAAATACGACAAGGCCGTCAATACCGCCCTTGATCAAATCAAACAGAAACAATATCCCGCTAAAGTGGCTCAATACTCCGATCATCTGCTACTGGTAGGAATCACCTACGATCGTGAAACCAAACAACACCAATGCCGCATCGAGAAATATGCTGGAATTTAAATGTGCTGGAGCGCATGACTTATGGCAAGGTGTCACTACTCTCGCCAACACGCAAAGGCTGGTCTTTGATGCTGGGAATCAGATACGAGCATATAGTTATAATGGTCAAAACGATGTTTTTCTACAAAAATACACATTTTTTGGTGAAAATAACAGCTGATTGTACATAAATTTGTATATTTGCCGTGAATTTTTAACGGAATCTCCATGTTGTTGCGTCTGATTATTGAGAATTTTGCTTCCTTTAAGGAGGCAGTCGAGTTTAATACTTTCCCTTCGAGCAAAAGCCATAGCCATGAGCATCATAAGATTGCTTGTGGCCATGCAACTGCGTTGCGTATGAGTGCGATATACGGTGCAAACGGCGCAGGAAAGAGCAATCTGCTTCAAGCCTTAAACTGCCTGAAAATGTTGGTTGAAGCAGAAACAGTGCGTGAAATTGATTTTTTCGACAATCCTACATTTAAATTCGATGCGCAATGCGCCGATAAACCTTCCGGGTTCGCTGTTGAATTCTTTTCAAATGGAAATATGTTCTATTATCATATAGAGTTTACCACGCAAGATATTCGCTGTGAAGAGTTGTTGCTAAGTAAGAAAAGCAAGGACTTGATGCTGTTCAGACGCGAAAACGGTGAAATCAGCATAAACCCTAACTATATCGCAAAGGGTATAAATGCTCAGTTCCGTGATGCACTGAAGCGGATTGTCCGCCCCGACATGCTGTTGTTGCCCTATTTGGGCAAATACTATTCTGAAGAGGGCCCTTTGGTAGGAGATGCCTATTCCTGGTTTGACGAAAAGCTACAGCTTGTGTTGCCGGCCTCTGTCCATGGCTTCGTGCCCCACATGTTGGATACCGACGCTGAATTTTCGGCATTGGTAAATGCGACGTTGCCAGAGCTAAAGACGGGGATTGATAAGTTGGCGGTAAAAAAGGAAGTTATAGCCGAAGAAGATGTGAAGGGAACTAAGCTGATGCGATTGGTTAAATCGGCTAAAGAACATCCTGGCGAACCTCAGGCAACGTTTGGCGGAAATGCATGGGACAACGCCATCAATGTCATCTATGAAGACGGTAATGTTTACGTGAAGACGTTGGTTGCTGTCCATAAGGATATGGCTGGTAAAGAAGTGGAGATGTCGCTTCGCGATGAGTCTGATGGCACACGCAGACTGATTGAGTATATGCCTTTGCTTTATGCCATCATTCAGAAGGATATGGTCTATTTGGTTGATGAGATTGAACGTAGTATTCATCCTATTATGATCAAAGACATTGTCCGTAAGTTGTCGGAGAGCAATACCGCGAAGGGTCAGTTGATTTTCACCACGCACGAATCGGGACTGCTGGACCAAAAGATTTTCCGTCCTGACGAGATATGGTTTGCCCAAAAGGATATCGAACAGGCCACACAGCTTTATCCGTTGAGTGACTTCAATATACATAATACGGCCAACATTGAGAATGGCTATCTGAATGGCCGTTATGGGGGCATTCCATTCTTGTCGAATCTTAAAGATTTGCATTGGTGATATGATACAGAGAAGAAAGGAATACGGTAAGAGGGAACCCTCAAGGGACGCTCACAAGTTGTTTATCGTCTGCGAGGGAGAAGGCACAGAACCTGATTATTTTAGCTTTTTCGAGGGGCTGTCGTCCAACTTGAAGGTCGTTACGATTCCTCCTAAAGATGGAACCGACCCGCTGAAGTTAATGGAACGCGCTAAACAAGTGTTGATTGGAGGAGAAAGAGAATATACTGTTGAGTATGAGCATGGCGACACAGTGTGGTTTGTTATCGACACTGATACATGGGAAGAACAAGGCAAGATAGCACCTTTGCGCGAATTCTGCTCACAGCAAAACGCTTCAATTTCAGATGTGTTAGATGAGGTTAAGACCTATCAGGCTTGGAACGTTGCTCAGAGCAACCCGAGTTTTGAGATTTGGCTTTATTATCATTTCTACGACGAGAAACCGATAACTGAAGAAGTTGAGAAAAGTGCCACTTTCAAGGAATATGTAGATGGCGCCATTTCAGGTGGGTTTAATTACGAGAAAGACCCTGTGAGAATAGAAGATGCCATTGCCAATACCGAAAGGCATTTCTCACGAGATGGGAAGGGGTTGGTGCAGCTTTATGCTTCGGAAGTGTTTTTGCTTGGAAAGGAAATTGATAGTTTTGTGAAGTCTGACATCAAGAAATTACGAAATAAAATTAGGTGATTTTGCTATAATAAACTAACCTGTAACTTTGTTTTGAATCCGCTACAAATATGCAAAATCCTGCTGTTTCTCTCACGCCAATTTTTATTCGTCTGTGTTTAATCAGAAAATTTTATGTAAATTCGCGATCCCAACGCTTTATCCTAGAGGGAATGGGCGTTGGGGTACATATTGAAAGGCTAAGGCCACACGTTTGTTTTTGTACTCTTTGAACCTGAGAAATTCAAAAAACGCACAAGCAAAGCAAACGCAGCGGTTGATGCCCACGGCACAAGCGTGGGTATCGATGCTGCTGTTGTTTGTGCGGGTTTCTCAGGACCTAAAGAGTGGAACAGCAGTCATCGGATACCCCGCTTTTTCTTTTTTTCTCTATGCTATATTTGTTTTCTGAAATTTTGCTACTTTTGCATCAAAATATGATGTCATGGGGGCATATATCAACACCGGTAATACCGGATTCCAAAGTGTAAGGAACGGGGAATATGTGGACAAGTCGGGGTTGATTGCCATTGTCAACAAGACTCTCGACACGGAGCAACGTTTCAGCTGCGTATCGCGCTTCCGGCGTTCAGGCAAGTCGGTGGCGGCCAGGATGCTCAATGCCTATTACGACCAGTCGTGTTCCTCTTATCACCTGTTCGCCGACCTTAAGATTGCTTCCGACCCCTCTTTTGAGAATCACTTGAACAAGTACCCCGTCATTTTTCTCGACCTCACAAAATTCATCACTGAAAAACATGAGGAAAATATAGTCGACATCATGGACGCGGCATTGCTTGAAGACATCAGCAAGACGTATCCCGATATTCCCGTGGAGAAAAAAGACAAGCTTTTGGATTTCCTCCTGCGTGTTGTAGAGGCAAAAGGCCAAAAATTCATCTTCATTATCGACGAGTGGGATGCCATTTGCCGAGAATATGAACCATCCACCAAGGTGATGGACCTTTATGTAGATTGGTTACGACGTATGTTCAAGAGTCTGGATGGTGTTAGGGTGTTCGCTGGGGTTTATATGACAGGCATCCTTCCCATTAAGAAATACAAGACCCAGTCTGCGCTTAACAACTTTAAGGAATATTCCATGGTGGAACCAAGACGGATGGCGTCCTATTTTGGATTCACTAAAGATGAAGTGAAAACTCTTGCGGAAAAATATAACATGGATTTTGATGAGCTGGAGAAATGGTATGACGGATACCAGATTGGAAACGAGCATTCCATCTTCAATCCCAATTCGGTGATGCAGGCCTTAGATGCTAGTCATTGCAGTAGCTTTTGGGCAACTACCGGAGCCTACGAAGCCGTGGCACACTATATCTCCATGAATTACGAGGGGTTGAAAGATGATGTGGTGCGGATGCTGACAGGAGGACACTGCCTCGTCAATCCTATTGGTTTTCAGAATGATATGTCAATTATCCATTCTAAGAATGATGTGCTGACCTTGTTGATCCATTTGGGATATCTTTCCTATTGTTGGAGAGAGGGTGAGTGTTATATCCCCAACAAGGAAGTGGCGGAGGAGATTGTTAATGCCGTAAAGTTGAACAACTGGAACTACGTGGCAAATGCCATTGAAAAATCGAAACAACTCCTCCAAGCCACCCTCCGTGGTGATGAGGAAGCCGTGGCCCGTGGCGTGGATGCCGCCCACGATGAACACACGAGCATCCTGAGCTATAACGACGAGAACTCCCTGGCCTGTGTGCTGAGCATCGCATACTATTATGCCTCCAACGACTATATCATTCATCGCGAACTGGCCACAGGCAAAGGTTTTGCCGACTTGGTGCTCATCCCGCGCAAGACCGTGGATGCTCCCGCCATCGTCATCGAGCTTAAATACGACAAGGCCGTTGATACCGCCCTTGATCAAATCAAACGGAAACAATATCCCTCCAAAGTGGCTCAATACACCGATCACCTGTTATTGGTTGGGATCACCTACGATCGTGAGACCAAACAACACCAATGCCGCATCGAGAAATATGCTGGCGTCGGATAGATGCGTTCAAGTGGGTTGATTGGGAAATTATTAGTTGTTTTATTGAGAATAATTTGTATTTTTGCAATCCCAACGCTTTATCCTAGACGGAATGGGCGTTTGG
>CACZQL010000118.1 GCA_902783365.1 uncultured Bacteroidia bacterium | reverse complement strand
GTCAATTTCAAGCACATATTTGTATCTATTACCTCTTTCGTGATAATACACCTTGTCGTTTTTCAAATCCACTATAATACCGTCTCCGTTTATTTGTGCGTCATTGAAAACCACGGTTCCAACCAATATAGCCCTATCGGAGTTTAGGTGCGTCATATCTGTCATTGTGAAAATCACATCTGCAATAATACCAAGTCTATTCTCGCCATAGAATTTGAAAGGTTGGTTGACAAACGGTTTCAAAAAACTCTCTTTGGCTCTTGGTTCTAATTCACGGGCATGGGCAAGAATGTCATCGTTGTTTCTTGTCCTATTACCGACTGTTCTTTGCAATTGCCCGTTTTGGTTGTCGTTTTTTGCCCTGTGTGAAGCATTGTAAACCCTTGAATATGTCGCACCATCAATCTCATTAAGGCTTTTAAGGGTTATATCCTTGATAATCTCAGCTAATTGTCCTTCTGTTAACCGAATAACCGTTTTCTTTGCCATACAAATATGCTTTTCAGATAAATAGTAGCCAGCGCAAAAATAATCCACATTTTTCAAACTCGCTACTATTTATAAAGAAAAAGTTATAGAAATGAACAGAAAACAAGTTATTAGAATCAACGAAAACCAACTTAAACAGATAGTAATGGAGTCAGTGAAAAAAGTGTTGAATGAACACAACCCACTATATACAAATGGTGATAAAGAGATACCTATTGGTTCGCATAGTCAAGATGCGTATGTTTACCATTATGACAATGACGGCAATAGAGTTGTGCATGATTGGGGAAAAGATATTCGTGACAAGCATAATAAAAGAATATGGAAGTACGAAAAACCCACATCACAATTAGAAAGAGACAAAAAGGAATTACTCCCAATGCTGAGAGAATTAGGAATAACGGTTAAAGATTGGATAAGAATGAGCCCTGAAGAAAAACAAGATGCTGTCAACTATTATGAAGGGTTTAATGATTCATCTTATGGAGAAGGCAGAGAAGGCTTTGAATATTTATCAAATCCGTCAAGTTTACCAGCAGGTTGGCAATAATTAAGCCGCCTTGCAAAGCACAAACGCTCTATTCGGCTTAACCAAGCCGATAGAGGCTTCAAACATAGATTGAAAGCGTTCCGATTGGGATGCTTTCCTTTTGTTCCAACGGAAGCAAGCCTCGTCAATGTACGATTGGAGGTGTTCGTCACTAACGTCATGGTAGCACCCCGTAATCATACGGCGGAAATGGCTCCAAAAGCCCTCAATATTGTTGGTGTAAACGCCACCATCACACACAAACTGCAATGCACCATGGTTGCAAATCCTGTGCTCATACCCGCATTCCGTCAAGTGGTTGTAAGCATTAAGCTCGTCCGTGAACACGGTAGAACCCTCTTCGACAAACTGCCCAATCAAGGGCAACAATGTTGAACCGTTTGTGTTTTCTACAACGATAGCGTGTACATAGGACATGAATTCCTTCTCACCCTTTGCGTTGACGATTTCGGAACGCTCCAACATGCCAAACACGGGTGTCTTAGTCTTTGTGGAACGCCCTTGTGTGTGAGGTGTACGCATTGACTGATGCTTCCACTTCTCCTTACCGCCAATGTACACCTCGTCACACTCAATGTCCCCGCTAAGAGTGTCGCAATCGTCTTGGGCATACAAGGAACGCACCTTGTGGAGCATATACCAAGCAGTCTTTTGCGTAACCTTGATGTCACGGGCTAACTGACAGGAAGAAACACCCTTTTTGTGTGAGGAAATGAGGTACATTGCCATGAACCACTTCATAAGTGACAGGTTGCTGTCCTCGAAGATAGTTCCAACCCGACACGAGAAATTTCTCTTGCAGTGGTTGCAACGGAACCTTCCGTCCTTGCGTGTCGTGCAGTGGTGTTGCCCGCAATAGGGGCAAACAACGTCTTGCTCCTTTCCGAAGCCCCAGCGGGATTCAACGATAGCGTTTTGGCACGTTTGTTCGTTGTTGAAGTAGAGCGTCATAGCAAAGAGGGAGTCGAATTGGGAGAAGTCTATCATAATCATCTATCATTACTGTTATCTATAGTATTATAGATGAAAAGACTCGTTTTTTCAACCTAAGCGGGGACAAAAAGTATATAATTGCCAAAATTATTTCGACAAAATGCATAATGAGACAAAAAAGCTGAGATGAAGGTCGCCTTCGCGCGCTATCTATAATACCAAATTCCAACAATCACCAATTGGTGCAGCAATTGGTCGATGCCGTAAAGCATCCAGTAGGATTTTTGCCGTTGGTCGGCCAAACGTGGAAAACATGCCGACAATCGTGCTTTTGTCCAGTCGATGAGAAAATGAGTTCCCCACTCCAAGGTCATGGCAAGCAAAACGAACCTCCAAGAGGTTGCCCAAAACAGCAGGCATAATCCCATCAGCCCTGCATGGATGGCCGCATGCAACATGATGGGCCATGGGTTGCGCCCGTCCGCTTTCGCCCGGATCATCTTTGGAGTGGTGAGGCAGAAGTCGGACAGATAGTGGCAAACAAGGAGGAAAACAAGTAATAAAGTCGGCGACATCATGATTAATAATCCCCTGAGTGATCAACGTCTTTTTTACAACAAATACGAGAGAACAGCATCCCAGTTTGGAAACCGTTCCGAACTGAAATGAATCCACTCTCCCTTGAATTCGCTGGTTCCGTTCTTGCCACGGTCGTCAATCAAGTAGTCGCCCTCTACAAGGTCTTTTCGATGAGTGATAATCATTCGCTTGTGGAATACATCATCGAAGTATTTGGTCACCCACTCGACTTTGTCAGACCATGCGGAAGGATTCTTCCAAGGGGCAGTGGAGAGGATAAACACATCATATACCTCTGCCAATTTATGAACAGCCTCAATGGCTCCGGGCAGGGGTTCCATTTTACCAAACAAACCGGGAATCTCGTCCAGTCTGTCTTTGTCTCCTGGACCCTTTGCCCTGTACTGGTTCTTGGTTTCCTCATCAATCTTGTCAAGTCCTGATTGAAAATCAACCAGCACATTGTCCATGTCAAAAAATAGTCGCTTCTTCATTAATGAACTTTATTTATCAAATATGTGGTAATTCCATTTTCTGTTTCGATACGGATGAAATACATGCCAGATTCATAGCCGCTGAAGTCAAGGATGGTGTTGCCTTCGACGGTCTTCTCGTTGAGTGTCTGTCCCAGTACGTTGCTCATGGTAATACGCATCGCGCCTTTGCCGCTTACGTTGAGCAGGCCGTCGGTCGGGTTGGGATAGACATGGATAGTTTCATCAGTATGCTCTTCGATATTGGTAATCCAGAGCCCCACATCCCACCATTCCGATTCGCATTGTTCTTCTCCACGGATATAGACGCAGTTGACCGAGTAAACGACCCATTCGCCTTGAATCAGGTCGTAGGTATTGTCGAAATACTCATAACTGTTGCTGCCATTATAAGGAATCTCGGCAATGAGTTCTTCGTCTTTGAATACTCCTGTTGAGCGAAGTACTAGTGATGCAGGTAGGAGGTGATGTCGGGGCGATCCCAAGAGATGTAGGCGCCATATTCCTCGCTGTTGTGCCATTGGTATTCGCCATGAATGTTCTGCACTGGATAGCACGTCAGCGGGGCTTCTTCGCAGTCGTTCTTGAAGGTCAGGAAGACACCCGCTTGGAGGTCAGTGGAGGTAAAGATTACCTCACCATCCGAATTGGCGATGCTAAACGAGCACTCATGGTCGGTGTCCCATCCAGGGTAAATGTGGAACCAACCGTGATTCCAGATGAAGTTGAGGTTGCCTTTCAGCAGGGGCAGGGTGACGGTCTTTTCCGATCCTTCGTCCATGCCGATTATGGCAATGCGTTGGCCGCTTTCCGAGGTCACGCTGATGCAGGCGCCTTTCCAACCATCGCCACCGTCGTCGTGAAGAAGGAAGGTGATATCACATTTCTCGCCGACGAGCACACTACGGTAAACGGTGTGGCTGATACCTGCTTCATTGGTGACGAAGATGACGTATTCATAAAGGCCAGGCTCAAGATTGTTATCCTCATATTCCATGCTGGCACCTACTGGGGCATCGGTCAGCGTGGCGATGACCACGCGGTTGCGACGGATGGTGACCGAAGTGATGGAGCTCAAGTCATCGCCGCCTGAAGTCAGCGTCGGGTTGGTCCATTGCAGTTTTACGCCGTTAAAGCTATTATTCTCAATGATTTGCAGGTTGGCAATGCTGTCGGGACGGTTGTAATAATCGCCTTCTTGCGGAATGATGTGGCCAGAGAAGCCCGCATCCGTGTTGAAGGCATAGCTTGTGTAGTTGACTGCACCGATGGGGCACCAGGCGTTTTCGCTACCGCTCAAACCCCAATTGAAGTGGAAGTAGTCATTTTCGTCGTAGCCATCACAAACGAAAGCGTGGCCGGTTAAGCCACCCTCGTCGGTGGCACTGTAATACAAGGGCAAATGCTCGTCCAGACCACCATCTTTCAGCATTTGGGCCCATTCCTCATTACTGTAGTGATTCCCGTTTGCGTCTTTCTCCATAAAGGGATCACAGTTGTAACGGAAAAAGTTGCGAAAGGCACTGGCCACCATCCCAGAGTGGGAAGCACTAACGTAGGGCCCATAATACATATCAACCGAAATACCAAGATGATATAGGAGTTGGGCAATATAAAATATCTCCTCTTGGGTACTGGTGGAATCAAGGGTGAGGGGCATAAGCTCAAAGTGATAGTCCGTTTCACCAAAATTAGCACTTTGCGGAGGGTAGCCTGGGCAATTGTTGGTATAAGATCCTTGCCCGTGTTCAGGCCATTCGTGGAATTTCATCACTTGGCCCATAGCCGTGGCGATGCAACCGGCATAGACGTGGCCGTTGGGGCCTTGCGGGTCTTCAGGACACAGGCTATTCCAAGGGTAGTCCTGGTCCCAAAGGGTTTGACAAAGCGGTCCGACCACAGCGCGTGCTTGACGTCTCTTTTGAAGATGGCCTGTCTCTGTCACCGACTTCCATTCGGCGGTGATGTCGGGTGTGACACTGAGATTATGTTCGCGGATATATTGGATTTCCTCGCGGAAACCGTCCAAGGTGAACTGGAAGCCATCGGCCACGTTGTTCGGGTCGAAGTGGCCTTCGGTGGAATAAGCCAAGATGGGCTTCATGCGGTCGTCACCAGCCACAATGACGAAGCCTTCTCCATTTGCGAGGTTGAAGACATAGTAATCAACGGCATCGTGGTCGTTGGCTGTACTGACTAATTGTAGTTGGATGTCGGTGTTTCTCTCGCTGATAGCAGTGGTACTCAGGAATTTGGCACCTGTTGTTTGGGCCTTCTGTTGATTGACAGGGCCAGCTATTAGGCTGCTAAAACAGACAGCGATGAGGCAAAAAGTCAAATAGTGTTTTTTCATCTTATACATTTTGTTGATGATTTCTCTCTTTTGTTTTATACTCATCATCCGTTTCGAAAATAACGACAAGATTAGTTATGGAACCTCGGATGGAAACTTCGCATCGTGTCCATGAGCAACTCGTCGGAGATGTGGGTGTAAATCTCCGTGGTGCTCACACTGGCATGGCCCAG
Organism: uncultured Bacteroidia bacterium; assembly: GCA_902783365.1. Lineage (GTDB taxonomy): Bacteria > Bacteroidota > Bacteroidia > Bacteroidales > F082 > Limimorpha. Next base: position 7,680 of record CACZQL010000118.1, on the reverse strand, counting down.
CATCTGCTGCACGGCCAAGAGGTTGGCCCCACCTTCCAACAGATGTGTCGCGAAACTGTGGCGGAAGGTGTGGGGACTGATACTCTTTTTGATGCCATTGGCTTCGGCCAACGACTTCACCAAAAGAAACACCGACTGCCGCGTTAACCCTGTGCCTCGGTTGTTCAAAAAAACAATGTCGGAATACTTCGGTTTCACCTCCACATGGAGGCGGGCACCTTCGATATACTGGAAAAGCACCTTCAGACTCGATTCGCCGATAGGCACCAAACGCTCTTTCTGGCCTTTGCCCACCACCCTTACGAAACCATCGTTCCGATAAATGTCGGTGATCTGCAAGCCGATCAATTCGGAAACCCGAAGGCCGCAACAATACATCACCTCAATCATGGCCTTGTTGCGATGTCCGTTGGGTTGGCTCAAGTCGATGCTGTCAATCATCCGTTGGATTTCCTCGTAACTCAACACTTCGGGCAGATGCCTTCCCAACGAGGGTGAGACCATCAACTCAGTAGGGTCACGGTCGATGACGGATTCTTGCAGCAAATAACGGAAAAAGGACTTCAGGCCGGAGAGAATGCGAGCCTGGGAAGTGGCACCGATGTGGAGGTCAAACAAATACGCGAAGAAATTCTCCAACGTCTCATGGGTCACGTCAGTCAAACCCACCCCCGGCTGTTCCACGTCGAGATACTGGGAAAACAGCGACACATCATGCTCATAGGCCGCCACACTGTTGTCGGAAAGCGACAGCTCCAGCCTCAAATAGGCAGTATAGGGTTTCACCCATGAAGAAACGCCACTCACTTCAAACTCTTAACTGCAAACTGCCAACTCCCAACTTAAATAATGTTTCCCTGGTCATCGACCAACACGCCCCAGCTGATGGCGGTCATTTGGTCCCCGTCGAAGAAAAAGTCCATCAAGGCATCCTCAAACGAGACGCGATGCTCGCCATCCTCGTCCTCCTCCTCGATCTCATTGTAGCCGTTGTCTTTCATCAATTGGATAATTTCGACCCGGTTCATGTCGAACACTTTCTTTCCAAACAGCACTGAATCAGCATTTTCCGTTTCAAAACAAGCGGCCACCGATTTAGTGATGCCCTCAAAATAGATGTTCGTTTCCAATTCCTCGTATTCGTAATAGATGGAACGGTTCCCCGTCTCCTCCATGTCGCCAAGCTCTTCATAGAAGGTGGGATTCCCCAATACCTTCACAGCTTCGTCCAATGTCATCCCGAAAGGTATTTCGCCGAAACCTTTCAACGGCTCAATAGTGTATTTCTCCATTTCTTTTGATGGTTTTTTCAGGCGGTGAAAATAACCTTTTTTATCGACATAGAGCCCTAAAAAATAATTTTTATTCATTCTAAATTTCTCTCCAAAAAGCCTCGAAGAGGCGACATCCTCGTAACCCCGCACAAGCGAAGCGCAGTGTGGGGCCACCAAGCTCAGCCCAGTATGGAGCTACCAAGCTCAGCCCAGCATGGAGCCACCAAGCTCAGCCCAGTGTGGGGCCACCAAGCTCAGCCCAGTATGGGGCCACCAAGCTCAGCCCAGCATGGAGCTACCAGGCTCAGCCCAGTGTGGGGCTACCAAGCTCAGCCCAGTGTGGGGCCACCAAGCTCAGCCCAGTGTCCCATCAAGTCACTCAAAGCGAATGGATCTCGAAGGACGAATCCCATTGATGATGGCCGTGGGAATCAACAGCATCAGCAGCCATAAAACAAAAGCCCCGACATTGAGTGCCAGCACCATCCCCCACCGCAACTCAATAGGCACCGAAGAAAGGTAATAGGTCTCAGGATTCAAATGGATGAAACCCGTGGCTTGTTGGAACCAGCAGAATCCCAACCCGATGATGTTGCCAATCAACATTCCGATGAGCAGAATGCGGATGGATCGATAGATGAAGACCCGCCTCACGAAACGGTCGGAGGCCCCCATGGCCTTCAGCAAACCGATGGTGGAGGTTCTTTCGATGATGAGGATCAACAGCATGGAAATCACCGTGATGCCTGCCACAAGAAACAACAGCGTCAGGATGAGCCAAACGTTGGTGTCCAGCAAGTCTAACCAGTCGAACACCTGCGGGTTGCTGTTACGGGCGGTGTAGGAGGCGAGGTCGCCAGGAATGTTGTAGTACAAGGCCTCGTTCACTTCTTCCATCCGGTCCATGTCGTCCACCCATACCTCAACGGTTCCGGTCTCATCCTGCTCCCAATGGTTCAGACGGCGTATCTGGCCCAAGTCGCAGAACACGTAACGCTCATCGAATTCCGTGAGTCCTGTCTCGAAGGTTCCCACAATGTCGAACTTGCGTCCCCTCGCCTGCATATCCTCGTCGATGAACCACACACGCATGGATCCGCCCACCGTAAGCAGCATTTTGTTGGCGATGGCCTTGGAGACGATGACTTCGGAGGAGCGCACGGTGTCAGAATAACGAGGGGTCATCCCTTCCACCAGGCAACGTTCAAAATACGACCAGTCGTAGCGAGCATCCACCCCTTTCATCACCACGCCCTGAATCTCTTCGTCCGTCTTGATCATCCCCGCCTTGTCGCTCACCAACTGGTAATGGTTGATGCCATCGGTATGCTCCAGCAGCTGACGCAAACGATCGTCCACCACAAAAGGCTTCTGCTCGAACGACTCGTTTCGGTCGAGGGCTTGGATATGAATCGGGGCCACGAATCCCACCACCTTGTCGCGGATCTGGTTCTTGAACCCCACCACCACCGCCAACGAGATGATCATCACAATGATGGCCAAGGCGACACTCGTCACGGCAAGGCGCATCACCGTGGAGGAAAGACTTTCCTTCGAAAAGGAAAACAAGCGGTCGGAGATGAATTTGGAGCCTGTCATGCAGTTTTGGATGGATTTTTGTATTAATTTTGCAAAAATACAAAATCGGTTTTGAATGATGCATGTCAAAATGAGAATTATCGCTTTGGGGCTGTTTCTGTGGATGGCAGGATGTGAGGCCCAAGGCCAAAACAAAGAATTGCAATTTATTGACACTGAGCACTATGTGTCAGGAGCCATGCGTATGGAGCTTTATCTGCCCCAACTTGAAGGAAAAAACGTTGGCGTGGTGGCCAACCAAACCAGCCTCATCGGCAACACCCATTTGGTGGACACCCTCTTGTCGCGTGGAGTTCATCTGAGCAGGATTTTCACGCCGGAGCACGGCTTCAGGGGCACCGCCGACGCAGGAGCCAAAGTCAACAGCGGCAAAGACGAAAAGACCGGCATCGAAATCGCCTCTCTGTATGGCAAGACCAAGAAACCCACGCCCGAGATGTTGCGCGGCATCGATGTGATGCTCTTCGACTTGCAGGATGTGGGGGTGCGTTTCTACACCTATATCTCCACACTGGCTTACGTCATGGAGGCTTGTGCCGAAAACCATATTCCGGTGATGGTGTTGGACCGTCCCAATCCCAACGGGTTTTATGTGGACGGACCCGTGCTGAAAACTGAGAACAAGTCGTTTGTTGGGATGCACCCTGTGCCGGTGGTGTATGGCATGACCATCGGCGAATATGGCAAGATGGTGAATGGAGAAGGCTGGCTGAAGGATGGTATTGTGTGCGACCTCACCGTGATACCTATTAATAATTATCAGCGCCAGGCCATTTATGAGTTGCCCGTCAGGCCATCCCCGAACCTGCCCAACTGGGAGGCGGTGTACCTCTACCCCACCCTTTGCTTCTTCGAGGGCAGCATCGTGAGTGTGGGTCGCGGCACGGAGACCCCGTTTCAGGTTTTCGGCCATCCCGACCTGCGAGGCAGCCACACTTTCACACCCCAAAGCACGTCCGGTGCCTCCAAGCCTCTTCTGGAGGGAAAGCGTTGCCGCGGCGAAAGCCTGGTGGAATACGCGCACAACTATGCCGCCAACCCCAACCAACTCCATTTGGAATGGATTGTCGAGGCTTATCAGCAGCTCAAAGACAAGTCGTTCTTCACAAATTATTTCAGGCTGCTCTCGGGCGACAACCAGTTGCAGGACGACATCGTAAATGGGAAAAGCGTGGAAGCGATACGCGCGTCGTGGGAGGACGACCTTGAAACCTTTAAGGCCATCCGCGCCAAGTATTTACTGTATTAAGGATGAAAAGTCTCCTCCAACAGCCGGATATATTCCTGATAGGCAACAGTGTTGGAGAGTTCGCTGAGGGCGTCCGCCAAGGAACGATAGTACCATTCCACGTCGGATTTGCCGTTAGGGGCATGGAAGCGTTTCCACACCTCGTCGCCGATTTGCCGGAAATCCCAGGCAATGCCGCGCATGTTGGAGAGTTTGTCGCCCAGCGCCACCACCTTGCTGTCGTGGGGAGCCGCCTTCAGTTGTTCGGCTTGCACGGTCTTACGTTGGCGCCAAGTCAGAGAAGGGTCAAGGGGGGCGGTTTCGTGTTGGACGAGCGTTGCCACCCGGTCGCCGAACCTCTCACGGATTTGCTCGATGGTCACGTCGGTATCTTCCACCGTGTCGTGAAGGATGGCGGCGGCCAGCATCTCCGGGTCGTTGGTGATGGTGGCGACGATGGCGGCGGCCTCCATGGGGTGAATGATGTAAGGATATCCCTTCCCCCGTCGCTCGGTGCCACTATGGGCATCCGCGGCAAAGCTCAGCGCTTTGTCGAAAAAACCGGTTTCCAGTGGATTGTTCATAATATATTATTCGATTAGGTTGATTTTCTTCGCCTGCTCATAAACACGCCTGGCGCGTTCGACATGATAGTCGCTTTCGCCATAAAGCGCCGCGAAAAGTCGCTGCAAGCCAGCCTCTCCGAACCCCTGCTTGAGGATAAAGACAATGCAAAGGTTTTGCAAGGCTACCGAGTAGGCAATAATGTCGAGTCCCGTTCCGGCCAGCTGGATGAGTGCCAGCTGATAGGCGCCTTCGCTGTAATCGTTGATCATACGGGCCAAGTCACCGATGGTTTTCATGCCGAGGTGCAGGAACACGTTGTAATACGGCATCAGACTGTCTTCATACAATTCGGCCTGGTTGATAGAGGCGATTTTGTCGGCCAGGCGTTTGAAAGGCTTCAGTTGGAGGTAGCTGCGGAAGGTATCGCCGTTGAAAGGCACTTGGTCGAAGTTGCCGTCGGCCACCATCGCCTGCACATGGCGGCGGTAGTCGGTGATCTCCTTCTTGATGAGGCTGAACTGCTCGTCGGCCAGTTCCAGCATCCCTGCCAACCGGCTCATGTTGCGTTGGTACTCCACGGGAATCTCCACATCGCTTTTGTAGCCCATGTCATGGTACATGTTGGCCCACACATGTTGGAGGGTGCTGCGCATCTGCACCTCGAATCGGATTTGGTTGAGCCGGGGGAACTCGGGGTCTTTATAGAGGGTTTCCGGAATGCGGCAGATATAGTGGAGCGACAGATAGCCGAATCGGTCGATCTCCATCATCTTGCGTTTATCGACGGAGTTCTCCCAATCGACCTCGAATAGTTTTTCGATGAGGGCCGAGACGACATCCACCTCGTCGCTGTAATAAGTGATCACACGAATGCCGAGGATATCGGTGATGTCCTCAATCGAATGGTATTTGTAACCTTTCAGTGCCAGTTTCCCGGCGAGGCTTTTCTCGGTCTTGATACGTGATTCCAGTCCAGCAACCACAATGCCGTTGTCGTTAAAACAGCGTTGAAGCTGTTTCACGACAACGGCATTCATCCTCTCGTAGAGGGGAAGACCGGTGCGATACTCATCGAGGATCATCTTGTCCTTCCGGGATACACCTTCAAGGCTTCTTCGAGGCACTTGATGGCGGCTTTCAGGTCTTCGATGCAGATGCAATAGGTGATGCGGGCCTGGTGACGTCCCTTCTCGGGGTCGGCATAGAAGCCGGTGGCCGGGGCGAGCATCACGGTGGCACCGTTATAGTTGAAATCGGTAAGCAGCCACTGGCAGAACTTGTCGCTGTCGTCGATGGGCAGGTCAATCACCGTGTAGAAAGCGCCTTTAGGCATGGGGCAGAAACAGCCCGGGATCTTGTTGACACCTTCGACGATGACATTACGGCGGGCCACATACTCTTTTTGCACGGCGTCGAAGTACTCTTGCGGGGTATTGACGGCGGCTTCGGCGAAGATTTGGCCGAAGCTCGGCGGTGACAGACGGGCTTGGGCCAGGCGCATGGCGATGGCATAAACCTCGCTGTTGCGGGTCACCATGCAACCCACGCGGGAGCCGCAGGCGCTGTAGCGTTTCGACACCGAGTCGAACAGGATGGTGTTGCGTTCCAGTCCTTCAAGCTGCATGACGCTGAAATGCGGATGACCGTCGTAGCAGAACTCACGATACACTTCGTCGGCAAAGAGATACAGGTCGTATTTCTTGACCAGGCCGGCCACCTTGAGCAGCTCCTCGCGGGTATAGAGGTAACCCGTGGGGTTGTTGGGGTTGCAGATCATGATCGCCTTGGTCTTGGGTGTGATGGCCTTCTCAAAATCCTCGATGGGCGGAAGGGCAAAACCCGTCTTGATGTCGCTCGGGATGGTAACGATCTTGGCATCGCACAACTTGGCGAAGGTGTTGTAGTTGGTGTAGTACGGTTCCGGGATGATGATTTCGTCGCCAGGATTCAGGCACACGGTAAAGGCCATTTGCAAGGCCTCGCTACCGCCGGTGGTGACAAGAACTTGGTTGGGAGTGACATCGATGCCGTGGCTGTGGTAGTAGTTACAGAGGGCGCGACGATAGGAAGGGATACCTGCCGAGTGGCTGTATTCCAGCACTTTGATTTCGGTTTGGGCCAGGGCCTTCAACGCACCTTTAGGGGTTTCGATGTCGGGCTGTCCGATGTTCAAATGGTAAACATGGACGCCGCGTTCTTTGGCGGCATCAGCGAAAGGTACAAGCTTACGGATTGCCGATTGAGGCAATTCCATGCCTTTATGGGATATTTGTGGCATGATACTAAATGACTAAATTCTAAACTGTTAACTATTAACTGTCAACTGAAAACTCTTAATTGTTCACAGGGCTTCCATTGACGTTTTCTTTTGCGGGCATGGCCTCGGTGGGTTGGTCGAGGACGCGGCCTTTGATGCGAAGCACCACGGTGGAGTTTTCAATGGCGTTGGAGGTCACGGTCACCGACTTGTTGATGATGCCAGCACGGCTGGTGCGGTAGGTCACCTTAATTACATCCGACTCGCCGGGCAGGATAGGCTCTTTCGGCCAGGAAGGGACGGTGCAGCCGCAACTCGACTTGGGTTTCTGGACAATCAAGGGTTCATTGCCCGTGTTGGTGAACACGAACTCGCATTCGCCGTTCCCGTTAAAAGGAACATCGCCGTAGTCGTGGATTAGTTTCTCAAACGAAATCTCAGGACCGTTCACTTTGGCCTTCTCTTCCTGTGCCATGGCCACACCGGCCATCATCACGAGGACTCCGATCAATAATACAATCTTTTTCATTTTGATAGTTATTTAAGGATTTGCAAATGTATAAAGAATTCTGACAACAAGCGTCAAAAAACGAACTTTTTTTTCCTTTCAAAAAGCGTACCAAAAAAAATTTCCAAAAAAATGTTGCGCGTAACAAAAAAAGTCCTAATTTTGCACCCCGAAAGACGGCGGGATAGCTCAGCAGGTTAGAGCGTCGGATTCATAACCCGGAGGTCATGAGTTCAATTCTCATTCC
>CACZQL010000117.1 GCA_902783365.1 uncultured Bacteroidia bacterium | reverse complement strand
TGCTTACCGCCAAAAGGAAGATGGGTGTGCATCAAAGCGCGGAGGAAGCGGTCGATGCCGTCCACCCAATCGCAACGCACCATAGAGGCTTCATCGATAATGATGGTGTCGATATGTTCAAGGGTCTTGCGCTTCTCTAAAGAAACTTCCATCTTTGTCTCTGGTCCTATTGCCTCAAAAGGAAGGCCGAAAAACGAGTGGATGGTTTGTCCCCCAACATTCATGGCGGCAATGCCGGTTGGAGCCAGCACCAAAAAGCTCTTTTTGATTTGTTCCTGAATACCCTTAACGAAAGTGGTCTTGCCCGTACCGGCCTTACCAGTAATGAACAAACTGGTGTTGGTGTTTGCCACAAGGTCGAAAGCCTTTTGCTGCTCGAGGTTGGTTGGGTCAATTGTAAAACCATCTTTCTCCATCGTTGTTTTCATTATCGATGGCAAAAGTATGGCCGTGGTGCGAAGCCAATTTTCGCGGATTTTTTGCAATTACAAAAACAGCGGACTATTGCATTAGCCCGCTGTAATAAGTCTTGATTGTAATGGCTATTCCACCAATTCAAACAATCGGTTTTCTTTTGTTCCCCAAAGCATAGAGGTTGAATGTTCCTGACTTCGTGTTTTTGCAACTTTAATCCATCGTAAGTAGTTGCTCATATCTTGGCGTGCATCTCCTATAAGCCTAGGAAGAACTATATCGAATTTCGCATTCTTGTTTGCACTTCCATCTTTCCTAAATACATTAAAGCCATCTGGTGCTTGAAGTAAAGCATTGTTAGTTATTATCATCCGACTATGAAAGTCCTCAGCTTTACCTATGGCATAAATAGTCAAATCAAAGCACAACCCTTTCCTCAACGCTTTTATTAAATTACAGATTTTTTCATATTTCTTTTGCCCATAGGCGTTGTCGCCGTTTTCACTAACCATACTAAAAATAGAAAGATGGTATGCCATTTCAAGTCTTTTATTAGGCAAAAGCACATCAAATAATGAAGGAATGTTGCCATCAATATCCTCTGCTTTTAAAAGGATATACGGATCTATCATTATCATCGCATTACAAGGATACTTAAGTATGTTTTCAAATTGAAGAAATCTGTCTTCGTAAAAGTCATTTTTCTTTAGCAAGAAGCCATTGCCTTTAAACAAATGTTCATCTCGCAATGCTCTTTCATGATTAAATGCGGCAATACCATAACGAGTGCCCAAACGATTACAATCCTCTGCACCCTTAACTGTCAAATAAATTGCAGACAAAACGGCAATAGAACTATCAGGTTTTTCCAATGATAAGCTCTCATATAGTTCAATCTCTGATTTTCCTTGAAGATGTCTTTTCCATAATAATATTAAAAGCTCGTCTGTGTCCCAAACTTCATCACTTATGTCTGTATGAAGCTCCGATTCAGAAATGGCACAATAAACATTCATCAAACATTGAAGGCCGGCAATGGATGTGTCAGCCCTCAGTTGTTGCCAAAATGACGCCTGCAAATAGACAACTCGCGAACTCATTTTCTCCGTGCTTTAAACTTCATCAATTCCATTGCCAATGAGTCTGCTTCATCATAAAAGCCCTCCCCGAAAGGTTCACTTAACCTTCCATCCTCTTGGATCTTTATTTGGCGATTATGAGAAGTTCCATTCTCATCCTTCTCCACATAATTGAGCGAAACATCATTCGGCGATAGTGCGTTTTCTTTATCGGCCACCATCACCTGAAGCTTGCGTATCAAATATTCGCTGTGCGTCTCAATAATGAAGTGGATGTTGTATTTTTGGTAGGCTTCCACAAACATTTCAGCCAACATGGATTGGTATTTGGGGTGAAGATGGATCTCGGGCTCCTCGACACATATTACTTGAGGATATCTTTCCAAATAGAGTTTCCTATAATCTGGTTTACCGTCATGCCAAGGTGTTTGAGGTTTTTTCTCGTTGGCCGGTTTAATAGAATTGTCTATTAACAAAAGTAAAGAAACAAGTTGGGTGATACCATACCCTTCGTCCGCAAGCAACCGTTTTTCACCATTTCTCTCAATAAACACTTTAATGCTTCCTTCATCATCGCCTATTGTTTTAACTTTACTTCCTTTGCCAAGGAATTCTTCCAGCCAATGGTTCACAAAACTGCCTGGCTTATGATAATATGTATCAGTTGCGAAAACATCCGACCATTCCTTGTCGCTTGTTTTCGACTTGTTATAATCAAGCAAAGCCCCACTCATCTTATTGCCATCTTCCACCGAATAAGTTCGCCTGATTGCTGCAGAAGTTGAATCAATGTATTCCACGTTTTCAATAAACTTTGGATTAAACACTTCATCTGCGACTAAATCCAAATAATGTTCTATGATTTCACTTTCAGGGAAATACTTAGTCAAAGCCTCATCCGTTTTGCAAATAGGTCTATATTCTTCTTTTTTCTTGTTCCTTTCATTAATCCACTGATGCCAGTCTGTTAATTGTCTAATATTGTATATCTCAACATCGATGCTGCATTCTTGTATTTGTGACATGATGTCCGTTAACTCACGGGAATAATGAGCATATTTGTTTTGGGATTCTTCGTCATCTTCTTTTTTTAGTAAATCAACAATTTCAACTAATCGCAAGTATTTACTTGCCAAGGAAAAAGCATTGAAGTTTTGAGTAATAGAGTTTGTGTTTTTTTTGTTTTTTTCTTCATCTTCCAATCCCCAACGGGTTGTGCTTTCTTCAAGAATGACTGTCCCCTCAGCTTTTTCTATGGTGTACTTATACAAATAACCATCATTAAGATCATCATTCTTCTTGGACTTGAAAAAACGTTTGACACAAACCTCTTCTTGAAGATAGTTAGACCATATTTTATATGCAAACACTATCTCGTTGTCTGTAGCACTTTTATGAAATACTTTCTCGTAATTACCAAGTCCGAGGTCTTTTGAATAGAGTTTTAACGCAGGCGATATTATACCACGATTAGGCATTCGGCTTAAAAGCATAAGAGCTTTTGCCATAGAACTCTTTCCAGCACTATTGCAACCAGTCAGTACAGTAATAGGAGCAAGTTCAAAATCAGCACCTTCTTCACAAAAGGAACGGAAGTTTTTCAAGCTGAAAATTGGATTCATATTTTTCATCTTGTGATCTGTTTTTTTGTTTTCGTTTGCAAAACTACAACCCTACCGCGCAACCTATTTTCGGGAATTTTCTTTTTTCAGTTCCAACTCCCTCACCGTGCGCTCCACCACCTGTTCAAGTTGATAGGTGGACACGCCCAGCGGCTTGTTGATGTCGCGCAACGACCACTCCACAACGGTTTTGTCGGTCGATTTGCAGATGATCAGACCCACGGTGGGGTTGTCGCCCTCGCCACGAAGCAACTCGTCAACAGCGGTAACGTAGAAATTCAGCTTGCCGGCAAACTCGGGGATAAACTTCACTACCTTCAATTCGATGACAACATAGCGATGCTGCGGCACGTGATAAAACAACAAATCGGGGAAAAAGAACTGTCCACCAGGCATCTGCAACTCCATTTGACGACCGACGTATGAAAAGCCTTTGCCCAATTCTAATAAAAACTGAGTGACGTTGGATACAAGAGCATCTTCCAAATCGTGCTCATCATATCGTTCTTTCATCGAGAGGAATTCGAAATGATAGGGATCCTTCAGTATCTCTTTTGCCAATTGGCTCTGCGGAGCCGGAAGCGTATGCTCAAAATTGGTCACGGCTGCCCCTTGGATGCCAAAAAGGTTGGCTGATATCTGGCTCTCAAGTTGGCTGCGGCTCCAACCCTCCTCGGTCACCTTATTGATATAGAAAATCGCTTCGTCAAGAGTTTGGCATTTGGAGATAATGAGGACGTGATGTTTCCAAGGAACTAGGCCAAAGATTTCAGGCATTTCCAATTGGTCACCAACTTGGTGACCTTTTGCGTCAGCAGGTTGCTGACGAATTACAGCACCCAATTCGTCACCAACTTGGTGACGAATTACAACATTTGGTTCATCACTTTGAACAGCACTAATTTCGTCACCAGCTTGGTGACGAAATTCGTCAACGAGTCGTTGACGATTTACAACTCTCTCATTATAAAAGACATACCAACGCTTCATATACTTGAGGTTGGTCACTGAGAAACCTGTTTCTTCGGGAAAAGCAGTCCTCAAATCAAGGCTCAACTGATCGAAGAAACCACTGCCCCATTTGCTTTCTGCTCGCAGTTCCACCATGTCTCTTCCCAGGCTCCAATAAAACTCAAGCATGGCAGTGTTCACACGAACCGCCGCCTTGACTTGACTTTGGCGGAAACGCTGTTTGATGTCGGCCATCCATTGCACATAGCCCTCATCGGCGGTCATCATGTCTCGGGATACAAATTTCGGTTTGTCGCTCATAGTTCTATATAGTTAGTGAACTGCAAATATACAAATAAAAACTTTACAAAGACTGGTAGGCTTGAAATTGTTTTGCCACGCGGTCACGCACTTTCTGCTGGATGTCGGCGGGCGAAAGGACCAACAAGTCTTTCCCGAAAGAAGATAATTCGCGGATAAGCTCATAGTTCTCTATGCAGTCAATGGAGAAGAATGCACCTCCTTCAAGCTTAGGGTATTGTTGGCGCAATTTCTCTACTCTTTCTCCACTGTAAGGCCGCTGTGACTCATGTAAGGGTTTCGTGGCAACATAATCCTTGGAATAATCGCTAACCCAGAACAAGATGGTCTGCAAAGGATTGCCCTCAATGAACGTCACCCCGATGATGTCCTCAAAACGCTCGTTGAGGTCGCCATCGTATTCCTTATAACCACGAGAAGGCATAGGGACAATCTTATCAATCCGGTCAAGTGCAAACGACAGTATTTTGCCATCATTATCGGCGGCAACGATAAGATACCAACGGCGATTGTATTCTTTAAGCAGATAGGGATGCACAACGGTTTTACGGTCTTCATCGGGAGTGTCAAACCGATGGTAATGCAATTCCACGACCTGCCTCTGCGCGATACAAGTGAAAAGTTCGCCAAGCAAGTTGGAATTCTCTAATGGATTCCTGGTGAAGGAGACAATCTGCCGCTCGGTTTTCACTTTGAGGCTTTCCCTCAGTCTTTCCAAGCCTTCAAGATTGGGCAATCCGTCAAATTGCCCGAGTAGCGTGAAAGCCTCTCCAAGCAGATGTTTCTCGTCATCGGTAAGTTTCTGCACAAATATGGAAAATGACGGGTCAGCATACCGATGGCAGCTTTTCTTGATGGTTTTGAGGGTTCGCTGGCTGACATCATCAACCTGATAATGCTCTATCTCTGCCAAAAAAGGCCCTTCGTTTTCTATATAATTAAGGTCAAGCTCGATGGTTCGACGGCTAACAGGCTCTTGGCCCATTTCCGCCAACTCCTCATTGACGAGCCTTACCAAATCCTCAGTAGAATAATGGTGATAGCGGTTGGCTAACAGTTTGTCGAGAATATAATATCGTGTTATGGCGTTTTTGTTTGCTGGCATAAGAACTATTTGTTATGCCGCAAAGTTACAAACTTTTTGCGAAGTCTTTTTTCGCTATTTCATTCATCTTTCAAAAAAACCGCTATACGCCACCCCGATGCTGAAGCTCGGCTCGTCATTGTATTGCTCCTTCAAGAAACGTTTGGCATATTCGGCCTTGATGACGATCTGGTCGGTGGGATAGTAGTTCAGGCCAAGGGTCATCACGTGACGGTCAGTCCACTGGTAGTCGGTGAGGGTTAAGGCAGAAGGGATGTAACTGTCGTAGTAGTCGTAACGGCCAAAGACATAGAGCTTTTGACGGTTGATGCCTTTGACGGGACGGAACACGTCGTAGGCGGCCTCGGCGCCGTAAGCAAGGGCCTTCTCCCCTACCTGCGAACGGGGATAGGGCGAGAAACTCTGGTGGTTCTGGTTCTTGTTCCACGAAGAGATGAGGTTGGCCTCGCTGAGATAGCCGTAGTCGAAGTTGCCGCGCAACACCAAGCCGTCGGCCTTGTAGTCGAACTCGGCGGTGCCAATCACCACGGTGCCTTTCACCTCTTTATAAGGACTGGTCTCGGAGAACTCGTTGGTCACAATGTCGTTGTTGAAGCAGTTGCCCACATAGCCGCTCACGCCAAGATGCAGGTTCTTCACCGAATAGTTGTCGATGCGCAACACCCCCGCAAGATGGTTGGCCACCCGGAACTCGTAGGCCGAAGCCGACCCGTTTTTCACCCAGTTGGCGTTGTTGAACATGTTGGAGTTCAAGGCAGGAATCACCATGGCCTCATAACGCCAGTTTCCGAGCTTTCCCCAAAGGCTGATGCCGGTCTCGTGCCAGGTGCAGGGCAAGATGGTGAACTCGCCCTCAGGACGGTAGCAGGTGTAGATCTCGGTGGGCGCCGGATCATTGAAAGAAAGCCCCACCGGCACCACGAGATGGCCCATGCGAAGGTTGAGGCCTTTGCCAAACGACTTCTGGATCCAGAACTGCTCCAAAGCCACTTCGCCGCCACGCTCCATCTCATGCTCAAACTCGCCAGTCTCCTCCGCCTCGATCTCCACGGCGACCTCCGCGCCGCCATGCTCAAACTCTATCTCGCTGCCCATCGACCATCCCTTGCCGAAGTCGTAACCCAAGTTAATCACCACGTGCGGCAAGTCAATCCTGCCATGGCCTTGGGCATCGGTATAGGATGAGGCATGTGAGTAGCGGAACATGTTGTCGCTGTAAAAGTTACGGGTATAGACCGCTTCGCCATACCCTCCAATCGTCAGGCGCGAGGGCTTTGCCTCCGTCTGGTTCGGCTGTTCCTTGGCAGGCTCCTGACCTTGCAATGTGTGATAAGTCAAGAACATCGACACAAGCAAACAACCCATCATCAGTTGTTGTTTCCTTTGCATAACGCTATAATATTTTAAGGTGCAAAACAACGGCCTTTTGAGATGGTTTCCTATCCCCAAAAATGGGGATATTCTCGAAAACACCTAGTCATTAAGGATGAGGGGAATCAATACTTGTAATTCACCATCACTTCAAAACTGCGTCCGGGCATGGCGCGCCACAGCACGTTTTGGTAGTCCTCGTTGGTGAGGTTGTTGCAGCGCAACTCAATCCTGAAGCGCTGGAGGTTTTTACCGAGATAGGCATGATGCAGCATGTAGGCGGGCAGGTCGAAGAGCTCCTCGTCGGCATAAGAGGTGTTGCGCCGTCCGGTCACCTCCATCGTGTAGCCGACATCCCAGGTCTTCCAGCGGAGGTTGGCGAAGAGGTTGCCATGATGCCTTGGGATGTAGATCAGCTGCTTCCCGAGGATGCCGTGCTGCACGGCGTTCTCGCTCTCGTCGGTAGTGACGGTGAACACATAGTTGCCGGAGAGGCTCAGCTTCCAGTCGCCCCACTTGTAGCCCACATCGAGGTGGTTTTCCACCCCGCGGGCAAACACCTTGGCCACATTCTCAGGCACCCAGAAACGGTAGGAAGTCGGCACCCATTGGATCCAGTTATTCACCTTTGAGAGATAGCCTCCCGAGCGGAAATCCACCACAAAACCCTCTTTTTCAAGATGGTAGCTCACAGCGAGATCGACGGTGCGACCGTTCTCCGCCAGCAGGTCGGGATTGCCGCCCGGATACCAATACAGGTCGTTCAGGGAAGGATTGCGGTAGTTGTGGCTGTAGCCGAGCGAGAGCAGGAAGCCCTTGGGGGCGTGATAGGTGAAAGTGGCCGTGGGAAAAACGCCCATCGACTTGCCATCCACCATGTCGTAGCGGGCGGTGACGCTCAGGTCTGCGTTGAGGAAAGGATGTCCCTCCACGGCGAGATAAGCCGACAGGAGGTTCCGCCGTTTGACGTCCTCGTAGTTGTTCGACTCCACCTTCTCGTTGTCCCATTGCAGCTTGCCTTTCAGCTTCCAGGAGGCGAAGAGCTGCTGTTCCACGTTGGCGATCTGATGGAGGATCAGGGCGTGGTTCTCGGAGTTGATGTGGGTAACCACAGAGTCGGTATCGGTGTGGGTTTCAAGGAAATACCGCTGGTTTTCCACGAAGGCACCCGACTTCAGCTGGAGGTTGCCGGTATTCCAATAGAGTTTATAGGAGAGGAAGTTTCTTGAGAAGTTATCGCTGGTCCATTCGTCGGTATTGGTATTCTCAGCGTTGGGCATGATGGGAGGCAGGTTGCGGTGGTTCCATTGGTTCCATGAGGAGAGGGAGAGCACGCCGTGTTTGAGCATCACGCTGCCTTCGGGCATCACGCCGTAATCGACGAAGTCGGCGTTTTGCTGCCGCATCCTTTTGTGCGGCAGGAGGCCGGTGTTGAGGTACTTGAAGTCGTTGTCGGACGAGTTGCGATAGGCTTTGACGCGGAAGGAGGCTTTCTTGCCGTAGTAGCCCACGGTGGCGAAGCTGCCGAGGGTGTTGAAGCTGCCGTAGGTTTGTTTGAGGTCGAGGAGGAGCCCTTGGCCGAAGGAGGTTTTGTTTTCGATGTTGACCGCGCCGCCGAGGCCGCCGCTATTGTTGGAGGTGCCGCTCCCCCACTTCAGGTCGATGTCGTCGGCGAGGAAGACGGGGATGGTGCTGAAATCAACTTGTCCGAGGGTAGGCGCGTTGAGTTGGAAGCCGTTCCAGAGGACGAGGGTGTGGCTGGCGGTGGTGCCGCGGAAGGAGGCGGTGGAGGTGCCGCCAGGGCCGTAGGTCTTGATGAAGACGGGGCTGTGCCGGATGAGGAGTTCGGAGAGGTTGGAGGTGCTTTGGGTTTGCAGGGTAAGGGAATCGACTTTACGCATGAGCAGGGGTTGCAGGGCCTCTTGCCGGTAGGGGTCGGCGGTAATCTCGATGGAGCCCAAAGTGATGGTGTCCTGCGCGCGAAGCGCGCAGGACACCACTATTAAAACCATGAAAAACAGGAACTTCCTCAATTTTTCTTTACCTTCGCGCCGTTCTTGCTATCACCCACCTTTACAGGTTTCTTGGCATCGGTCTTCTTATCGTCAGCCTTGCCACTCTTCTTCGCGTCGTTCTTGAGCTTCCGCTCGGCCTGCTTCTGCTCGAACTCTTTCTGCTTCTGCTCAGCACGCTTCTCAATCGCCTTTCTACGTTCGATCTCCTCCTGTTTCTCGGCCTCTTTCGGGTCAATCACCTTCTTGGAGCCAGGGGCCGGACCTTTGTCCTCGAAATTCTTCACCTTGCCACTGAGCTGGCCTTTTTTGTAGTTGGCTTGTGACTTCATGGAGCCGCTCTCGTAATATTCGACGGCTTCTCCATCCTGGGTGTTGTCCTTGTACATCTTGGAGCTCTTCAGCTGGCCGTTCTTGTAGTAAGTCTCCTGCTTTCCGTTGAACTGACCGTTTTTGTACTCAATGCTCATGACCCGACGGCCCTCTTGGTCGAACCAAGTGGTAGCACCATCGCGAACACCCGCTTTGTAGTTGGAGATTTCCTGGTTACCACCCTGCTCGTAGCACTTGATCTGCTCACCGTCGAGTTGGCCGTTCTTGTAGGTGTTCATAGCGGAGAGGCGACCGCCACGATACCAAGCATAAGAGGAGCCGTTCAGCTTGCCTTTGGAGTATTCCTCTTTCTTGACCAGGGTGCCGGTATCGTCGATTTCGAGATAGGCGCCGCTCTTTTCGCCTTTTTCAAACTCCACGACTTTCTGAATCAGGTGTTTGTCGGATTGAATCTGATACCAGGTGCCTTCCTTTTTACCGTTTTTCACGTTTCCTTCAAAGATAAACAAGCCAACTTCTTTTCTATAACGACCATCGGCTTCTTTGCTAACATCCAGTGTCTCAATGTCTTGAGCAACCGCAGCCAGCGACATCAACATGGCGGCGGCAAATAAAATAACATGTTTGCGCATAGTATTCAGTTTAAATTTGGCTTCAAAATTACAAAAAAACGCCGAACAGGGATGCAACAATCGTGCAAATTTTACATCTTTGCAAAAAATCTGTAAATTAGTAAATCATGAAACCAGTAGAAGTCAAAAATTTCAAGCTTTACACCACGGCGGTCATCAGCATCGAGTGGAAGAAAGAGTTGCTCAACGTGAACCTCGACCTTGCCCTCATGTTGAAAATGATGGAGATTGAGGGGCTCACCAAAAAAGACATTGAGCGTTACAGCGAAGCGGGGCAGCCCATCCCCTTCAAGAAAGTCACATTGCTCCTCTTTGTTGAGGACGACAAGCCCGGCCAGTATTACACCGACGAGTCCTTCTGCGAGGATGACGACCCAACCGTCTTTTATGTGGAGGTGAGAGGTGAGAGGTGAAAGGTGAGAGGTGAAAGGTGAGAGGTGCTACCGCAGGCTACCTTTCACCTTTCACCTTTTTAAGCGTTTTTAGTGCTGAAACCAGCATGGCGATTAATTCTTCAAGATCCTGATTCAGTGAAAAATAAAACTCTTCTGGTATAATCTCGGATCGCAGAAACAATTCAAGCCAGTAGTGCGTTTCGTTAGCCTCTTTTAGGGCAATATTGATTTTACTAATGAAGTCAGCGTTTGACTGGGCATTTCGGCTTTCACTCAAATTGGCACCAATACTAGTGCCACAGCGTAAAACCTGTTTGCTCAAGACATACTCTTGTTTCTCCTCACAGAGATATTTATAGAACTTCACTATCCGCACCGCGAAGTTCAGACTTTTCTCACATAAAATACTATTTTTACCAGCACCTCTCACCTCTCACCTCTCACCTTTCACCTTTTAATATACTCATCGATCGCCTTGGCGGCTTTCTTGCCGGCGCCCATGGCGAGGATGACGGTAGCGGCACCGCTGACGGCGTCGCCGCCGGCGAAGATGCCCGGACGTGAGGTCGTGCCCACCTCATCGGCCACGATGCAACCCTTCTTGTTCAAGTCGAGGTTGCGGGTCGTGCTGCCAATCAGCGGGTTCGGTGAGGTTCCGAGAGCCATGATGATCATATCGACATCGAGGACAAATTCCGAATCCTTAATCGGGACAGGGCTACGACGGCCAGAGGCATCGGGCTCGCCCAGTTCGCATTTCACGCACTTGAAGCCTTTCACCCAGCCGTTTTCGTCTCCCAGCACCTCAACAGGAGCCGTCAACAGATCGAAGATGACACCTTCTTCCTTGGCATGGTGCACCTCCTCCACTCTCGCAGGCAATTCAGCCTCGGAACGACGATAGACGATATGCACCTCAGAGCCGAGGCGCAACGCGGTACGGGCGGCGTCCATGGCCACATTGCCACCACCGACCACCGCGACCTTCTTACCCACGTAGTTCGGGGTCTGATAGCCCTCCTTATAAGCGAAGAGCAAGTTGTTACGGGTCAGGAATTCATTGGCTGAAACCACACCGCAGAGGTTTTCGCCCGGCACGTTCATCATCATTGGGAAACCAGCGCCCGAGCCGACGAAGACCGCTTCAAAGCCTTCGCGCTTCATCAACTCGTCGATGGTGATGGTGCGACCAACGACCACGTCCTTTTCGAACTTGGCGCCCAACTTTCGCACGCTTTCCACTTCTTTCTTCACTACCGTTTCCTTAGGCAGACGGAACGACGGGATGCCATACATCAGCACGCCGCCCAATTCGTGCAAGGCCTCGAAGATGGTGACATCGTAACCCATCGAGAGCAAATCCTTAGCGCAGGTCAGGCCTGAGGGACCGCTGCCGATGATGGCCACCTTGTGACCATTCGGGATGCTCTGGCTGCTGAAGTGCAGGTCGTGCTCGATGGCATAGTCGCCCACGAAACGCTCCAGCTTACCGATGGCGATAGGCTCGAATTTCTTGCCCATCACACAAGCGCCTTCGCACTGGGTCTCTTGCGGGCACACACGACCGCAGACAGCCGGTAGTGCCGAGTCGCAGCTGATGACGCCAGCAGCACCTTCGAAGTCGCCTTTTGCCACACGAGCAATGAAATCGGGGATATTGACGTTGACAGGGCAATGTGCCACGCATTGCGGGCTCTTGCAGTGCAGGCAACGCTGGGCCTCCATGATGGCCATGTCGGCGGAATAGCCCAAGCACACCTCGTCGAAGTTATGGGCGCGGACTTCGGGCTTCTGTTCCGGCACCGGCACACGTTTTTTCTTGTCGAAGGTCTCTTCGGAGATGCCTCCGATATGGCATTTGTGTCCTTCGGCCTTCTCCTCTGCTTGCAGTTGCTTGCGCGTCACCACATTATTATACATGGCCTGACGTTTCATGGCCTCATCGAAGTCAACATCCTTACCTAGGAATTCGGGACCGTCGATGCAAGTGAACTTGGTCTTGCCGCCAATGCTCACACGGCAAGCGCCGCACATGCCCGTGCCGTCAACCATAATCGAGTTGAGCGACACCGTGCAACGGATGCCCAACTCCTCGCAGGTCTTGGTGGCAAACTTCATCATGATCATCGGGCCGATAGCCACGGCTTCGTCATACTGCTTGCCGCTGGCCACAAGTTGACGCAGCACGTCGGTCACCAAGCCCTTACGGCCTGTAGAGCCGTCGTCAGAAGTGACATACAAATTACTGACTTCAGCCAATTCCTTTTCGAAGATGAGCAAGTCCTTGGTACGGGCACCGATGATACAGTCGGCTGTGGCACCATGGTCGTTCAGCCATTTCACTTGTGGATAGATGGGGGCGATACCCACACCGCCGCCAATAAACACGAAGCTACGCTTGCGCAATTCCTCAGCCGTCATCGTGGCAAACTCGGAGGGTTTACCCAAAGGGCCTACGATGTCGGCGAAGCGGTCGCCTTCCTTGTATTCGGCCATTCTCTTAGTGGATTCGCCAATGGCCTTGAAAACGATGGTCACCGTTCCCCTGACGCGATGGTAGTCGCTGATGGTCAACGGGATACGCTCCGAGTTATCTTCCATCTTGACGATGAGGAACTGACCCGGAAGAGCCGAATGGGCGATACGCGGCGCATAGACGTCCATGAGGTAGGTCTCGGCCGCGAAGGTTTCTTTGTGTATAATCTCGAACATGATAATATGATAAGAATTTAGTGGGGCAAAGATAAGAACTCTTTCCTTGATTTCCTAACACTTTTTTTAAATAATTAGTTTTCGAGCATCGCAAGCGGAGTGATCGAAGTCAACTAAAAGATGTGCATGGCGATGACGGCGCAGGCCTCGGCGTCGGCGAGGGCGTTGTGCCGGTGTTCCAATTCGAAACCGAAACACCTGGCCACGGTGTGGAGCTTGTGGTTTTCCAGCTCGGGAAGCAGCTGTTGCGAGCCGAGATGGGTGCAGTAAAAGGGGTAATTCGGGTAAGGGATGTGGTAGAGCTGATGCAAGGCCTTGAGGACCCGCTCGTCGAACGAGATGCCGTGTGCCACAAAAGACAGCCCCTGCACCTTGTCGGCCACCTTGTCCCACACCGCCGGGAAGAGGTCGGCGTTGTTGGTATCCCGATAAGAGATGCCATGCACCTTGGTGGTGTAGAAGTCGTATTTGTTGGGCACGGGTTTCATGAGACTGTAGAACCGCTCCACAATCTCGTCGCCACGCACAATGACCAGTCCCATGCTGCACGCGCTGGTCACTTTTCCATTGGCGGCCTCAAAGTCGATGGCCGCGAAATCGCTCAGATGATGCTCGGGTAGAATCATGGCGCAAAATTAAGCATTTTCTTTGCCTTTAAGAAAAAAAAACTATCTTTGCAGAAAGAATGTCAAACAAACCGTATTCACAGTGATGAAGAAAACCTGTACACTTATCTTTTTGTTTCTCGCCATGGCGACGTGCTGCTTTGGGCAGGAAAGGCTCACCGACAAGGAGTTGGTGAACGTCATTTATGCCATGGGGCAGATGTACCCCGACGGGTTTACCCTCGACTTGAACACCATGCGCCAGCCTACCGAGGGCCTCATCGTCTCGTACAAAGCTACACAAAACAGCTTTGACCGCAAGAGCATCCCCAACGTGATCAAGCATGCCCGTAAGCACCAGAACCTGGTGGGCGGCTGGTACAACCCCGAGGAGGACAAATACTACTTCGACAGCAACCGCCTGTTCCCCGAAGACAGCCTCGCCGCCGCCGTGCAGTTCGCCCGCGACAACGACCAACACACCATCTACGTGGCCTCGAAGGACATCAACATCTGGTCAAACTACGAGCAAAAGGACATCCGGGTCATCCTCGACTGCGACATGGGCAGCTCCACCGACGACCTTTTCGCCCTGATGATGCTCTACCGCTACATGGACATGAAACGCTGCTCACTCATCGGCGTGGTGGTCGATCGCATGGGCAAAGCCAACGCCGACATTGTGGATATGATGAACAACTTCTACGGCTACCCCGACATCCCCATCGGCTTGGAGACCCAGGGCGTCAAGACCCCGCACGTCTTCATCACCTATCATAACGCCCCTTACGCCCGCACCACCGAGGCAGTGCCTATGTTCAAGCGCAGCGTGGGCGACAACGGCACCTACATGGAGGGCTACAAACTCTACCGCAAGCTCCTCAGCGAACAACCCGACAAGTCGGTGACCATCGCCTCCATCGGATTCGTGACCTCGCTGGCCCGTCTGCTGGAGTCGGGGCCCGACGAGTACTCTCCCCTGAACGGCGTCGATCTGGTGCGCGCCAAAGTGAAAGAGATTTATGCCATGGGCGGCGTGTTCGGCGAAGCCGTGGAGCCCGACTATAACTTCAAGGCAGCCATCGACTTCTCGCTGAAATTCTTTGAGCTGCTGCCCAAAGAGGTGGATATCATCTTCTCCCCAGGCGAGGTGGGCGACCCCTTGGACTACCGTCCCGAGACCGTCATCGCCGACATGGACTGGACCGACACCCATCCCATCAAATGGATCTATCAGTTCCTCAACTGCGACACGGGCCAAAAGATGTGGGACCCCCAGGCAGTCATCCATGCCGTTGAGGGCGACGGGTTCTACAAACTCTCTGAGCGCGGCTGGGTCACCCTCACCCCAAAGGGCGAAACTCTCTTCACCCCCGACCCGAAAGGCAACGCCCGCTACCAGTTCCCCGGCGACGAAGTGTGGTGCGACATGGTGCTTAAATATATCAGACTGATGGCCATACAGCATTAGGTGAAAGGTGAGAGGTTAATTTTTTTGAGTTATGAAAAGAGCAATAGTTTTATCGATTTGTTTTTTAATGGCCATCTCCGGGATGGCGCAGCGCGACACGGCGAAAAAAAACCAGTTTTCCGACAAGGATTTGGCTACGGCCATCTACCTCCTGGGTGAGATGTATCCTGAAGGATTCTCCTTGGACCTCAACACGATGCGACAGCCTACCGAGGGACTGATGGTATCTTATAAAGAAACACAAAACAGTTTCAGCCGAAAGAGCCTTCTCAAGGTGCTCAAACACGCTCATGCCCACGAGAACCTGGTGGGCGGCTGGTACGACCCTGAGAAGGGTGACTACTATTTCGACAGCAACAAATCGTTCCCCGAAGACAGCCTCGCCGCTGCCTTGGCCTTTGCCCGCGAGAACGGCCAACACACCGTATATTCCTGCGCCAAAGGCATCAACGTGAAGTCGAACTATGAGCAACACGACCTCCGCATCATCTATGACTGCGACATGGGTAGCTCCACCGATGACCTCTTCGCCCTGATGATGCTCTACCGCTACATGGACATGAAACGCTGCACCCTGCTGGGCGTGGTGGTGGACCGCATGCACCGCGCCAACGCCGATGCCGTCGATGTGATGAACAACTATTACGGCTACCCCGACATCCCCATCGGCCTCGAACGCGCTGGCGTGAAGTCGCCAAGGGTCTTCATCCCCTACCACAACATGGCCTACGCCCGCGACACAGAGGCCAACCTCCTGTTCAAACGCACGGTGGGCGACAACGGCGAATACATGGACGGCTACAAGCTCTACCGCAAACTCCTCGCGAAACAACCCGACAAGTCGGTGACCATCGTGTCCGTAGGCTTCGTCACAAGCCTGTCGCGCCTGCTGCAGTCGGGCCCCGACGAGTTCTCCCCCCTCAACGGCGTGGAGCTGGTGCAACGCAAAATCAAAGACATCTATATCATGGGCGGCGTGTTCGGCGACTCTTACGAACACGACTACAACTTCACCGCGGCCATCGACTTCTCCCTTAAATTTTTCGAGCTCCTGCCCAAAGACATCGAAATGGTGTTCTCGCCCGGCGAAGTGGGCGACCCGCTCTACTACTCGGCCCAACAGGTCATCGCCGACCTCAGCTGGACCGACATCCACCCCATCAAATGGATCTACCAATACCTCGTGGAGGACAAGTTCCAGAAGATGTGGGACCCGCTGGCGGTCATCAACGCGGTGGAGGGCGACGAAGCCATGCCCAAGATCTCGGAACGCGGATGGATCACCCTCACCCCTACCGGCGAAACCCTCTTCACCCCCGACCCGAAAGGCAACGCCCGCTACCAGACACCCGGCGACGCCAACTGGTCGGAGACCACCTTGAAATATATCCGGCTCATGGCCATTCAACACTGATTTAGATTTTAGAGATTATAAACCTTTTTAAATATTTTAACATTATGAAAAAGTACGTATGTGACGTTTGCGGGTACATCTATGACCCTGAGAAAGGCGATCCGGACAGCGGCATCGCTCCTGGCACCCCCTTTGAAATGATCCCCGACAACTGGAAATGCCCCCTCTGCGGCATCGGTAAAGACAGTTTCTCTGTGATGGAATAACCTTCAAGGATGGACAACAAAGCACTGTTTAACATTGGTTACGGACTCTATGTCCTGACCACGAATTACGACAACATCGACAACGGTTGCATCGTGAACACGGTGACCCAGGTCACCAGCAACCCCTTGCAGATTGCCGTGACGGTGAACAAGGCTAACTACACGCACGAGCTCATCAAGGACTCGTGCGTGTTCAACGTCAACATGCTCACCACCGAGACCCCAATGTCCGTCTTCGAGCATTTCGGCTTCCAGTCGGGACGCAACGTGAACAAATTCGCCCTCTGCGAGACCGAGCTCCGGGCGGTGAACCACGTGCTGTACCTGCCGAAATACATCAACGCCTACCTGGCTTGCCGGGTCAACAAAAGCATCGACTTCGGCACCCACACCATGTTCATCGCCGACGTGCTTGACGCCCAAATGCGCTCCGACAAGCCTTCGGTGACCTACGACTACTACCAAAAGAACATCAAACCCAAACCACAACCCGAGACCTCCGGCAACGGCAAACGCCGCTGGGAATGCAAGGTGTGCGGCTATGTGTATGAAGGCGACTTCCTCCCCGACGACTTCGTGTGCCCACTCTGCAAACACGGCGTGGAAGACTTCGAGGAACTCATGTGAAGGATGGCCTGCCCCACCCAACAATTAACAGAAACAAAGTCAATGAAACAAATACAGCTTACAGAACATATTTATTATGTCGGTGTCAACGACCGTCGCACCGACCGTTTTGAGAACCATATCGAGCTCCCCAATGGCGTGTCTTACAACTCCTACCTCATCGTGGACGAGCAGGTGGTCCTCATCGACCCCGTGGAGTCGGGCTTCATCGAGGAGTACCTCTTCAAGGTGAAGTCGGCGCTGCAAGGCCGCAAGGTGGATTATCTGGTCATCAACCACGACGAGCCCGACCACAGCAGCTCCATCGCCGCGGTGCTGAGGGAATGGCCCGAGATCCAGGTGGTGGGCAACGCCAAGACTTTCGGCCCGCTGGAGGCCTTCTACGGCCCCATCACGAACCGCAAAGTGGTGGCCGAAGGCGAGACGCTGAGCCTGGGCACCCATACCTTGCAGTTTTTCATGGTGCCCATGGTCCACTGGCCCGAGTCGATGGTGACGTATGAACAGCACTCCGGCATCGTGTTCAGCAACGACGCCTTCGGAGGCTTCGGCACCCTGAACGGCGGCATCTTCGACGACCAGGTGAACCTGGCCTTCTATGAGGACGACATGCGCCGCTACTACGCCAACATCGTGGGCAAGGTGGCCATGCAGGCCTTGAAAGCCATCGAGAAGCTGGGCGGGTTGGAGGTCAAGATGATCGCCCCGTCGCACGGCCTGGTGTGGCGCGACAACCTCGCCTGGGTGCTAGGCAAATACACGCAGTGGAGCAAGCAGGAGAGCGAGCCGGGCGTGGTCATCGTGTATGGCTCCATGCACGGCAACACCGGCGTCATGGCCGACATCGTGGCCCGCGGGGCGGCGGAAGCCGGCGTGAAAGAAGTGAAAGTGTATGACATCTCCAAGACCGAGGTAAGCTTCATCATGAGCGACATCTGGAAATACAAAGGCGTCATCCTTGGAGCCTGCGCGCACTATGCCAGCATGTATCCCAACATGACGCTGCTGACCCACGAAATCAACGAGTTCAAGCCGAAGAACAAGAACTACGGGATCTTTGGCGGGATGAGTTGGAGTGGCGGCGGCGTGAAGACCCTCGCCAAGTGGGCCGAAGACGGCAAATGGAACCTCGTGGCCGAACCCGTCGAGGTGAAAGGCGCCCCCATCCGCGAAGAAGACTGGGACCGCCTCTACGCCCTAGGTCGCACCATCGGCGAATTATCCACCCACTAACCTCTCACCTTTCACCTTTCACCTTTCACCTCCAATAAACGTATCCCCTTCCTGGCCGTATCGTGGTGAGAGTGCCTTCCCAGGCTGTGCCGTTGAAGATGGCGAAACCTTCGTCTTGGGAGATAACTTTGTCGCCCACGACGGAGGTCGCCACTCCAAAGAGATCAGCAATGGACACGGGCTCGATGCCCTTGAAGCCAATCCAGTTGAAGCCAGGGACGATGGTGGGGGTCACGGTGACCGAGTCGGGGATGGCCCCTATGAGGTTGAAGGCGCAGGGGTCAGAAAGCTGAATTCGATAGAGCTGGCCAACGACAATAGTATCGAGCGTACCCTCCCATTGCTCGCCGTCGTAGCTCACGCTTGCCTCAAACGATTGGATGCTCATGCCATGGTCTTCGAGCGCCTCCTCAAGCTGGGTCAAGGTGCATTGCACCGCAGGCGTCCACCAGTTCCAGCCTTCGGCAAGGGTCACCTCTTGTTCGAACTGGTCGCAGTGGCAGTCAGGATGGGTGGAATAGGTGACGGGCGGGCTTTTGTAGAGGTGGAGGTTGCCATTATACGTATAAAACGTAAGGGTTGCCCAGCTCTCGTAGGTCTTGCAGAGGTAACGGACGGCCTTGGCGGGGTCGGGCTCCCAAGCGGGGAAACGCAACAAGAGGCCATGATTGCTGTCCTGGCTGATCTCCCATCCCGAGGAAGGCGCGTAGGTGGTGACTTGGAGTCCATAGTTCGTGTCGGCAAAGGCTTTCAAATAATAGGTGACTCCATCCCGTTGGTAGCTGATGGAATATTGGGTTTCGTTGAGTTTGGCGATGGTCCAGAGGTTGGCGGGGGCGATGGGCTGGTTTCCGTAGGGCGCGGTGACAGGCTCACCTTCGCTGTTGAAGGTCATTCTGGGTATCGGAGGGTGCGTTGTAGGGCCCGAGCAAGGAAGATAAAAGGTTTTAGACCCATTTTTGTTGGCAATCACATACTCCCCTTCGACGAAGTCGGCGATTGTGGTGACATCTTTCCATCCCTCATGGCTTTCCTGTGAATACACAGCGAAGAGGGTGGTGTCGGACGAGGGGTAAAACGCCTTCCCTGCCTCGTACAACGCGGGTCGGGCAGTGGTGTCATCCACGGGGTGGGTGGCCCATCCTCGGAAGGAGTAGCCGTTGCAAGCGCAGGCGGTGGAGGGAATGGCCAGGGGCAGCACCACGCCGCCTTGGCACTCTTGTTCGACAAGTTGGACGACGGCGCAGCTGCCGGTGCCGGGGTCCAACGACACTGTAAAAACATCCTGGGCAACGCCTTGCATCGCCCCTGCCCTACTCCCAAACAAGACGAGGAGCAGCAGAAGGATTCTATGGTTGAACGCTTTCAAGATCGCAAACTAGCTTGGTTTACAAGGGCAAAAATAGAAAAAAAAACAAAAACAGTGATCATTCTTAGGGTGATTCCCAAAAATAAATCCGTTTAATCCGTGAGATTCGTGTTCAAAAATCATCTCTCGCCCTCCGGGCGATTCCTGTTTTTATCCAACGTCGTTTCTAACCATCTCTCGCCCTCCGGGCGATTCGTTGCAGGGTTATCCATCGTTTCTAACCATCTGTCACCCTGCGGGTGATGTGATGCTACCATGGGATCAAACTAGGCTAACCATCTCTCGCCCTCCGGGCGATTCTTTGTGGTGGCATATCGTTTCTAACCATCTCTCGCCCTCCGGGCGATCACCTCTCACCTTTCACCTCAGGAAAACACTGCTAACTGCCAACTGCTAACTGCCAACTGAACAACTGCCAACTGCCGTCAGGAAGGTCTAAGGCCGGTAAGCCGGAAAACGGTCTCGTCGTCCATACCATCGGCCTTCATCTTCATGGCAAGTTCGCGCACCGCTTTGGCCTCGCCTTCTGCCAAACCAATCGCTTTGCCTCGCTCCAAACCAATCGCCTCGCCTTTCTCCAAGCCAATCGCCTCGCCTTGGTCGTAGCCCTGGTTGAAGGACTGCTCCTCGTGGTACTCAAGGATGTCGCGCTCGTACCATTTGTCGGACAAAAACTTC
>CACZQL010000116.1 GCA_902783365.1 uncultured Bacteroidia bacterium | reverse complement strand
GTTTTACAAGAAATTCTCCCAACTCATCAAGGAAGCCATCGAACTCTACGAACAAGGGCGATTGACCGACAATGAATATTTGGAGAAAATGATGCAATACAAAGAAGACGTGCTCAACCATACCGACAGCGAGCTGCCTTCAGAGTTGGAACACAACAATGCGGCAAAAGCCTATTTCGGTATTGCTTTGGAGAACTACAAGCGACTCTTTCCCGACATGCCTGTCCGTGAGATGGCACTGGCCACAACCCATGCCTTCGACGAAATCATCCGCCAGACGGTGATTGTGGATGGTTCCGTTTTGGTGGACTGGCAATCGAAAAGCGACACTATCGGGAAAATGAAAATCCGCCTCGAAGACGAACTGATCGACAACATCAAACGCAAATATCAACTGAACTTCGCCTTCAACGACATGGACATCATCATTGACGGCTGCGTGGACGTGGCAAAAATCTGGATCCGATGACAAAAGACCGCATCCTCTATGGCTCAAGCCTCATCGAATATGAGGTTGAATACACACAAAGGAAAACGCTGGGCATCACCGTTCATCCCGATGGCGCCGTTACCTTAAAAGCGCCTGCCAACACAGCACTTGAAGACATCCAAAAAAAAGTACATCATCGCGCCGCGTGGATCCTTCGTCAAAAACGCTACTTTGAATCATTTGGAACGCCTGCCACCAAACGGCAATTCATCAATGGAGAGTCGCACTTCTATTTGGGTCGGCAATACATGTTGAGAATCACGGAAGGGAAAGAAAATGCCGTCCATTATCAGAACAACATTATCGAAATCGACTGTCGTGACAAAACCAAAGCCGAGGAGGTTTTGAAAGCATGGTACTTGGAACGCGCGCAAATCAAATTCCCCGAATACGCCAAACCCATCATAGAACAATTCTCCGCCTACGGGGTAAAACCTAAAGAACTGGTTATTAAAAAAATGGAAAAAAGATGGGGTTATTGCACCAACAACGGCAACATCTATTTGAATCCCAGACTAATCTGTACACCTCGTTGTTGCATCGACTATGTCATCACCCACGAAATGTGCCACCTCGTCCATCGCAACCACACCAAAGCCTTTTATGCCCTCCTCACCAAGGAAATGCCACATTGGGAACGATGGAAAAACAAATTAGAGCGAATGATGATTTAAATCATCAGTAAATCCCTGTCTTACAACTCCTTCATGATTTCCAGGACGATGGCCCTTGAATAAGCGTTGGCCACCTCCACGATAAACTTGCCGAAGTCAACCCGCGCGTTGTGGTCGGCGGTGTCGCTGACGGTGCGGATCACCGTGAAAGGCACGCCAAACTCGAGACACACCTGGGCCACGGCGGCGCCTTCCATCTCCACACAGAGCACCTCGGGCAACAGAGACAAAATCTCGTTCCGCCGGGCCTCGCTGTTGATGAACTGGTCGCCCGAGGCAATGTCGCCCAAATAGAGCTTCGGGGCCAAATGGAATTCCTCCACGGCCTCTTTGCCCACCATGGCTTCCACACCGCGACCCAGAAGTCGGGTGATGGCCGTCGTCGCCACCTCGGTCAGCCCGGCGTCGCTCTCCACATAGATGCGGTTGAGCAGGGGCAACTCACAGCGCGCAATCATGGGACGGGCATCCAGGTCGTGTTGCACCAGGCGCTTCGACACCACGATGTCGCCCACCTTCAGCCCTTCGGCCAAGGCCCCCGCCGTGCCCACGAAAAACAAGTCGGTCACCCCGAACTCCTGAATCAACAGGGTGGCCGTGATGGTGGCTGCCACCTTGCCCCACTTGGAAAATGCCACCACGCAACGCACGTTGCCGATTTTGCCCACCACGAACTCGCGGTTGGCGATGCTTACAACGGTTTTCTCCGTCAAGAGGGCTTTCACCTCGTCAATCTCCTGGGACATAGCGCCCAAAATGCCTATATTTCGTACCATATCGTGAAGAATATTTGCTGCAAAAGTAAAAAATAATATCTTTGCAAAAAAATTTCTCAATGAACAAAATTTGCATCTTTTGCGGCAGCAGCATGGGCTTCCATCCGGTGTATCGGGCTAAGGCCATCGAGTTAGGCCTGGTCCTGGCCGAGCGGCGCTGCGAGCTGTTGTATGGCGGCGGCAGCGTGGGGCTGATGAAAGTGATCGCCGACGTGATGATGGAGCGTCAATGCAAAGTCACCGGCACCATCACCCAGCACCTGATGGACATGAAGGTGGGTTACGACGACATCGACGAGCTCGTTGTGGTGGAGTCGATGGCCGAGCGCAAGAAGATCCTCGAGGACATGGCTGACGGCTTCATCGCCATGCCGGGAGGCTTGGGCACCATGGACGAGTTCTTCGAGGCCTACGTGCTCAGCCAGCTCCGCGTCTTCGACAAACCCGTGGCCCTCTACAACGTGAATGGCTTTTACGACGACATCCTCCGCTTCATCCGGCACGCCACCGACGAGGGCTTCATCCGCAAAGAACACTCCGACAACCTCATCGTCAGCGACGACCCCCGAAAGCTCCTCGACCTCATGGATCAGTTTCAACCCACCGACGTGAAAAAATGGGTCGGCGACCTTAAAACCGAAACAGGCCATCACCCAAGGGTGAAAGATAATTAGAAAAATATCAATTTGGAAAAATCACCCGTAGGGTGAAAGATGATTAGAAAAAAAATGATAATTATAGGAATTACAGGAACATTGGGTGCCGGAAAAGGCACCATCGTGGATTACCTCGTGAAGGAACGGGGATTCGTACACTATTCAGTCAGGGCCTACATCACCGAAGAGATTGTGAAGAGAGGCTTGGAGGTGAACCGCGACACCATGACGCTCGTGGGCAACGACTTGCGGGCCACCCATACGCCGAGCTACATCACCGACCAGCTCTTTGAACGTGCCAAGGCCGAGGGAAAGAACGCCGTCATCGAGAGCGTGCGCACCCCGGGCGAGATTGCCTCTTTGCGGCAGAAAGGCGAGTTTTACCTCTTCGCCGTGGATGCCGACCAGCGCACCCGCTACGAGCGCGCCGTGTTGCGGGGCTCTGAAACCGACCACATCAGCTTCGAGACCTTCCAGGAAAACGAGAAAAGGGAGATGACCGCCACCGACCCCAACAAGCAGAACCTGGGCGTCTGCATCCAGGAGGCCGACTTCGTGTTCATGAACGATGGCACCATCCCCGACCTGTACAAACAGGTGGAGAAGGTGCTCTTGCAGCTGCACATCCGGCCTTCGTGGGACGACTATTTTTTGAACCTTGCCGACACCGTGTCGGAGCGCGCCACCTGCGACCGCGGGCGAAGCGGCTGCGTCATCGTCAAGGACAAGCAGATCCTTGTCACCGGCTACGTGGGCTCGCCCAAGGGCCTTCCCCACTGCGACGACGTGGGGCATCTCTTCCGCAAGACCATCCACGAGGACGGCAGCGTCACCCAACACTGCGTCCGCACCGTCCACGCCGAGCAAAACGCCATCTGCCAAGCCGCCCGCCGCGGCATCGCCCTCGAAGGCAGCACCCTCTATTGCCGCATGACCCCCTGCCGCACCTGCGCCATGCTCATCATCAACTGCGGCATCGTCCGCGTGGTGTGCGAACGGCGCTACCACGACGGAGCCGAGAGCGAGGAGATGTTCCGCCAAGTAGGCATCGAACTGGTTTACAAATACGATGAGGTACAGATGTATGAAGGGCAGAAGTAAGAAGTAAGAAGTAAGAATCCAATATTATTAATATGAGAAAACATTTATTCTTTTTGTTAGCCTTGGCGTGTTTGATGCCTTGCGCCATTCAAGCTCAACAGCAAAACCCACGCGACACGTGGGAGTACGTCACCTCTTTCTCATGCTCTACAGGCCGCCAACATGGTGTGGTCTATGACGGTGAGCACATCTACACCAGCGCATGGGGCAAGTCATCGACGGTGCAGTCGATGTTTTTCAAGTACGACCTGAACGGCACCCTCCTCGAGGAATTCGACGTTCCAGGCATTAGCAATGGCGACAATTACGTCCGCGACATGACGTATGACGGGCAGTACTTCTACGGCTGCGACGCCCATTCCGGCACCATTTGGTGCTACGACCTGCACAACAAGACTTTGGTGTCGCAGCTCAACACGGACTTCAACGAGCTTGGCACCTGCACCTACGACCCGGTTTACGATGCCTTTTGGGTAGGTGAGAGAGCCACGGGCAGCAGTCCCGAGCTCCATCTCGACCTGAAGCTCATCGACCGTAACGGCACTGTCATCAAGACCGCTTCGCCCCACAACCTTGGCGGGCACACGGTTCACGGCACCGGCTATTTCACCGACGAAGATGGCAATGCCCACTTGTACCTGTTTGCCGTGGAAGGCTTCACCGCCCACGTGTTTGACTACGACATTGAGGCCGACTACCTGACGCCCAACTACATCTTCGACTTTGCCGTCACGCCCGGCTGGGGCGCGGCTTGCAGTGCCGGCGGCGCCTTCATCGGCGAATGCAACGGCTCGGTGTGTTTCTTTGGCGACGTGGACAAGAGTCCCAACCTCATCGGCATCTATGCTTTGGGGGGTGCTCCCGTGCCGCCCGAGCCGCCCGTCCCCACCGAGGACCTGTTCTACGACTTCAACGACGGCATCATGCGCTGGACCACCATCGATGCTGACGGTGACAACCTCAACTGGGAGATGCGTCCTTACTATGGCAACACCCAGAACCCCTGGTGCGTCACCTCCGCCTCCAACTACGGCGGCGGCGCCCTCACCCCGGACAACTACCTGGTCTCGCCCTTAAAGGGACCCTACATCAAGTTGGAGTTCAAGGCTTCCGCCCAGGATGCCAACTATCCCGAGGAGCATTTCGGTGTCGCCGTCTCCACGGAGAGCAACACCAACCCCGCCGACTTCACCGTTATATGGGAGGAAACCATGACCGCCAAGGCTGAGGGTGCCTGGTACAGCTTCAGTGTGGACCTGCACCAGTACCAGGGCCAGAACATCTGGGTGGCTTTCCGTCACTTCAACTGCACCGACCAGTTCTTCCTCAACATCGACGACGTGGCCCTGATCATTGAGCCTCAGGATGTGGCCGAGGCCGAAGGTGTTTCCGCCACCGTCTATCCCAACCCTGCCAGCCACCAGCTCGCCGTCAACAGCGAGCGTGTCGTGCGCCACTACGAGGTCTATAACATGACCGGTGCCTTGGTACGCCAGGCCACGGTGGATGCCGAGGCCTTCGAGGTCAACGTGAGCGATCTGTCGTCAGGCGCCTACCTGCTCCGCCTCCACAGCGACGACACTGTGGTGACCAAACGTTTCATCAAGGAATAAACCCATTGGAGGCGGATCTATGTGTCCGCCCCCTTCTAAATCTTGACACAAGGTTTCATCAAGTTTTGCGAGCAAAAAAATCTATTGGCAGCGAAAAAAAACATCATACCCACGAAAAAAAAGCGAATCTTCTTGTTTTTTACCATTTTAATTTCGTAATTTTGACGCTTCAAATTCAAAAGCGACTGAAAAAGCAAAAACACATTCTATTTTAAAAATATCAAACTATGAAAAAAACCTTACTTTTGATGCTGCTGATGGCGCTATTTGCGCCGTGGGCAGCGAATGCACAGGAAACACTGACTGTGTATGATGAAGGAACTACTACTAACAATTATGTTCCTATTTATGGTCTTTATTGCGATGAAGGCGTGAAATGCGAATTTGTCATCCCAGCTGAACAATTAGCAGTGATGACAAATGGTACCATTTCTGCCATGAAATTCTATCTTGCCTCTGTGGGTTATAACACCATTGAGCCAAGTTTCACCATTTTCGTAAAAGAGGTGGACTTTACAACTATGACAGCCTATACTGGAACTACTGACGCCACCACTGTTTTCAACAGCACTTTCACATTCACAAGCCAAACTACAGATGTTGAGATAGAAGTGCCCTTCTCTGAGAATTATACTTATGAAGGCGGAAACCTCCTTATTGGTGTTTACCAAAACGGAACATCAGCTTATAGTGCTACGGGTTGGACCGGTGTAAGCCAAGACTATAATTCCGCATGGCGTGGATATGGTTCTTCAACGGGTTCAGCTCAAAAGTTCCTCCCCAAGACCACCTTCACCTACACACCTGGTGCAAGTGATTGCGACATGCCCACTTCCATCGCCGCAAGAAACGTCACTGCTGACGGTGCCACGGTGACTTGGGAAGGCGACGGCGACACTTGGAACCTCCGTTACAAGGCTTCCACCGATGCCGACTTCACCATCGTGGAGAACCTTACGACAGCCTCCTACACCCTCAGTTCCCTCCAAGGAAACACCACTTATAGTGTGGGTGTGCAGACCGTTTGCACGGGTTCGACAAGTTTCTTCAAATCCACCACTTTCACGACGGAAAATCCTTGTGCCGCTCCTACCAATTTTGTGGCAAGCAACATCACTGCATCTTCTGCCACCCTCAGCTGGACGGCTGGTTACCAGGAAACCGCTTGGACAGTGAAGTACAAGAAGTCTTCTGAAAGTAGCTGGGATAATGCGACCACAGTCTCCGTGAGCGGAACCCCGACCACCAACCTGACCGGCCTCGACGGACTGACCGTTTACAATGTCAGGGTGTTCAACTGCACTGGAGAGAACGACCCCTATCTGTCGGGCAATTTCACCACTGCTGCTTCCTTCCCCTACAGCCAAGACTTCTCTGGCTCGACAAGTATCCCCACTGGTTGGGCTCTATACAGCGGCCTGCTGGCTAATGTTATGGCTGGCACAGCCCTTACAACCGCTTCTTATGGTTGGTCCAATGGAACCGGCAACGGCGTTTTGGACGGCAACCATATCTACGCCAACATCTATGGCACTGGATGCAGCAAGTGGATTGTCACTCCTGCCATTCCTGTGGAAAGCGGTGCCCGTCTCACTTTCGACGCGGCCTACACTGCCTACAGCGGCACAGCTGCTAATCCCCAAACAACCGGTACTGACGATAAGTTCGTCGTTCTGGCTTCGACCGACAATATGGCCACTTGGACCATCCTGCGCCAGTGGGACAATGCCGGTTCGGAATATGTGCTCAACGAACTCACTCCTACCGCCTTGCACCAAGTCTTCGACTTGGCTGACTATGCCGGACAAAATGTCAACGTCGCTTTCTACGCCGAATCGACTGAAGAAAACGCCGACAACAACATCCATGTTGACAACGTGGTGTTCGAACTCACTCCTTCGTGCGAGAAGCCTACGAACGTCACTGTGAACTACACTGGCGGACTTACTGCCGAAGTGAGCTGGACCAGCGATGCCTCGTCTTGGAACCTTATGGTGAACGGTACCCAAATCAACAACGTCACAGAAAATCCTTACACGCTGACCAACCTTTCATTGGCCACCACTTACAATGTGGCTGTTCAGGCCAACTGCAGCGGTTCTACCAGTGAATGGACCACCCCTGAAAGCTTCACCACCGACATGTGCTTGCCTGAAGACCAATGCGAAATCACCTTCGAACTCACCGACAGCTATGGTGACGGCTGGAATGGCAATGCTATCAAAGTGATTGACGTTGCCACTGAAACTGAACTGGGCACTTTCACTATTTCAAGTGGCAGTTCAGCCAACTACACCCTTGCCGTGTGTGATGGCAGCGAAATCCAATTCGTATGGGTCAGTGGCAGCTATGCTAATGAGACCTCCTACGTGGTTAAGGATAACAACGGTGAAGTAATCGTGGAAGGCAGTGGTAAAGGCTTTGAAACCTTCAATTATACCGTGGACTGTACCGTGGCCACCTGCTTCAAGCCCACCAACCTTGCCGCTACCAATGTGCTTGCCCGCAGTGCTGAGCTGAGCTGGACCGAAAACGGTGATGCCACTGAATGGGTTATCGATTATAACGGAACCACCATTACTGTTAATGAAAATCCTTATGTTCTGGAAGGTCTCACCCCCGAAACGGCTTATAGCGTTAAGGTGAAACCCGTGTGCGAACAAGAGAAGTGGAGCGATGAAATCACTTTCACCACCACCGTGGCCTGCCCCGCTCCTACCGCACTGACCGCCAGCAATATCACTCCTACGGGTGCCACCATCAGCTGGCAAGGCACGGCCGAGAGCTACAACCTGCGTTATGGATGTCCTGGAACACCAGATCCCACTGCACCTGCCACCATCATTTTAACGGCAGGCGACGTATGGCAAGACGGCTCTGGCTATCAGATGCTGCTTGATGCCGATGCTACAGCTTATGGCACCATTATCCCTGAAACTGGCGCCCTGACCTCAAGCGGCGACGCCTCTGCTGAAACATACGCAGAATTCGAATATAAGATCCCCGTCAATGCTGATGGCAGTCTTTCAACTCAAAACATTGTAATCAGCAACAGCATCAGCATCCAAATTCCTGCCGGCACCTACGACTGGTGCATCACCAACCCGACTCCAGGCGACCGTATGTGGATTGCATCATCTGGTGGTAATGTAGGTGGACGCGCCGACGACTATGTGTTCGAGGCTGGCATGACCTATGAATTCGTTGTTCGTTTAGATGACAATGAAGAGAACGACCAAACCGATGTCACCATTTACTCAGCTTCAGATGTGGAATGGACTGACATGACCAACGTCACCAGCCCTGTCACTCTTGAAGGCTTGACTCCAGAAACCATGTATTTAGTTGAAGTTCAAGCCGTTTGCGACGAAGATGGCGAAAGCACATGGACAACCTCCAACTTCACCACACTTTCTGCTTGCGCAGCACCTAACAACCTGACCGCTGAAGCTACCGCTACCGGAGCCACATTGAATTGGACAGGCTATCAAGAAAGCTACAACATCCAATACAGAACCGCCGGTTTCGATGGATACTATGTCAACGAGACCTGGGACGGTGAGATTGGCGATTGGAGTGTATATAATTTTGCAAGTGGCGGTGGTATTAATAGTACTGCAGGTGTAGATGAAACTGCTTGCTTTGTCTTCCACTGGACAACTGAGACTCCTCAATACCTGATTTCTCCCGACCTGAGAGCAGGCGTTGGCGGCAAGACCTTGACATTCTCGTATAAAGCATATAGTGCTAATTATGCAGAATCCTTCAAGGTTGGCTTTGCCAATGGTGAGGAAACAAGCTTCGAAGAACTGACCTGGGAAGCCGAAGTGACAACGGAAACTGGAGACACTGATTGGCACGAATATCAAGTCGTTGTTCCTGAAGGCACCGAATACTTTGTTATAGCATGCACTTCTGACGATGCATACTATTTGTACATTGACAATATCGTTATTTACGATGAAACTGAAATCGTCGAAGCCGGCACATGGATGACCGCTACCGCCACTGACACAACTACCACCCTCACTGGTCTCACTCCCGAAACCGAGTACGAATGGCAAGTGCAAGGCGCCAACTGCGACGGTGAAAACAACACTGAATGGAGTGCTAGCGATTTCTTCACCACTCCCGAATTGACCACTGTGACCCAGACGCTTGCTTTAGGCGCAGGTGTGAACTATGTGTCATTCTATGTTGAAACCACCCTTGACGACCTGAAAGCCGCCCTGGT
>CACZQL010000115.1 GCA_902783365.1 uncultured Bacteroidia bacterium | reverse complement strand
TTGGAATACTCGATCAATTACGATGACGTCACGGTGACGGTGACAGGTCACGTGGACGGTTACGATGCGACGGGAACGCTCGACATCCCGACGGTGGCCTACTATAATGGCAATCCCTATACGGTCACTATCATCGACAGCTATGCCTTTTACCATTGTGATGGGCTTAACGGCACTTTGGTGATACCCAATACCATTATGGAAATAGGCGATGATGCTTTTGACTACTGCGGGTTCACGGGCACTGTCAATATCCCGGCTTCGGTCGAGGACATTGGCTATACGCCGTTCTATTGCTGCGATGGCATTGAAGGCTTTGTGGTCGATCCCGACAACGAGTATTACGACTCACGCGACAACTGCAACGCCATTATCAGGACCTATAGCAACAAACTGGAGATTGGCTGCAAAAACTCGACCATACCTAACACGGTTGTGTCTATTGAAGAGGATGCCTTTAACCGTGTCAGCGGCCTGACTTCCATCATCATCCCCAGCTCGGTCACCACCATCGGAGGCTGGTCGTTTTGGTTCACGGGCCTGACGAGCATCGACATTCCCAGCACAGTGACTGCTATCGGTACGAATCCCTTTGCCGGATGCGCGGACCTGACCTCCATCACGGTGGAAAGCGGCAATGCCGTTTATGACTCCAGAAACAATTGCAACGCCATTATTAGAACGAACGCCAATGAACTCATCTCGGGTTGCCAAAACTCGGTGATCCCCGACGATGTCACCCGTATTGGTGATGATGCTTTTTACTATATCAGCACCCTTGTCGGCGAGTTGCTGATACCCGAACAAATCACTTCCATTGGCAACTATGCTTACGAAGGCTGTTCAGGTCTGACAGGCTCTTTGATTATTCCGAATACGGTGCTTGAGGTGGGCGAGTCCGCTTTTGCCTATTGCACGGGTTTCGACGGCACTTTGACCCTCAGTGAGGCCTTGACTTCCATCGAAAGCTGGACCTTTGAGGAATGCCGTGGCTTCACCGGCTCCTTAGTGATTCCTAATCTGGTGACCTCCATCGGCTCCAGCGCCTTTGAGGATTGCCGCGGCTTCGATGGCACGCTGACACTCTCCAAGAATCTGGCTTCCGTTGGTAGCTTCGCGTTCGCCAGTTGCTCCGGCTTTAAGGATGCGGAGATTCTGGCCGAAACGCCACCTTCGCTTGAAAGCTATCCCTTCGGAGGCTTCGGAAGTGTCACCCTTGTGGTGCCTTGCGGCTGTGTTTCGGCTTACGAGAATTCCCCTTGGAGCGAGCAGTTCACCAACATCATTGAGGACTGCACGGATGTGGCTGAGACTGAGAGCTCATGGGGGCGGGTTTATCCCAATCCGACCTCAGGCCACGTGACCATCGAGGCTGATAATATCCGCCACCTCTCCATCTATAATATAATAGGCGAAAAGGTGTTTGAAAGCGCTGTCAGTGGCGATACTTTCGAATACGATTTCAGAGGATGGAAGGCTGGGCTTTATGTGATCAGGATGGAAGATGGTCGTGGGAATCAGTCAAGGCTGACCCTGCTGATGAATCCTTGACTCCGCAGTTTGTCGAAGAAAACGCTGTAGGCGTAACCGCCATGCACTTTGAAGGCCTTGGGGTAGCTGCCTTTGCTGGCTTTCTGCCCCATGCCCACGGTGCCTTTCTCCGGGTCGTACAAGCCGAGATAGCTCACGCCCTCCTTCACAAAGAGGCCGTAGGTTTGGCCCGTGGCGGCGTCGGGGAGGAATTGACGCTTGAAATACTCCTCGCCCGAGAGGACCCTCAAGGTTCGGTCACTGGTGACTTGGAACGCTTGGTTGACCTCCACAATGTGGCGGGTGTCCAAGTCAATGAATTGCAGGAAATCGTTGAATTTCAGCGGGAGGATGTTGTATTCTTTGGCTAAGAAATGACAATACGACTGCACCCTTGCGATCAAACCGGGCGTCTCGGCCAGGCTGACCAGGTTCCCGTCCCAGATGCCCTCGTTGATGAGGTCGATGCCTTCCTCCCGCTGGATGTAATCATGGTAATCGGCAATGATGGCGTTCAGGGTGGCCTGGCAGGTCAGGTATCCGATGGTGTCGAGGAAGCTGCACAGGAGGCGTTGCTCTTTGGCTGGGTCGTCTTTCAGCACATACAGGAAGTCCTGGCTCTTGCCGTGGTTGTATTTGTAGTAATACACGCCCTTGTCATGCATCTGGCTCTTGAGAATGTAGGAGCCGTGGAACTCGAACAGGATCTTGGCCAGCTTCTCCGCGTAAAACTCCCTGGTGAAGGTGGAGACGGTGAAAGGACGGTCGTTTTCGTCGAGGTTGACCTGCAGGCAGCTGTCTTGTCCGATGAGGATGATGTTGTGGAAGGCGTCGAGGTAAATCGACTCATAGAGCACCTCATAATCCGCCGAGGCCAGGTCGGTTCCCTCCAAGTCGAGGACGTGCAGGGTGGAGGCTTTGGGTTTGTTTTCGAGCAACAGCATCTTGTCGTCTTGGAAGGCGATGTCGGCGATATTTCGGTTATGCCCGCTTCGGTAGAAGTCGCGGGAGGCGGTGATGCCCACCTCCTGCAAGCCGTAGCTCATCTTCCGCATCTTGAAGCTGAGGTTGATGGAGTCGCGCTGCAACTGTTTTGGCAGGAGGCAGATCACGGTGTCCTGGTAGCCGACGCAGGAATAGTAGAGGTCGATTTCGCGGCTCCGGTCGTAGAAGGTGAGCTCGTAACGGCCTTTGGCGTCGCTGCTGGTGCCGTACTGGGTGTTGAGCACGCTGATGTTCACATTCTCCATCCCGAGGTTCCCGAAGACCACCGTTTTTTGGGGACGCTGCGCCCAAAGGTTTTGTGCCGACCATAATAAAAGAAATAAGAGAAGGTATATTTTGTTCATTATGAGATGTCTAATGAGTTGTTGTTGTGCGCAAAACATCAAAAAAACATCAAAAATCATTCCACCGCTGTAATAAATCCATACCTTTGTTGTCTAACATGATGAACGTTGCAACGAAACGAACGCATTATGAACAACGACAAAGAACATCAGTTTGAACTATTGGTGGGGGAGCATAAGCGGACCATCTACACAGTGTGTTATATGTTTTCGCATAACAAGACCGAAGTGGAGGACCTGTTTCAAGAGGTCTTGATTCGGCTTTGGAATGGCTTCGACCATTATGAGGGCCGCAGCAGCGCCCGCACGTGGGTGTATCGCGTGGCCTTGAACACGGCCATCAACCAAGACAAGAAGGAACGCCGACGCATCGAGACGGTGCCGCTGACGGTGGATATCGACCCCTTTGAGGCCGACGATTCCAAGACCCAACAAGTCCGTAAGCTCCACGACCTCATCTCGCAATTGGAGCTGATCGACCGCAGCCTCGTGCTGCTCTGGCTCGAAGGCATCCCCTACGACGAAATCGGGGCCATCATCGGCATCACCGCCAACAACGTTGGGGTGAGGCTGGCTCGCATCAAGGAAAAACTGGTACAAATGTCCAAAAAACAATGAAAGGAATTCATCATGGAAAACAATAATCTGAACGAATTAGAACAACTGAAGGCACAATATGAAACGCTGAAAGTGCAACTCGACCAACAGGAAATCGTCAACGACAGGCTGATGAAGTCGGCTATCAACCATAGCGTTGGTTTTTATAAACGATATCGTTGGACACAAGTCATTTTATACCCGTTGGCGGCACTTCTTGGAATGCTAATCATTAATTGGGAATTGGGAGGTTCTCTTCCGGCGAAAGTGTTTTGGGTGGCTTTTTGCATGACTTGTTTGGTCATTGAGTTATTACTGACTAGAAAATTGCACCTCAAGACGTTGGAAAACGAAGATTTGATCACCTTGTCAAATCAAGCCAGAGGCTTTAAGAAGCTTTTCGCCACTTTTACGATTCTCAACTATTCCACTGGGATTATTTTGACTCTGGGTATGCTTTTGGCTTGGATAGGAAAAGGAGTGCCAAACTTAGGCGCGGTCCCGGTTGTTTTTGGTATTGCGATTGTAATCTTTGTTGTTCTTGGAACCGCTGAAATCCGCTATAAGACCAAGCCTTGCGACGAGATTATCAATCAAATAGAAGCCGCTGAGGCTCCCCGGGACAAAACACCTGTCTTCGATAAAAAACAAAAGCGATTCTGCATTGCCATGATTGTGGTGTTCCTGGGCTTCGACATCTGGGGTGGCTATCTGTTCGCCAAGCATCTGAAACTGGTGGGAGATACCTTTCGCTACGAAAGGGCAGAGGGGGATTTCTCCACCAAAGGTAGCCTTGAAATATGGGAGATTTATAACCTGACTTGGGTCGCTGACAAGGCTCGTTTTCTTGAGACGACCA
>CACZQL010000114.1 GCA_902783365.1 uncultured Bacteroidia bacterium | reverse complement strand
CTCCTACCCCTGCGAACAAGGCTTTGTGCCTGAGAACGTGTTCCTTGAAAGGCTGCCCGAAATCGCCAAGAACGCCATCGGCGACGCCTGCACCGGCTCCAACCCCCGCATCCCGACGCAAGACGAGATGGAGAAACTGCTGAAGTGCTGCTATTACGACAACGAAGTTGATTTTTAAGTCATTATAACCATCGACAGGCGGGCGACCACAAAAAATGTGGCCGCCCGCCTTAAATTACTACATGTCACCACAACAAAAAGAGGAAAAAAACGTTAAAAAAAACAACCCACTAAACCCAACCCTAATGAATATTAAAGTATGCGTGGGCAGTTCATGCCACCTCAAAGGGTCCTACGATGTGATCCAAACCCTGAAAGACATCCTCAAGAAATATGACGTTGAAGACCTCGTCGAATTGCAAGCCAGTTTCTGCCTCGGCCATTGCGCCCAAGGCGTGAACGTAAAAACCGACGACATCCCGGAAAGCACGAGGGCGAAAGCCAGCGTCACCACCGAAGACGGCGCCCTGCTTTTACACAATGTCACCAAAGACAACGCAGAAGAGCTTTTTGCAAAAGAAATCTATCCCCTTATTGAATTTTAATACCCATTCATCATGTCGAAATACCTGGAGTTTCGCAATGCGAGATGCAAAGATTGCTATAAATGTCTTCGCGAATGTCCGGTGAAAGCCATCGATTTCAAGGGCCATCAGGCCGAAATCATTGAAGACCGCTGCATCTTGTGCGGCCACTGCACCTTGGCTTGTCCCCAAAACGCAAAAGTCGTTCACAGCGAACTGGAAGAAGTGAAACAGATGCTGGCCGGATCCGACAAGGTGATTGCCAGT
This sequence comes from uncultured Bacteroidia bacterium, assembly GCA_902783365.1. Classification (GTDB taxonomy): domain Bacteria; phylum Bacteroidota; class Bacteroidia; order Bacteroidales; family F082; genus Limimorpha. The sequence continues at coordinate 1,533 of CACZQL010000114.1, read as the reverse complement.
GTGGCCCCATCATTCATATCGAGTTTCGGTCTCACCGACTTTGGAGTGATGAAACTGGCCTTGGCCAAGTTAGGCTTCGCCGACGCGGAAGAAACCGCCGTCGGAGCACAAGCCGTCACCAAGGAATACGCGCGCCTGCTCAAGACGGGCGAGTTCACCAACTTCATCACCTCGGCCTGCCCCGCGGCTTGCCGCATGATTCAAGAATATTACCCGAAGGCCCTCAAATACCTCGCCCCCGTTGACTCACCGATGGTGGCCCATGCCAAAATCCTCAAGAAACAACACCCCGAGGCCCGCATCGTCTTCATCGGCCCCTGCATCGCCAAGAAACGCGAAGCCGAAGAATGCCATCTGATCGACCATGTGCTGACCTTTGAGGACGTGGTGAAACTCTTTGAAGAGAAGAACATCAAGCTCGACGAAATCACCAACCTCAGCCTCAACAGGAAAAACGGCACGCCCAACCTCGCCAAAGAATACCCGATTCCGCAAGGCATCATCAACTCCTTCCCCGTGCTGCCCGAGGGCTACGAATACATCGCCGTTGACGGTCCGAAGAAGTGCGTCGAGGCCTTGGAGCACATCGAGCACCTCGACCATGTGGTGATGGAGATCAACCTCTGCGTGGACGCCTGCGTGAACGGTCCCTGCTCGTTGGTTAAAGAGGGTGGCTCCATCAAGGCCACCGCCGACGTGCGCAAATACGTCAGCCGCGAAAAGCAAACCTTGACCGGTCCGCAAGACGACAGCCCGCTCGACCTCAGTCTGGCCGCCGCCCACCCGCGCCTCCGCAGCCACAGCCTGGCCGCCACCGAGCGCGACATTGAGGCCATCCTGCACAAGACCGGCAAGATGAAACCTGAAGACGAGCTGAACTGCGGCTCGTGCGGCTATGCCACCTGCCGCGAAAAAGCCTGGGCCGTGTATAACGGCTACGCCGACATCGAGATCTGCCTGCCCTACATGCGCCAGCGCGCTGAGTCACTCTCCTTCGAGATCATCCAAAACAGCCCCGAAGGAATCATCGTGCTCGACTCCGACCTCAATATCATGGAAATCAACAACAAAGGCATGGAGCTCCTGGGGATCGACGACCCCAACGCCAAAGGCCGCCCCGCCACCGACTTCTTCAGTCCCATCGATTTTTACAACGCCTATACCCAAAAGAAGCACATCACCTGCAAGCAGACGCACATCCCCACCACAGGGAAATACATCGACATATCCATCAACTACCTGGCTGGACAAAACGTCATCTTCGGCATCCTTAAAGACGTCACCGAAACAGTCGATTATGAAAACCGCATCATGAAGGTGAAGATGGAAACCCTGACCACCACCGACGAGGTCATCAAGAAGCAAATGCGTGTGGCCCAAGAGATCGCGTCGCTACTGGGCGAAACCACCGCCGAAACCAAGGTGGCCTTGCTGAAACTCAAGAAAACCCTAACCGAAGAAAACAAGAAGGACTGATGGAACTCTGCTTAGAAACGGGATGCACCTCGCTGAACCATGTCGGCGAGGAATTGT
>CACZQL010000113.1 GCA_902783365.1 uncultured Bacteroidia bacterium | reverse complement strand
GCTGCCCTTGGTGGAGAAGCTCAGGATGGCGGTGACGGGGTCGATCTTGGCGATGGCCTTGGCGGTGTCGGCGGTGCAGATGGCGATCTCGGCCAACTGTTCGGCGGTGGGCATCGGGGTGACAGCACAGTCGGCGAAGACCATGCGGCCATCAGTGCCGTAGGGGCATCCCTCGGGGAGGAACATGGTGAAGGCGCCGCTGACGCAGCTCACGCCGGGAACGGTCTTGATGATCTGCAAGGCGGGACGCAGCATGTCGCCGGTGGTGGAACGCGCGCCGCTCACCAAGCCGTCGGCCTCACCGGCCTTCACCAGCAGGATGCCAAGATACATGAAGTTGCCGGCAAGGTCGTAAGCCTGCTCGGGCGTCATGCCTTTGGCCTTGCGGATTTCGAAAAGCAAGTCGGCATATTTTTGACGGTCAGGGTTGTTCATGGGGTCGATGATGCGGGCCTTGCCGATGTTTTTGAGACCGAACTCCACGGTCATCTCCTGGATCTTCTCGGCGGGTCCAATAAGGATGATGTCGGCCACGCCGTCAGCGAGCAGACGGTCGGCGGCTTTCAGGGTACGAGGTTCATCACCTTCGGGAAGCACAATGCGCTGCCTGTTGGCTTGGGCATTGGCAATGATTTCTTGCATTAAATTCATTTGAGTCGTTATTTGATGGTTGAATTGTTGTTTTCAAAACGAAGCGCAAATTTACGAATTTTCCATGATAACCCAAAACATTCCTTTGATTTTCGTAATTTTGCAGCCCGAAAAAATAACCATCATGCCCGACAGCACATTCAGCAGCTTTCTCACACAAGGATTCGAGGGGGTCATCACTCCCTTGGTGAGGGACACTCACGAGGTGTTGGTGGGGTGGAATCTCATCCTGCTGGCCGCGGTGTTGCTGCTGGTGGTCATCAACAAGCAGACGTATCCCCACCAGTTCAGGCAGCTGCTCTCCGTGCCTGGCGGCACGGCGCACACCAACCAGCTGCTCCGCGAGTGGAACCCCACGAGGAGTTTCATCGGTTTCACCTCCATGGTCTCTTACATGCTGGTGATGGCCTTGTTCGCGCAGAAGGCCTTGGTGATCCTGTCGCGCGACGTGAGTCGCTACAACGGCTTCGACGTGTTCCTTATTGCCCTGGCCTGTGTGGCCGGATGGGTGGTGTTGCGACTGTTGGCCATCGTGGTGATGGGCTGGCTGTTCCGCCAATCGGAGCTGGTCGTCAGGCAGCTCACCATCGAGCTATCGGTTGACACATTGTGTTTTCTGCTGTTCCAGCCCATCTTATGGCTCATCCTTTACGTCCCGAACACCATTTTTATTTATATAGGCTTCGGGCTCCTCATGGTTTCCGCCCTTCTGAAACTGGTGTTGGAGTACATTGACACGAGACTTTTTTACAAAATTCCGTCGTTTTACATTTTTTTGTATTTTTGCACGCTCGAAATTGTACCCTTAACACTGCTCCTCGTCGCGGGGTTCAGGGGCGTCTCGGCAAGCTAATTCAAGTCAACTAACTTGTTCATTTACAATAACGAAGAACGAATGAAGATAAAATCCATATTGGTATCTCAACCCCAGCCTGCAGATATTAGCAAGACACCATACGGTGACATGATGAAGAAATACGGGGTTAACTTCACCTTTGAGAAATTCATCAAGCTGGAAGGGGTCACGGCCAGTGAGCTTCGCCAGGAGCACATCAAGCTGCCGGAATACACGGCCATCATTCTGTCGAGCCGCAACGCCATCGATCATTTTTTCAGGGTGGCCAAAGAGATGCGCTACGCCGTCCCTGAGACGCTGAAATATTTCTGCATCAACGAGTCCACCGCGTTGTACTTGCAGCGTTACGTGCAGTACAGGAAGCGCAAGGTGTTTTACGGCAACCAAACCTTCTCCGACCTGTTGGAGATCATCAAGAAGCACAAGGACGAGAGCTACCTTTACTGCTGTTCCGACATCAGTTCCGACAGCACCATGGAGATGCTCACCGAGGCGAAGATCAACTTCACCAAGGCTGTCATGTTCCGCACCGTCTCTGCCGACCTGACCAAGACCATCAAGATATCCGATTTCGACATGCTGGTGTTCTTCAGCCCTGCCGGCATCGAGTCGCTGAAGGAGAACTTCCCCAAGTTCAAGCAAAAGGACGTGGCCATTGGCGGATTCGGCGAGGCCACCTGCCAGGCCATCGTTGACGCCGGCTTCAACCTCGACTTCCACGCTCCCACCGACACCGCCCCTTCGATGACCATGGCCATCGAAGAGTTCATCGCCGCGGAAGTCAAGAAGAGCAAGAAAAAATAATGGAGGATTTCCCGAAATACGAGCGGATTTGCAAAGACAACGACATCCAGTCCCTTTTCAACCAAGGGACTGGTTTTTCGTGTTATCCTTTCCGGGTGGTCTATCTGTTCCGCTCCCTTGACGGGCGCCCCGTCACCTGCCGGCTCCTCCTCTCCGTCTCCAAGAAACGCTTCCATCACGCCGTCAAACGCAACCGCGTGAAACGGCTCATCCGCGAGTCGTGGAGAAAAAACAAAGGCCCCCTCTACGAATTCTGCCGCCAGCACACTATTTCCGTCGATGTGGCGTTAGTATATACAGCCACCGTCATTCTCCCCTTCGAGGAAATGCTCCGGAAAACCGACAAGGCAGTCAAGGAACTCATCCACAGCTATGAAAAAAAGACGATTCAGACCACTGACTAAACTCCTCATCCTGCTCATCAGGCTCTACCAGATCACCCTGTCCCCCTTCATCGGAGGCAACTGCCGGTATGTCCCCACCTGCTCCAACTACGGCATCCAAGCCCTGGAGAAATACGGAGCCTTCAAAGGCAGTTGGCTCACCCTCAAACGGGTGATTTCGTGCAACCCCTGGGGTGGAAGCGGCTATGACCCGGTGCCGTAGGAACGGAAAACGGAAAGTGAAAAACGGAAAGTTTTTAATTATGAGAAAAATTGGGATATTAATTATTGGGTTTTTTTTAGTGACTGCCGGATTTGGGCAGGAGAAACAGAACAACTTCGAGATTGCCAAGAGCATCGACATCTATAACAGCCTGATGCGGGAGCTGAACCTCAACTACGTCGATGAGATCAACCCGGCGGAACTCAACGAAGCGGCCATCAACGCCATGCTCGACGGACTCGACCCCTACACGGTGTTCATCCCCGAGTCGGACATCGAGAACTACAAGCTCATGACCACCGGCGAATACGGCGGCATCGGCGCCCTCATCCAATACGACGGCGAATACACCCGCATCTCCGACCCCTACGAGGGATGGCCCGCCCAAAAAGCCGGACTCCGTGCCGGCGACGTCATCCTCATGGTCAACAGCGTGGACACCAAAAACAAAAACACCGAGCAAGTCAGCGAACTCCTCAAAGGACAACCCGGCACCGAAGTGACCCTCAAAATCAAACGCTACGGCTCCGACAAACCCATGGAGTTCACCCTGAAACGCGAGAAGGTGAAAATCGACAACATCCCCTACGCCACGGTGTTCGACAACGGCATCGGCTACGTGGCCTTCAACAGCTTCACCAAAAACGCCGCCAACGAGATGAAACAACACCTCCTCGACATGAAGAAAGAACATGACCTGAAAGGCTTCATCATCGACCTCCGCGGCAACGGCGGCGGTCTCCTCAACGAAGCCGTCGATATCGTCAACCTCTTCATCCCCAAAGGCAAACCCGTCGTCTCCACCAAAGGCAAGGCCCAAAGCTCCCTCAACAACTACTCCACCACCCACGAGCCCATCGACGAACAAATCCCCCTCGCCATCCTCGTCGATGGCGGCAGCGCCTCCGCCTCCGAAATCCTCTCCGGCTCCATCCAAGACTACGACCGCGGCGTCATCATCGGCCAACGCACCTTCGGCAAAGGCCTCGTGCAAAACATCCTCCCCCTCGTCTATAACACCCAGATGAAAGTCACCATCGCCAAATACTACATCCCCAGCGGTCGCTGTATCCAGGAAATCGACTACTCCAAAAACGCAAAAAAGAAAGCAGAAAGCGAAAAACCAGAAAATGAACCACTCAACTCTCAACCCTCACCTCTCAACTCCCAAGACACCCTCGGCAAACCCTTCTCCACCGCCGCCGGACGCACCGTCTATGAAGGACACGGCATCATGCCCGACGTCAAAATCGACCCCATCAAATACGCCACCGTCACCGCCTACCTCTACGGACGAAACTATATCTTCGACTACGCCACCAAATACGCCCACGAACACCCCAGCATTGCCAACGCCAAAGAGTTCAAAATCGACGACGCCACCTATAACGACTTCATGAAGTTCGTGAAAGACAAAAAATTCTCCTATACCACCGAAAGCGAAAAGTCACTGGAAGACCTGGAAAGAGACGCCAAAGAAGAAGGCTATTACGAAAGCATCAAGCCCCAACTCGAAAGCCTGAAGAAACAACTCCAGGCCGACAAGGAGAACGACCTGCTCAAAAACCGCAAGGACATCGAAGACCTGCTCCGCCTCGAAATCGTAAGCCGCTACTATTACCAAGTGGGACGCATCATTGCCTCCCTCGAAAACGACGACGACTTGCAGGAAGCCTTCAATATCCTGCTCGACAAAAAACGCTACGAATCCATCCTGAAACCCTGACAAAGTGGAAAGTGGAAAGTGGAAAGTGGAAAGTAGAAGGCGGAGAACTGAAAGCTCTCCTCTTTCCACTTTCCACTTTCCACTTTTTATCCCTCTCGCCATGATGGCGGCAAGCCTCACCCTGTCGCCCTTCATGATGAGCGTTTCCCAAATCCTCCTCGTCATCGCCTGGCTCTTCACCGGCGACCCCATCCCCGTCAAATTCAAGAGATTTCTCCATAACAAGACTGCAATAGTATTAGTTTCGCTATATTTATTGCATATTATAGGATTAGCTTACACTTCGGACTTCGCCTACGCCTTCAAAGACCTGAAGGTGAAACTGCCCCTGCTGGTGTTCCCCCTGGTGCTTTCCTCCGTGAAACCCCTCGGCAAAAAGCTTCTCGACCTGGTACTGCTTTTCTACGTGGCGGCGGTGTTTGTGGCCACCTGCATCAGCTTCGGCACCTACCTGCGGCACAACTATCAGGATGTGCGGGAAATCTCGCGTTTCATCAGCCACATCCGTTTCTGCTTGAACATCGTGCTGGTCATAGGCATTCTCCTGTATTACCTCTTCACCCGGCGTCAACCCTGGTGGGAGCGTCTTGTCCAAGTCGCGTTGTTGGCGTGGTTCTGCTGCCAACTCTTTATCTTTGAATCGCTTTCCGGCTATGCCGCCTTTGGGGGCATGGTGGCAGTCTCCTTGCTTTACATGCTCTTCACCAAGGTCAAGCGCACCGGTTGGCGTGTGGCCTGTCTGTGCTTATTCATAGCCATCCCCCTGTTGGCGGGCTTCGGGTTGTACCGCATGGTGGCCCCGATGTTGCGCCAACCCGAGGTGGACTGGGAACACATCGAGCAAAAGACTGCCCTGGGCAACGACTATTGGCACGACACGGTGTGTTTCCCGATGGAGAACGGGCGATATGTGGGGCTTTATTTCTGCCGTCCCGAGATGCGCGAAGCCTGGAACCGGCGCAGCGGCTTGGACTACGACGGGCAGACCCTCAACGGGGAAAACCTGGAGGCCACGTTGGCGCGTTACCTCACCTCGAAAGACTTGCGCAAGGACGCCGAAGGCGTGGCCGCCCTGACCGACGAGGACATCCGCAACGTGGAACAAGGTGTCGCCAACTACGTCAACTGGAGCCATCCCGGACTCTACTCGCGCCTGGCGGAGACCCTGTTCGAGTACCAGATGTACCGCAACGCCAACAACCCCAACGGAGGTTCCCTCTCGCAACGCATCGAATACTCCAAGGCCTCGCTGTACCTGATTGGAAAACATCCGCTTTTCGGGGTGGGCACGGGCGACATCCCCAAGGCCTACCAACAGGCCTACGATGAGTTGCAGTCGCCCCTGGAGCCGCAATACCGCCACAAGGCCCACAACCAGTACCTCTCCATCACGGTGGGTTTCGGACTGGTGGGATTGGCGCTCTTCCTCATCGTCCTTTTGTGGCCTTACCTCTCCTCATCGGACCACCGGGGCTATCTCTACACGGTGTTTTTGACCATCCTGTTGATCTCGATGTTCCCCGAAGACACCATTGAGTCACAAGCGGGCGTTTCTTTTTATGCTTATTTCAATTCTTTGTTTATCTTTGCCAACGAAAAAGGGGATTCAGATCCCGAAAATTCTGTGAGATGAGAAAAGAGAGATTCATTTCCGATTATGTCGTTTACGAGTGCGAGGACGAACTCGGCACCCAGGATGCGGAGTTGCTCCGCGAGGCCCATGAGGCGGCCAGGAACTCGTATGCGCCTTATTCCCAGTTTCACGTGGGGGCGGCGGTGCGTTTGTCGAACGGAGTCATTGTAAGGGGGAACAACATTGAGAACGCCGCCTATCCCAGCGGTTTGTGTGCCGAGCGTGTGGCCATGTTCAGCGCGCAGGCGCAATATCCCGAGGTGCCCATCGAGGCCATTGCCATCACCGCCTTCTCTGAGAAGGTGGAGGTGACAGAGCCGGTCGCGCCCTGCGGGGCCTGCCGACAGGTGATGGTGGAGGTGGAACAGCTGGCCGGCAAGCCGTTGCGCATCCTCTGCCAAGGCAACACAGGACCCGTCATGGCCTTCGACGGGGTGGAGACCCTCATGCCCTTCATCTTCCTTGACAAGTTTTTGGGATGAAAGTCGCCTTCACCAACGAGTTGCTGACCAAGTTTCTGAAATTCGGCGCCGTGGGACTCTCCGGCGTGTTCGTGAATTTTGGAGTGACCTGGTTTTTCAAAGAGGTCTGCAAACTCAACAAATACGCCAGCAACATCCTGGGCTTCGTGTTCGCGGCCACTTCCAATTATCTACTTAACCGTTGGTGGACCTTCCGAAGCTCCAACCCCGATGTCGGCACCGAGTACGCCAAATACTTCCTGATCGCCGTCGTGGGCTTGGGCATCGACACCCTCACCGTGTATCTCCTCAACGGCAAACTGAAATGGAACTTCTACCTCAGCAAAGTGTTCGGCATCCTCATCTCCAGCCTCTGGAACTTCTTCGCCAATTTGGCCTTTACTTTTAGGTGAGAGGTGAAAGGTGAGAGGTGCTTTGCGGTTACGTGAAAAAAACCGTGAATTTTTGTCCAATATTTGACAACATATAAAAAATAGGGTTATATTTGCGGCGTTTTTTATTAACCAACACAAATAAAACCTTTGTTATATGAAGAACGATTGCATCAGATTTGATTGGGCCGCCAAGTACATCCTCCGCGACAAGGCCGACTTCTCCATCTTCGCTGAGTTCGTCTCCGTCATCATCGGACAACCCATCGAAATCATTGAGTTCATCGAAAGCGAAAGCAACAAGAAAGAGGAAAAAGACAAGATGAACAGGGTCGATATCAAGGCCAAAGACGCCAAGGGCGACATCATCATCGTGGAGATCCAGCAGGCCCCACAATACGAATTCATGAAACGCATCCTTTTCGGAACCTCAAAGACCATCACCGAGTACATGAAATCTGGACAAGACTACAAAAACGTGAAAAAGGTCTATTCCATCAATGTCCTCTACTTCGACTTCGGCGAGGGTGACGATTATCTCTACCACGGCTTCACCCAACTTGTGGGTGTGAACACGGGCAACACGCTTATCATTACCCTTAAAGAACAGAATGGCATCAAGATTATCACGCCCAAGGATATCTTCCCCGAATACTACATCATCAGGGTCAGACAATTCGAAGGGCAGGGCAACACCCCACTCGAGCAGTGGATGCGCTACCTGAAAGAAGGGGAGATCGACAGTGAGACGGAACTACCGGGCTTGCGCAAGGCGATGGAAAAGCTGAACGTGATCAACATGTCGCGCAAGGAACGGAAGGAATACGAGGAACACCTCGACAACATGGCTTATCAAAGGGATGCTTTCAAAGGCAGCCAGATACGAGGAGAGATCATTGGCGAGAAAAGAGGGTTTGAGAAAGGAATTGAGAAAGGAATCGAGCAAGGGAAGAACGAGATCCTCCAAGAGCTAGTCAAGAAAATGCGTGACATGGGCATGGATGAAAACACCATACAACAACTCATTGCCCAGTAAGGTACCTCTCACCTTTCACCTCTCACCTCACATAGTGCGGCATTTCCTCGGGGAGGATGATGGAGAACTCCACCAGGCCGGCGGGTACGGTCTTGTCGTCGTTGTCGTACCATGGAGTCTGATAGATGAGCTTCTTCTTCCCCTTCTTGGAGATGGTGTAAACGTTGGAAACATTGTCCTTGAGCATGTGGCAGATCATCTCCCACGACTTGGGATTGTGGCATTGCTCCAGATTGCGGCCCCTCGCGTCGCCATTGACATCGATGGAGCTGTCGTTTTGGTAAATCACGTTACCTTCTTTGTCGCTGACCGTGACAGCGATGTTGATTCCTTTAAAATAATCCATTGTATTCAGTTGTTCAGTTGTTCAGTTGTTCAGTTGTTAGTTGTCAGTTAAATCCACAGTGACGGTGACAGGGAGGCTTTGCGCGGCCACAACTCCTACCCCGTTTTGCACGTTGGAATAAACCAGCACAGGCTCGGTGAGCATCCCCAGGAAACTCTCGGGGTCATACTCATAATAAAGTGCATACGACTTTTCATACTGGTACAAGGCCTCGTCCACACGGCTCACTTTCAAAGTAAATGGCTCGTAAAACTCATGACCATAGTAATTCACGCGCATCGAGATGGTGTACTCCTTCCCATCAAAATAGGTGTCGGCGAAAGGATTGTATCTTCCATAGCCATAGTAATCGCCGCCTCCAAACAAGTCGTCAATCTGGGTCAGGTTCATCAAATCGGCATACACCGGATCGTTGGTGATGAAGCCCTCCATCGCCTCTTGCGGGTCAATGTTGTAATAGTCCTGCCCTGCCTCGTCCTTGATTTTCAAGGTGAAATAGACCGTGCAGAAATCCTGGTTCTCAGGGTATTCAATGCGAACCGTATCGAAGCTGAGCACCTCGGGGGCTGAAGGCACCCGCACTTCGGCCACGGCCGTCTCCTCGAACTCGCTTGACCGCACCTCGAAACGCAAGACATCGCCTTCGCAAATCAGATACGACCCCACGCAATAGGTGAAGGCTTTCTCGAGCACCTCGCTCGTCTGGCCAGTCTCCCAGTCCTCCCAAATCTCGTAGGTCAACGAGTCCTTCACTTGCAGCGCCTCCTTGAACACACCATTCACATACAGGTCCGCACACACATCCTTGACGCGGAAATCCCGCTCGGAATCCACATAAAATGAGCTTTTCTCAATCTGCAGCCAAGCAGGCGATCCCGCCTTCTGAATGCCGTTCACCACCAGAAGCGGCTCCGTTTCAATCTCCTCGAAAGGAATGATCTTTTCACACGACGCCATTCCCATCCCTATTAGAATAGCACAACTATAAATAAAAATATTCTTTAAATTCTTCATCTCTTCTTACTTCTGTCTTCTGTCTTCTGTCTCCTGTCTTCTTTCTTCTACCACCTATATTGCCAACTCAAAGTAGGAATAATGGGGAAGAGGCATACCTGTCTCAACCGTTTTTGGGAATGGTAGCTGCCGTCGGGCAACTGGTACCAACCTCCCTCGGGAATCACGATGAAGGGGTTGTTGTGGCACAAGGTGTTATAGATGTTGATGCTGAAGATGCGTTCGCAATGTTTCTTTTGTTTGTGGAAATTGGCCACAAGGTCGAGGCGCTGATAGCTGTTGAAGCGGTAGTTGTTGCGGTTCTCGATGTAGCCGATGGAAGCTCCGTTCAGGCCATGGTATTGTTGGAAGGCCATGGTGGCGCAGTTGCCGGTGCTATAGATCCAGGTGGCACCCACGTCGATGCGTTTGTTGAATTCGTACATCAGCACGATGTTGAGGTCGTGCCGGCGGTCGTATTTGGCGGGGAACACCTTGCCGAAGTTCAGTACCTGTCCGGGGCGGTCAAAGAGCCGGTCGGTATGCGCCCAGGTGTAACCCACCCATCCGGTGAGTTTGCCCACGTTCTTTTTGGCGAAGAACTCGACCCCGTAGGCCCAGCCATCGCCCATCACCACCTTGTCCTGCCATCCCGTTTGGTTGAGGGTGAAGAACGAGGCGCCGTCCTTGTATTCCATCACGTTGTTCATCCGCTTATAGTAGCCTTCGAGCGAGAACTCGAAGCCTTTCCAGTCGTAGAAGGCGCCCACGGCCACCTGGTGGGCGTTCATCGGCACGATTTTGCCCGTGACCGGCACCCAGAGGTCGGTGGGCAGGCTGATGGCGTTGCTCGAGAGCAGGTGGATATACTGGCTCATGTAGGCGTAACCCGCCTTGACCGACAGGTTTTCGTTGATCAAAGCACGGAGGCTGAGTCGAGGTTGCAGGCTGTGGTAAGTCTTGTGCTCGACGGAGAAGGTGGAGTAATGCAGGCCGGCGTTCAGCTTGAAGAAGTTGTTGATGTCCCAGTTGTCCTCCACATAGAGGTCGGTCTCCAAGGCACGGATACGCGAGTCGTCGATGACCGAGTCAAAGGCGAAATCTCCTTGTCCGTTCATCGACTCTGTGATATGGATGCCTGTGGCGGTGGGACGGTAGGTATGGTGGGTGAGGTTGGCGCCGAACTTCATGTCGTGGTTCTCGTGCGGCTTGTAGTCGAAGTCGGCTTTCCCGCTGATGTCGTAAATACCCGAATGGAGGTTGATGCCCATGGCGTCGGAATAGGAACTCGTCACGCCATTGTTGTTCGTCCAGCTGTCCGATGTGAAAGTGCCATCCAGAGAATGCCGGTATTGCGTGTAAGCGCCGGTGAGGTTCATGAAGAGGTTGGGACGGACCACATGGTTCCAGCGCAAGGCGGCCACACGGTTGCCCCATGCCCAGTTGAGGTTGATTTTTTCCTCCCCTCCAGACTCATAACTATAGCCCTCATATTCATGCGAATACGAGTCCTTGATACTCATCCTTGCATACACCTTGTCGTCGCCCGAATACACGCTGAGGAAGAGGCGGTCCCGGTCGGAGAACTTATGATTGACTTTCAGGTTGAGGTCATAGAAATAATAGCCGCCAAAGGCCCTGGAGTTGTCGCCCTCGTGTTTGGCGATGTAATTCATGATGGGGGCGGCGAAGAGGTCGTAATAGGTGCGTCGGAACGACAGGTTGAACGAGGTCTTCCCCTTGACGATGGGGCCTTCCACATTCACTTTGGAGGCGATGAGGCCGATGCTGAAGTTGCCGTGATACTCATACATGTCGCCGTCCTTCATACGCACATCGACCACCGACGAGAGGCGGCCTCCGAAGCGGGCGGGGAAGTTGCCTTTGTAAAGCGTGACGTTCTTGATAGCATCGGAATTGAAGGCCGAGAAGAAGCCCACCGCGTGATCCACCTTGTAAAGTGGCACGCCGTCGAGGAGGATGAGGTTCTCGTCGGGGCCGCCACCACGCACATACATGCCTGCCGAACCCTCGGTGCCCGACTGCACCCCTGGCAGCAGCTGCAAGGCCTTCAAGACATCGCTCTCGCCAAACAGGGCCGGCACCTTCTTCAATTGCGTCACCGGCAACTCGATGGCGCTCATCTGAGTGCCTTTCACGTTGCTCTCCACGGCCCGGGCGGTCACCGTGACCTCGTTCAGCTCGTTCGACTGCGACAAAGGAATGTTGATAACCGTATCCCCCACCAACTCAAACTCAGCCTGGTAGGGCGTATAGCCCACAAACGACGCCCTGAAATCGACCTTGCCCTCCGGCAACTTCACCGTGTAGTATCCGAAGTTGTTCGTGACGGTGCCCTTCATGGTCAGCGCGTCATAAATGGAAGCCCCCAACAGGGTCTCCTGGCTCTTCGAGTCGGTGACATAACCGCTGACAGTATGCGTCTTCCTGGCATTCTGGGCTCCCAAAAAGCCATGAAGCGCAAAAACCGCCAGCAGCAACAAAGGTAAACGTATTCGCATGACAAACTATTTGCGAATTAAACGAACACAGACAATATTTATTATTAGATTGCGGTTTTTAACATATTATTGAGTACCTTTGCATCCTTGACTTTCGCATCTTGAAGAAATTATACCAACTCATATTAAAATCCTTTCTAGGAAGCTTCATCTTCACCTTCTTTGTGGTGATATTCGTGCTGTTGATGCAGTTCCTGTGGGTTTATATCGATGACCTCGCCGGCAAAGGACTGTCGTTCAAAATCATCGGCGAGTTGTTTTTCCACGCCTCCATCACCTTTGTCCCCATGGCCTTCCCTTTGGCCATCCTGCTGGCCTCCATCATGTGTTTTGGCGACTTTGGGGAGCACTACGAGCTGGTGGCCATGAAAGCCTCCGGCATCTCCATCTGGAAGGTGATGCGGCCCCTGGTCATCTTCTCCGTGGGGCTCAGCATCTTCGCCTTCTTTTTCTCCAACAGCATCAACCCCGTGGCGACCTTGAAATTCAAGACTTTACTGTTCGATGTCAGGAGGCAGAAGCTGGCTTTTGACATCAAGGAAGGCGTCTTCTACAAGGACATCGAGGATTACGTGATTTATGTTGATAAGAAAGGGAAGGACGGCAGCACGATTTACGGGGTGAAGATTTACGACCACACCGACCGCGACGGCAACAACAAGATCATGGTGGCCGACTCGGGGATGATGTCGCTGAGTCCCAACCAACGCAGCATCATCTTCACTTTGTACAACGGCCACAACTATACCGAGGACAATTCCAACAAAGAGACCTTCAAGAAAAACCGTCCCTTCGAGCGGATGTCGTTCCGCGAGGAGCAGATCAAGTTCAGTCTGGCCAGCTTCGACCTGACACGATCGAGCGAGGAGATGTACAAGTCGTATCAGTCGATGATGAACATCCATCAGCTCAGCACCGCCGTGGACTCCTTGGAGCGGCGGCTCGACAACAAGCAGGCCAACTTCAGCCGCAGCTTCGAGCACCGCCTCTCCAACTACGAAACCCGCTCCACCACCCCTAACCTCTCCCCTCCCACCTCTCACCTTTCACCTCTCACCTCTCACCTTACCTGGCCTCTGTTGGACCACCTCGACCCCGCCACCCGCAGTGCCGTGTTGGAAATCGCCATCGGCACCTCGCGCAACGCCAAGGAAAACGTCTCGTTCAACCGTCAGGACATCAATTCCCAGGATATCAACATCAAACGGCACAAGAAAGAGTGGCACAAGAAATTCACCCTGAGTTTCGCCTGCCTCATCTTCTTCTTCATCGGAGCGCCCCTCGGCACCATCATCCGCAAGGGAGGGCTCGGTTTGCCCGTGGTGGTCTCCGTGCTGTTCTTCGTCGTCTATTACATCATCTCCACCGTGGCGGAACGCATGGCGGAGTACGGCGACCTCAACATGTTCCTCGGCGTCTGGCTCTCCTCCCTCCTGCTTTTCCCCATCGGCCTGTTCCTGACCATCAAGGCCACCAGCGACTCATCGCTGTTCGACGCCGACAGCTGGAAGAAATACTTCCACAAACTGTTTCACCGAAAAACCAACGCATCATGAAGATACTGCTACTCTGCAACAAGTCGCCCTACCCCGCCTTCGAAGGAGGCCCCATGGCCATGAACAGCATCGTCACGGGACTGCTCGAAGCCGGCCATGAGGTGAAGATACTCGCCGTCAACAGTAAGAAATACAACGTCAGCATCGACGACATCCCCGAAGACTACCGCCAAAAGACCGGCATCGAACTCATCGACGTGGACCTGAGGGTCAAACCCCTGCAAGCCTTCAAAAACCTCTTTTCCAAAAAGTCGTACCACGTCGAACGCTTCATCTCCAAGGACTTCAACGACCGCCTCATCGAAGTGCTGAAAAAAGACCTCTACGACGTGGTGCAACTCGAAACCCTCTTCATGTGCCCCTACGTCGATACCATCCGCACCTACTCCAAAGCCCAAATCGTGCTGCGCGCCCACAATGTGGAACACCTCATCTGGGAACGCATCGCCAAAGGCACGAGGTTTATTCTTAAAAGATTGTATATCAATCATTTAACAAAAACTCTCAAGAATTACGAGCTGAATGCCATCAACACCGTCGATGGCATCGCCGCCATCACCCGCAAGGATGCGGCCTTTTTCAGAAAATACTGTGCCACGCCGACCATCGACATCCCCTACGGCGTCTATCCCGAGGCCTTCGAGCCCCGCTATGAGATCGAGGGCAAGCCACGGTTTTACCATATCGGCTCCATGAACTGGATGCCCAACGAGGAAGGCATCCAGTGGTTTATCAACGACTGCCTGGAGGCGGTGGTGGCCAAGGTGCCCGACTTTGTGTTTCACCTGGCGGGGCGCAACATGCCCGAATGGCTCAAAGAGATGAAAAACGAGCATCTCGATGTCGTGGGCGAGGTGCCCGACGCCAAGGAATTCGTCAGGAACCACGACGTGGCCATCGTCCCCCTGCTCTCCGGCAGTGGCATCCGCATCAAGATCATCGAGTCGATGGCCTTGGGCAAGACCGTCATCACCACCATGGTGGGCGCCGAAGGCATCCTGTACGAGGAAGACGTCCACCTCATCATCGCCGAAAACAAGGCCAAGATGGCCGAGACCATCCGGCGCGTCAACGAGAATCCCGCCATGGCCGTGGAAATCGGCAAAGCCGCGCGGCAACTCGTGGAGGACATCTACGACAACCGCAAGATCACGGCGCGACTGCTGCTCTTCTACAGCCAAATCAAACCCTCCTCGAAAATCACCTTCCAATGAAAATATTCGTCCTTCTACCCCGAATCCCCTATCCGCTTGAAAAAGGCGACAAACTGAGGGCCTACAACCAAGTCAAGCAGCTCGCAAAACGGCACGAGGTGGTGCTGTGCGCCCTCAACGACGACCCCAAGGTCGATGAGCAGCGAGCCTTTCAAGCCCTGCAACCCTATTGCAGTTCCATCAATTTCATCAAGCTGGGCAAGCTGCAAATCCTCATGGGGCTCCTCAGGGCCTTCCTCAAAGGACTGCCCTTGCAATGCGGCTACTTCCACAACCCCAAAGCCGCGCGGCAAGTCGATGAGCTCATCGAACGCCACAAGCCCGACATGCTCTTCGGACAGCTGCTCCGGGTAGCGGAATACCTCCGCCACAAGGACCTTCCCAAAACCCTTGACTACCAGGACGCCTTCTCAGCAGGCATGAAACGCCGCCACGACATCGGCTCCTGGCTCATGAAACCCATCTATGGCATGGAATACCGCAGGTTGAGCCGCTACGAGAAGGCCATCTTCGACGACTTCGACGTGAAAACCATCATCAGCAAGCCCGACCGCGACCTCATCCCCCATCCCAAAAGGGACGAGATCCTCATCATCCCCAACGGGGTCGATCACGACTTCTTCAAGCCCATGGAACGCGAGAAACGCTACGACATCGTGTTCACCGGCAACATGAGCTACGCCCCCAACGTGAACGCGGTGGATTACCTTGCCAACGACATTCTCCCCAAGGTGTGGCAACGGATTCCCGAGGCCAAGATGTACATTGCCGGGGCCTCGCCCGACCCGCGGGTGAAGAAGGTCGGCTCGGACCGCATCATCGTCAGCGGCTGGCTCGACGACATCCGCGACGCCTACGCCCAAAGCCGTGTGTTCATCGCCCCGATGCGCATCGGCACCGGCCTGCAAAACAAACTGCTGGAAGCCATGTCGATGGGCCTCCCCGCCATCACCACCCCCCTGGCAAACGGCTCCCTGGGCGCGCAACCTGGCAAAGAGATTCTCGTGGGCAGCAACGCCGACGAACTGGCACAACACATCATCACCCTGCTGACCGACCCAACAAAAGCCTCCCAAATCGCCCAAGCAGGCTTCGACTTCACCAACCGCGTCTATGACTGGGGTAAGTCCACCGAAATCATGGAAAACGCCATGACAACTGTAAACAACTGATAACTGTTAACTGATAACTGATAACTGAATACAATGGCTGACGACAAAAAAATCATCTTCTCGATGGTGGGCGTAAGCAAAATCATCCCGCCTTCGAGACAAATCCTCAAAGACATCTACCTCTCCTTCTTCTACGGGGCGAAAATCGGCATCATCGGCCTCAACGGCGCCGGCAAGTCCACCCTGTTGCGCATCATCGCCGGCAAGGAGAAATCATACAACGGCGAAGTGGTGTTCTCGCCCGGCTATTCCGTGGGTATGCTCGACCAGGAGCCGCAACTCGACGACAACAAGACCGTCCGCCAGGTGGTGGAGGAAGGCGTTCAGGAGATCGTCGATATCCTCAAGGAATACGAGGAGATCAACAACAAATTCGCCGAACCCGACGCCGACTTCGACCAACTGATTGCCCGTCAGGGTGAGCTTACCGAGCTCATCGAGCAGCACGATGCCTGGGAGCTCGACAGCAAGCTGGAACGCGCCATGGACGCCCTCAACTGCCCCGAAGGCGACACCCCGGTGAAGAACCTCTCTGGGGGCGAGCGACGCCGCGTCGCCCTCTGCCGCCTCCTGCTGCAAGAGCCCGACATCCTACTCCTCGACGAGCCCACCAACCACCTCGACGCCGAAAGCATCCAATGGCTGGAAAGCCACCTGCAACAATACAAAGGCACCGTCATCGCCGTCACCCACGACCGTTACTTCCTCGACCACGTGGCCGG
>CACZQL010000112.1 GCA_902783365.1 uncultured Bacteroidia bacterium | reverse complement strand
TGTCGCCGGAACGCTGCCAGACGGATTTGATTATCAGTCCACACCGAATGGTTGGTTCTCGCTTGATTATGGGGAACAACTCAGCGGGAATCCATTAAACGATTACCAGTGGATTGGCATTAGCCCTATCGAACTTGATGTGTATTCGGGCGGCACCTACGAGCCTGGAAATTATATGATAGTTGTCTTGTGGAACAATCCCGGTGCCCCAGCCAGAGACGGTCAAAACCCGCCTGGCGCCATCGACAACGTGAGCGTCACATGGTCGCCCGTTATCGATGCACCTGGTATGGCGCTTCAAGGCACCACCGACACCGAAGCCACATTGACGCTGATTGCTCCTGACTCAGGCCTTACGCCCACGAGCTACGAAGTGCAGTACATGCCGGAAGCAGACTACCTAAATAATAATAGCGAGTACGATGGCGCTCCGATGGCCACCTTTAATGTGACTGGAACAACACAGTCGGCCACGCTCACGGGCTTGACGCCTAATACTGGCTATTGTGTGCGTCTGCGCTCCGTCTATTCCGCCAATGGCAACTCCATTTATTCCGATTGGGAGAATATGGGGCTGTCATTTACGACGAAATATCCTCGCCCCACCAATTTGGCCGTCGTCAACCAAACCTCCTCTTGGGTGTATTTGATGTGGACTCCCGCGGAAATGGAGCTGCCCGAAGGCCAGTATGTCCATTACTGGTATCAACTGACCACCGACCCCAGCGAATGGGGAGAATACATCGAGCAAGGTTTGGTCAGTTACGGCTTGGCACAGAACTTGACTCCCGGCACCTATCGTTTCCATGCGAAGACTGCCGTTTATGATGAAAGTTCGTGCATCGGCGAAAGCGATTGGTCGGAGCCGATTACGTTCACTATCGCCCCGTGGACCGACCCTGTGACCATCTTCCCGCTGACGCAAGACTTTGAGGAGTATCCTGACCACTTCGCCGATGGCCTCACCCTTGACGGCGACTATGAGCACCTTGATTTAATGTTTTACACCTCAGAAGAACCCACTCCCGGGGACAGCGAGAACGGATACAAGCTACGGTTCCACTCATGTAATAACAAAACGGCTTCCCTCGTGCTGCCTCCATTACGCCCAAGCACCACCGATGCCTTGGTGAGCTTCTGGTGGTACCACGACAATGCAGGGGCCTCCAACGAGGGTGTCATCGTTGAGTATTCCAGCAACGGGAGTTCATGGCAGTCATTCGGCAACATGATTCCGCGGTATGCCGCTCAGACGGGCTGGGTGAAGTACCAACAAGTGGTCCCCGCTTTGGGTCCGGGCGCGACCTACATCCGTTTGCGTTTTATTGCCTCCAATTCCAACGCGTGGGAGAATTGCTGCTATCTCGACGACCTGACGGTATATGCCTTCAAGAGTTATCAACCCTACATCTCTTATGTTGCGGCAAATGTCAACTCGGCTACCATCACGCTCTATGACTATGCTATCGAGAATGACTATCATTCCTCGGCTTTTGAGGTGCAGTACCGCGAGTATCGCGATCCGGGTGAAACACAGGAAGAATGGGTTACCTATCCGTATTTTGAGAATGAAGAACCTTACACCTTTGAGAATTACCTGACGTTAAACGGCCTCTTGCCGGCAACTTTATATGAGTTCCGTGTCCGCGCCCGCGTGAGTTATGGTGGTTATGATTTCCCATGGTCCAACTATTGCGAGCCTTACCGCCAATGGACCGACGATTCCATGACGGTGACGAGCCAGCTGGCCTCAGGATGGAATTGGTGGGCTCCCAGGGTTGAAACCAGCGTGGAGGACCTCCAAACGGCGCTCGGTGAGCATCTGTCGCAACTCCAATTGCAGGACAACGATCCCGAAGGTCTGATTCACCTCGGTCAGATGGTCCGTCTCCAAACCAACACTGCTTGCGAGTTTACTCTCACGGGCATGGTTGCCGCTTCAGTGGCGGTGCCCATCACGCTCGGTGTCAACTGGTTCGGCTATACCGGTGCGACCGCAACGGTGTCGAGTGTGCTTGGCAATGGTTTTACTCCTGCCACGGGCGATAAAATCATCTCGCAAGATGAGGGCTTTGCGGTCTTCAACGGCACTGAATGGGAAGGAACCCTGCTTGAACTAGTGCCAGGACAAGGTTATGTGTATGTCTCAACGGCCAGCGAGTCAAAAACCTTGACTTTCTGAGGAATATGTTTTGATGCGTTAAAAAAGGCGGATTTTTTTCCGCCTTTTTTTTCATTACTTTAAGGCAAAGTTGTATCTTTGCAGATATGAAAAAACACATTCTTACCTTAGCGTTGCTCCTGGTCGTGGCTACAACCATGTTTGCCCAAAAGGAGAATTATGTGGGCTATTCCCCACTTTTTAACCCGGAATTTAAGTCTCTTTTGCCCAAAGAGATTCGTGAGACTTCAGGTCTCTTTTTCCACAATGGACGCCTTTGGACGCATAACGACAGCGGCGGGAAACCCATCCTCTATGGCGTTGACACTACCACCTTCAAAGTGGTTCAAAGAATCACCCTCAGCAATGCCAAAAACAAAGACTGGGAAGATGTGTGCATTGATGGGGAGCGAGTCTATGTGGGCGACTTTGGCAACAACAAAGGCAATCGCAAGAACCTGCGCATCTATACCTTCCCCCTGTCTGACATCCCTGCGGAGGGCGATGCCAGCATCAAGGTTGATTCCATCAGGTTCAGTTTTGGCGACCAAACCAGTTTTGAGTTTGTAAAATACGCCCATGACTTCGACTGTGAGGCGATGTTCGTGACCAATGATTATTTGTACCTTTTCAGCAAGTGCTGGGTGAGCGGAACCACTCGCTTGTACCGCCTCTCCAAAACCCTGGGAACCCAGGTGGCCGAGGTTGTCAATGGCTTTGACTCGCAAGGGCTTATCACCGGTGCCGACTACGACCCTGAAAATGGTCTCTTGGTGCTCGTGGGCTATGTGAAAGATGTGTGGCTGCCTTTCCTTTACTTGATTTACGACTTCGACGATGCGGGGGTGAAGCTCTCCAATCGTCGGTTCGAGATGCCGAACATGGTGGGGATGCAAACCGAAGGTGTCTGTTTCTACGAACCAGGCAAATGTTACCTCACGGCTGAAACTTCCCCCACCTGGGTCTCAAGGGTGTTTACCATCGACTTCCGCAAACGTATCGCCAAGGATAAAGAGAAGAATCAATGAGGTCGAAGGCGCTCTTTATTTTGCCATGGGCATTGCTGTTGTGCTTCACGTTGCCAGCCCAACGTCCCAAGAAAGCTGAGAAAGCCTTCGAGGCGGCACGGACGGCATTTGTCCAACACGACTACGAGAAGGCCCTTCGGCAAACCAAGAAAACCCTCGAAAGCTGTCCCAACGACCCTGAGGCCTGGATGCTGCAAGGGGAGATCGGCATGGAGACCCACGACGCTGAACTCGCCCTGCAAGGTTATGAGCAAGCGCTTGCCTCCGACTCCTTGTTCTTCCCGCCCATGGCCCTGACCTTGGCGCGCCTTTACGACCAAAGGATGTGTTACGAAAAGGAGGCTAAACTGTTACAATGGTTCCAAAAGGCAGCTCCCGGCAACCAAGCCAACGACGAGAAGGCGGCAGCCATGCTTCGCGACGCCCTCTTCAGGAAAGAGGCAGTGAAACACCCTGTCGAATTCAACCCGCAAAACTTGGGCGAAGGAGTCAACTCCGCTAACGAAGAATATATCAATGGATTGGAACTGACGGGCATGGAGCTGTTGTTCACGCGTCGCTTCTCAGCTGGCCAGCAACGGCTTCAGGCTGAGGGGCTGTTCGTGTCGAACTCGGTCGATGGCGTGTGGTTCGAGGCTGGTCAGCTGCATGTGGACCCGGCTTTGGATGACCACATCGGTGCGGCATTCATCTCCTACCAAGGCGACCGGATGCTCTTCACCGTGTGTGGCCTCGACCGGCACAACCAAGGCTGCGACCTCTTTGTGGCCGACCGTCATGGAGAAGTCTGGCACTCGTCCCGGCCTTTGGGCGAAACGGTGAACGACCCTGCCTGGGACTCTCAACCTTGCCTCAATCTCGCCGGTGACGAGCTGTTTTTCGCTTCCCGACGCAACGGCAACGCCGACCTCTATCATTGCCTGAAAAATGAGGATGGCTCCTGGGGAACTCCTGAGAACCTGGGGCCTGTTGTTAACACCAAAGGCACTGAGATGGCCCCCTTCATCCATCCCGACGGCAAGACCCTGTATTTCGCCTCCGACACCCACACAGGCATGGGCGGTTACGACCTCTTTATGAGCCGTCGCGACGAGAAAGGGGAGTGGTCCGAGCCAGTCAACCTCGGCTATCCCATCAACACGCCTGGCGACGAGATCAACTTCCTTGTGGCCGCTGATGGACACACGGCTTTCATCTCCTCCGCCCGTGAGGGCGGTTTCGGCGGCTACGACATCTATACCTTCCAGCTCCAACAGGAGGAGGTGCAACCTGAACCCGTCAATGTGTATGACTTCGCTGCCGAGGAACTCAAACCCGGCATGGTGATGCGACTGGTCAACATCTATTTCGGATACGACAGCGCGGAGCTGATGCCCGAATCGGAGGAGGGATTGTCGATGCTGGTGGATTTCCTCGTGAAACACCCCGAAATCAAGGTGGAGTTGGCAGGACATACCGACAATGTGGGTTCCGATAGCTATAACCTGAGACTTTCCGAATCGCGTGCGGAGGTGGTGCTTCAAGCCCTCGTGTTGCGTGGCATCCCTGCCGAACGCCTCACCTCAAAGGGCTATGGCGCCTCCAAACCGGTTTGCCCCAACGACTCCGATGCGCATAGAGCCATGAATCGTAGAACAGAAATGATTATTATCGAATGACTATGAAACGACTTTTACCAATTCTGATGATTGCTTTGACAGCCTTATTGTCGTCGTGCGTTCAGCCCGAGGAAAATGACGAGAAACGTTTCTCGGTGCTGGGCGACAGCTTTTCTTCCTTGGTGGGAACTGTTGACCCTGAAACCAACGACGTTTGGCCGGATTATGACACCATCGGGGTGACCAGTCCCGAACAGATGTGGTGGCACAAAGTCTCTCTCCAAACGGGCTGGGCGCTGGAGAAGAACAACTCTTTCTCAGGCTCTTTGATCTGTAACCTCAACGCGGCAAATTACTATGGTCCCCATTCTTTCATCCGTCGGATGGACAATCTCGGAAACCCTGATGTGATTTTCGTTTTAGGGGGTACCAATGATGTGTGGGATGGCGCGGAGTTCGGCGATTATGTGTATGCTGACTGGACTGAGGAGCAACTTTGCCAGATTCGTCCGGCAGTGGCTTATTTGATGCATCATTTGCAACGGCTTTATCCTAGGGCGGAGATTTATTTTATGATTGACATGGACCTTTGCTCGGGCGGTATCGACGAGAGTATCTTGCAGAATTACATTGATTCAGCGCATCATATCGCGAAGCATTACGGAATCAAATGCATCGATTTGTATGACATCCATAAGCGGTGGTGGCATCCAGATGCCAAAGGTCAGGATGACATTGCCCGTCAGGTGATGGAGGCCCTTCAGGTAGATTTCAATGTCTGAAATGGTATCTGACCGTTAGTTGGTCGTCGGTGGGAGTGGGCACGTCCCAATAGGGAGGGGTTCCGTCGTCGGAATCGTCGTCATCCTCTTCCTGTTCTTCTTCTTCCCAGTGATACACCTCTTTTTGCGGGCCTTCTTTCTTGAAAGCCAAGGCTAATAATATGCCTACGAGGGCACCGCTCAGATGCCCTTCCCATGAGATGTTTTGCAGTTTTGCCAGGGAGGGGATCATGCCCCAGATGAAACTGCCGTAGAGAAACACCATGATGAGGGCGATGACGATGAGCATCCGGTTGCCCCGGATGAAGCCGCTCACGATGAGAAAGAGATTGAGACCATAGATGAGAGCGCTGGCCCCGATGTGGATGGAATGGGGACTGCCGATGCACCAGGTGAGCAGGCCGCTGGCAAGGTAGCACAACAGCATGACACGGTTGGCGAGGGTAGGGTAGCAGTAGTATAAAGCCGTGCCCAGGACCAGCAGGGCGGGGGCGTTGGTGAGGAGATGCTCCCAGCTGCCGTGTAGGAAGGGCATGGTGAGAATCCCTAACAGGCCATGGGCCGTTTGAGGGACGAGCCCCCAACTGCCCAAACTGATTTGAAAGGCCTCCTCCATGACCTTGACGGCAAACATCAATGCCACTATCAAGGCGGGGATTGCGAGGCTGCCCCCAAACTTCCGTTTTTCTGCTTTGTTGTCCATGACTTGCACTAATTGATGACGGTGAATTTTTGGACCGAGGATCCCGCTTTCAGGAAGTACACGCCGTTGTCGAGGTTGAGGTGTATAGTCACCGTGGTGATGCCATTCCCCACAACCTGTTTTGAGAGATAGAGCCTCTGGCCCAGGGGTGACAAAATTACAAAGTCCGCAATGGAGGCGTCTTCACTGTTGACTTCGACATGGATCAGGTGTTGTGCCGGGTTGGGGTAAATGCTTTCAATGCTCATCTTTTCACCCACGTATCTTTTCTGGAGACTGGGGTCAATGTCGGTTGCCCTATGCCACAGGAACTGGTCCACTTTTTTCATTCCCTCTGTCCATTCGTCAACACTCGCGGGATAGTTGAACCTGTCAACTTGCCGCGGAATCTCTTCGATGAGCACATCGTGGATTTCCTGGTGGTATTTTTGTGTGTTGGAATAATTGAACTCGGATTTCATGAGGTGGTAGAAACGGGACAGGAACCGGGCCCTGAAAGTGTCGTTTTCCATCAGTTTCCTGAAGAACAAGGTGGATTGGGCACTTGTAGGATAGAGTTTGTCGCCGTCGTAGGTGGCGTTGGCTAAGGCGTCGAACTCATCAGTGCACAGGAGAAAGCAGCCGTCACCGTCAAAGAAGAGCCAGCGCCACAAGCCGTTGCCTTCCTGCCAGCATCGCATGTTGTTCACCGGCCAGTCAGGGTTGGCGGAGAAAATCTCGAAGATTTGGTAATCGATGAAATTGTCCACGTCGATGAGGTCGTTGAGGTACCTGTAATTCTCCTCGTCGGAAAGGTCGTTCGCCTCTATCCAATGCAGAAGGCGCAGGTAATTGGCATTGTCGCCATATTCGTATTCGCCTTCCCATGTGTTGATGAGGTTAAGTTGATCGAGGTCGGCGTCGAAATGATCCTCCAAATAGCGTTCGTCAGGTTTCTCTTGCAGAAAATAGATGCCCCAGTACTCGCCGTTCAGGAATAACACCATGGGTCTTGAGGAAAGGCTTGGAAAGTTGAGTCCTTTGGCCATTCGACCGCAGAGGTAGTCCTGACAGCCGATGCCTAACCAACCTCCTTGGAAAGGTTTGATTTTTAGATGTTTGAAGCTGTTGATGTCGGTGTCGTCGAAGAATTTGTATTTGAACCGTTTTTTTCCATACTCTTCACGGGCATAGATCTTCAGGCCTTTCTGCGCAAAACGTCTTGTGCTGTTGCCGTGGGTTCTGACCCCTGCCTGTTGGTTGATGCCGGTGTTTTGCCTCTCATAGAATTCCACGTTGCAAGGCCTTTCCCATTCACGGCCTGTTTGGTAATAGTTGCCTGAGTGTTCGGGGTTCTCAGGGGCGTAATGGACTCCGGGGACGAAAATGCCCGTATGGTAATCAAAGAGGGAAAGGGAATCGAGGCAGAGCGACATGGCGGGCAGTCCATGGGTGTCGCAGCCCAATTCTTTGATGAAATAGCTGTTTGTGACGACATTGCTGACGCGTTCTCCCGAGGTGTTGAAAGCTGCTGCGCGGATGACGATGCATTTCGATACGGATGGGGGACACCACCATGCCTCTTCAGGGCAGTTCCGCAAGGTATAGATGTCGGATTGTGAATAGAGGCTTTGGTCCAGAAAGAGGGCTGACGCATAGGTCCGGTCGTTTGCGGTGGGGGTGTTGCCGTTGGTGGTAAAATGAATGACCTTGTCGTGCTGGTTGCACGACAAGGTCAAACTGAAGGCTTTGTCATAAAAGCCGCCTGGTGCCGAGAAGGTCACCTCCTGCGACTTGGCCGCAACTAGAACAAGTAACAGGGCAAAGGTTAGGAGATGACGGCTGTGTCTCACGGCAGGAATGGCATTTTGACCACAACGGCCTTAAGGAGCTTGTTGCGCACCTTGACGTAGATCTCGGTGTCTTTCTTGCTGAATGCCTTTTGCACGAGGGCGGTGCCGATGTTCTTGCCTGTGGAGGGCGACGGGCTGCCGGAGCGGACCATGCCGATCACGTTGCCTTCGGCGTCGCACACCTCGTAGCCGTTGCGCGGGATGCCGCGGTCGATCATCTCGAAGCCCACGATCTTCTGGCTCACGCCATTGGCCTTCTGGGCGGCGAAGATCTCACGGTTGAGGAAGTCGTTGCCATCGACGAACTTGGTGATCCAACCCAAACCAGCCTCAATGGGGCTGATGGTGTCGTCAATCTCGTGGCCGTAGAGGCAGAAACCCTTCTCCAGACGGAGAGTGTCGCGGCAACCGAGGCCCGCGGGCATGATGCCGAATTCCTTGCCGGCTTCAAACACGGCGTCCCACACTTTCTTGGCATGAGCGACGGGGATGTAGATCTCGCAGCCGCCGGCGCCGGTGTAACCCGTGGTGGAGAAAATCACGTTCTCGACTCCGGCGAAGGTGATGATCTGGAAAGTGTAATACTCCATGTCAACCACGTTGGCGGTAGTGAGCTTTTGCATGGCTTTCAAAGCGTTGGGGCCTTGCACGGCAAGCTGTGCCCATTCTTCGCTCTCGTTTTTGAACTCCTCGCCGAGCTTCATGCCGAACTTGGCGGCGATCTGGCTCATCCAGTTCCAGTCCTTCTCGATGTTGGCGGCGTTGGGCACCATGAAGTAATGGTCGTCGGCGATGCGATAGACCAGCATGTCGTCAACGATGCCACCCTTGCCGTTGGGAAGGCAGGTGTATTGCACCTTGCCGTCGCTCAAGGCGGCCACGTCGTTCACCGTGCAGTACTGAAGGAATTGCTTGGCCATCGGGCCGCAAGCGCGGAACTCGCCCATGTGCGACACGTCGAAAACACCGACGTTGTTGCGGACGTTGTTGTGTTCTTCCACCAATCCGGAATACTGGATCGGCATGTCATAACCGGCAAATTCAGCCATCTTGGCTCCCAAATCGTGATGGATTTGGTTGAAAGGAGTCTTTTTTAATTCTGTGTTTTCCATTGTATCTGAAATAAGATTGTTTTCAGATGCAAAAATAGGAAAATTTTCTCACGAAAACGCAAGTCGGCCAATATTCTGCAAATTCTTTGGAACCATGTTGCGTTTGATGAAGCGTTTGAGCCTTTTGGTGATGCACAGCTGGCCGTATTCATTGATGTAGCCGTGGTCGCCCGTGTGGAACCATCCGTTGATGTCGATTCTCTTGTTGGTGAGCTCTTTGTTTTTGTAATAGCCCATCATCACGTTGTGACCGCGGCAGCAGATCTCCCCGTTGGGGGTTACCTTGATTTCCACCCCGGGAAGGGCGGGACCCACGGCGCCTTCCTCCCACTCGGAAGGCTGCTTGCCGCTTAAGGCAATGATGGGAGAGGCCTCCGTCATGCCGTAACCTTCATAGACCGGCATCTTGAAGGCGGAAAAGACCGCCGCGGTCTTGGACTGGAGACGCTCCTCCCCGGAAACCAGGATGCCGCAGTCCTCAACTCCCAATCCGTTGCGTATCTTTTTGTAAACCAACTGGTCGGCAATGCCCATCTTGAGATGGTACCACCCTGTGCGTTCGCTGGGGTCGTTCCTGTATTTCTCGGCAAGGCTCAACGCCCAACGATACACTTTCCCTTTGAAGCCTTTCTGGCTCTTTCCGACCTCCACCATGCTTGTGTAAAGACCGTCCAAAAAACTTGGCACCACCGACATCATGTTGGGATGTACCTCCATCATGTCGTTCAAGAGGGTGTCCAAACTCTCAGGATAATACACTGACATTCCCAGGTATTGGTACAGATAGACCATAATCCGCTCGTAGGTGTCGCTGACGGGCAGGAAACTGACCGCCACCTTCGACCCGGGTGTGGGGGTGGCGCGCAGGTTGTAGAGTTGGTGCATGATGTTGCTGTGCGACAACATCACGCCTTCGGGGTTTTCTGTCGCGTCGGTCGTGTAAACGATGGTGGCACAGTCCTCGGGCTTCACTGAGGCCATGCGTTGCCGCAACGCTTCCTCATGGGGGTGTTGCTCGCCCATAGCCACCAGCTGCTCAAACGTGAGGTGACCCTCGGTAATCACCATTTTCGCGTCACTGTGTGCCAAAATATATTGATAGTCGTTGATGCCTATTGAAGGGTCGATGGGCACTGTGACGGCTCCCACACGCATGACGGCCATGTCTATGATATTCCATTCAGGGCGGTTGTCGCTACAAATCATCACCTTGTCGCCAGCCTGGATGCCGGCTTCAATCAAGGCGTAACTCACTTTGTCGGTCAATTCCTGATAAGAGGCAGGACTGTATTCCTTCCAACTGCCATTGACTTTTTTTGCCAAGGCCACCTTTTGTTCAGGCCATTTGTCCGAATAAACCGTAAGCAGGTCGAAAATTCTTGTCTCTTTGTTCATCATGATATCTCTGTTGAATTGTTTTCACAATAGTTTCATGATGCAAAGTAACGGCACTTTCTTCTGTAAAAATGAAATTAGTTATCATCCCGGCCCTTTTGTGACGAAAAAGGACGGTTTTGGGACGAAAACCCCCTATTTAGGGACGAAAAACCATGCCGCTGGGACGAAACAACCTCTTTTGGGGACGTTTATCGTATCACAAAACGGCCCAAAACGACCCTTTCGGCCTCGATGACCTGCAGGGAGTACACCCCCGAGGGATAGGCGGAGGTCTCTATGCGAGCCGTTGCCTGGCTGTCGGTTGCGGTCACCTCGAAGGTATCCATCACCTTTCCATCGGTGGCGAGGACTCTCACGAGGACTTTGCCCCGGGCGATTAGGCCGATGGGAAGGTTGATGCATTCCTTGGCCGGATTCGGGAACACTTCCATCATGGCGGTGGCGCGTTCCTCGATGCCAGTCGAGTTGGTGACTTGAATCCGCAGCGATTCGCTGGCTTGGGTTTCGCCGCACTCGTTTTGGAGTCGGTAGCTGAGCGTGGCCAAGCCTTTGAAGGTCGCTGTCCACGCCACGGTGGCTTGCGAGCCTTCATAGGAAAGGACGCCCGCTTCTTCTGGCTCCAGGCTCCACACAGTGTTGTGGACACTGCTCGCGGCGTGGTACTCACTCTGTTGCACTATCCTTTGATCCACCAAAGTGTCGCCTTCGGGCATTGTGGGAACCTGCAAGGAGAGGTCCTCCAGGAGGTTGACGTTGAGGGTCTGGCTTTGCTCAGTCCCGTTAAGGGCGCTCTTGGCAGTCATGGTGAGGCTGAAAGAGCCATTGCTCAAGTCGTTGACACCTAATGTATAGATGGGCTGTGCTGAGGTCTCGTCGTCGAAAACGCCGTCCCCCTCGGTGGTCCAATGAATCTCTGATTGGTTGTAGGCGTAGCTGTTGGGGACGAAAATGTTGTCCGGGCAAACCGTTTGGTCGTCGCCGGCGAAGAAGACCAGTTCCGCCATGGGGGGCAGGCAGAGGTTGTCGATCATCACGCAGTCATCGCCAGCGCTTCCCGAAGCGTCTTTTTTAAAGCAGAAGCGGATGAGGCTTGTACCGGCCTTGATGGGGAACTCCGACTGCTCCCAGTCGGTCTCGCCGCTCCACGAGGCCACCTCTTCCTGGTCG
Source organism: uncultured Bacteroidia bacterium (assembly GCA_902783365.1). Classification (GTDB taxonomy): domain Bacteria; phylum Bacteroidota; class Bacteroidia; order Bacteroidales; family F082; genus Limimorpha. Next base: position 2,703 of record CACZQL010000112.1, on the reverse strand, counting down.
ATATACAGGAGGAGCTGGTCGCCCTCGTCGGTGGAGGTTTTGTGGTGGAAGAGCACTTTGTCGTCGATGTCGGTTTGGATGCCGATGTAAAGGGTGCTGTATTTGTTGTTGTTCAGCACGGGCGATTTCATGCAGTGGCCACCTGGGGCGGTCGTGTCCTCGACGACTTGCCATTTTTTGTTTCCGGAGCCGACGTTCCAGGTGAAGTTAGGATTCAGGGTCTCACCTTCGAAGTCCTCCATGGTGTAGCCCAAAGGCAGTTCTCCTGGACGGTCAATGGAGTAATAACCGCTCTCGGCGCGGAGCTCGTATTGCAGGATGCCGCCTGCGGGAGCCTCTTCATCGACCTCCACTTTGAAGGTCACATGGGTGGTTGCTTCGGCGTCGATGGGATTAGAGATAAGCGTTGGTTCCACCACGCTCAAGAAAGGAGCCTTGAGGTTCAACTGGTGGCTCACTTCTTTCGATCGGCTGTGGCCTTGGTTGCTGAGGTCGAAAGTCAGCAGTGCTGAGGAACCTTTCATCAGTCGCTCCACCGGAGTTCCAGCGAGGTCGGTCATGCCGACTTGGGTGTATTTTAATATAGGTGCGTTCACGGTCACTTCCATGCTGTCGCGGAAGGTGTGCTCCCCGTTGGTGATATCCATGTAAAAGCGTAGTTGCTGTCCGTCGTCGAGTTGGTCGCCAAAACGCACCGTGAAGGCGTTCTCGTTCATCAAGGTGGCGTCAGGAGCGATGTTGCCGTAGGGGGCTTGGTTTTGAACGATTTCCACTTGCGGGTTGGGGCAGGAAAGGGTCACGTTGAGGTTGCTGATGTCGGCGAAGCCCACGTTGTGCAGGCGAAGGCTGAACTGGCAGGTCTCGTCGTAGTCGGCTTCATGGTTGTTGTTCCCTTCTTCGTCATTGATTTTCAATTCGTTGAAGATTAAATACGGTCCCTCGGCGGGGATGGTGGCGATGGAGTGTTCGTAGCGGTAGTGGTTTTGTTTGGTGATGGTCATGGTCACCATGGCGCCAACTTCTTGAGGGGTGATATGGATGAGTTGTGTGTGGCCGGTGCCGTAGTCGAAGCCGATGATTTGGTTGCCTGCGGTGAGGCAGATGGTGGCGCCCTCGTCCGCTTTTACTGGGTAGGTGTCGCTGCCAGCCACGACCACGGGAAGCATCTCCACGTCGAGGGGTTGCGGTACCTCGCTGTAGAGGTTCATATAGGCGTCGCCGTGTTGGTGGAAGAGGTAGTAGGTGATTTCTTTCACGCCCTCGTCGGTCCAGGAGGATTGTTTGAGGAAGTATTTCCCGGCGGCATTGCCGAAGGCGGGGAGCATGAAGTTGGTGGCGTGTTGGGTGCCGTAGGTGGGCATGAACTCGGGCCAGAGGTTGTCGTACATGCCCCACACATAGATGTCGTTGACGAAGGAGTATGACACTTCGGTGGCGGCGATGAGTCCCAAGGCGCCGTATTGGTGGCGGTGGAAGGCTTCGGCGAAGCAGCCATCGGGACCGCTGTAGTTGAAGCGTCCGGTGAGGCAGTTGTTCGACATCACGTAGGTGAGGCCGGGGTTCACTAGATGCTTGATGCTACCGATGCTGTAGCTCGGCTCTCCCCACAGTTCCTCGGCGCCATGGTCGCGGTGTTGCAGCAGAAAAGCGCCGCTGTTGATGGCGGCGTTCACCTTGGGGGCGTTGGCGCTCCAGTCGGTGAGATGCGACATCGTCCGGGGGATATAGCCGCAGCCGTTGGGTCCGAAATAGTTGAGCACGGTGTTGGTGTATTCGTAGGTGGACCAGCGGCTTCCAGGGGTGCCTTGGTAGATGGCGTTCATCCTGACGGGGTGCTTTCCCAGTTCGTGCTCCCAGAACCCGTTTACCACCTCGGAGCAGAGCTGGAACCAGCGTTCCAGTTGGAATCCCATGGCGGTGATGGGTTGGTCGTAGAAGTTGGGGTTGGTGGGGGGACGGCGTTCGTAGTCGAGGTCTTTCTTGATCATCTGGTACAGCTCGTCGAAGTTGCGGCCTGTGATGCGGCCCAAGATGATGTCCGATTGGTCGTTGCCGTTCATGTCGGAATAGGCGTGGTCGGAGATGTAGGGGTTGTAGCCGTCACCGCCTGGATGGTTGTTCATGGTGTAGGACACCACGCCTTGGGTGGGGTCGGAGCTGTGGTCGCCGAGAATCAGCACTGCCGCGGGCGGCATGTCCCAATGGTTGTAGGCATTGCGGATGAAGTTCTTGAGGGTGTGGTAGTCGTTGCCGCCGCATTCCGTCACCGTAAGGACTTCGGTGGGGATGCCCTGCCGGGTCCTGAACCGCTTGATGCTGTCGGCCAATTGCACAAAGTCGTCGTTGTCGGGGGTGATGATGAGGTATTCGCAACCTGTCTCGCGTAGTTCATAATGCCGGCGCAGTTTTTCGCCATAGTCGATAGTGGGAAGCACTTCGCGGTTGAGCAGCATGTCGCTCAGAATCTGGTCCCAAGCCGGGGTACGGTAGCGGAGGTCGCCATACGTCCCGTTTCCACCTTCGGTAGTCAGTTCCAGTTCAAGGCTTTCATACACAATGAGTTCCTTGGTGACTGGGTTGTATTGGAAGGGCATCACGCCCACTTCGACCATCTCCACGCCACGCACGCTGGTCACTTCCGAGACGCGATAGGGGGTCTCAGGGTAAAAGGCGTTTTTTCCATAGATGTTCATGTCCTTCTCA
>CACZQL010000111.1 GCA_902783365.1 uncultured Bacteroidia bacterium | reverse complement strand
GAGAACGGCCAACAGCATTGGACCAAGAGACGTTTTTATCAAAAAAGAAACAACCTTTACAAGGCCATCCTGGCCTTCTCCGAGGCCAAACCCATCGGCATCATGGGTGTGTGCGAAGTGGAGAACGAATACGCGCTGCACGCCTTGTTCCGGCAAACTCCCTTGAAACGGTTCAACTACAGCTGGGTGCATTACGAGGGACCTGACCGCCGAGGCATCGACCCGGCCATCATCTATTCAAAGGATCTCTTTCAACTCATCAGCAGCGAGGCGATTCCCTACAGAAACCCTAAGGAGCCACGACGGGTGTCACGGGATATCCTGTATGCAAAATTCATGGATTGCCACAACGATACCATCCACTGCTTTGTCAACCATTGGCCTTCGAAATATAGCGGAGAGTTGGAGACGGTGGAAGCCCGCAACTGCGCGGCCAGCATCTTGAGGCACAAGGTGGACTCGCTCATTGCTGAATATAAAAGATGGAATATGTGGGGGCAGGGCCCGCATATCCTTATCATGGGCGACTTCAACGATACCCCTGAAGCTCCATGCATTCAACAGGTGTTGGAAGCCCGCTCACGTTTCAAAACCAAGGATACGGACTACTTGGTAAACCTGTTTGCCGAGCCAGCGGAACTGGGGTTCCCCGGCACCCTGAAATATCAGGAATCATGGATGATATTCGATCAAATAATAATATCTAAATCATTGATTGATAATGATTCATCAATGATTACTTATAGTGATGCTCGAATTGTTTGCGAGCCTTTCCTATTGGAAGACGACAAGACCTATCATGGCCAAAAACTGCACCGCACCTACCTCGGACCCAAATATGTGGGCGGATTCAGCGATCATCTGCCAGTGCTAATCCGGTTACGGTATTCCCACAAATGTCCTTGAAGTCGCAGATACGGCAAAGTTTCTCTTTGCTGCCTTCGGGTTGAGTGAATGGGAGGGAAGGATCCATCATGGCGGTAAACAGCTCATGCAACCAACGATCCATGGTGGGGACAAACTCGTCAATCAGGCCCTGGTGTTCCACTTTCAACTCGAAACTGACCTTTTGGTTTTTAAACCCAAACAGGGAGGCGGTGACTTGGTCGGGTTGGGTGTCAGGATGCTCTTTGAGATACAAATACTTGTAAATCAGTAGCTGCACTGCCTTGTCAGGAATGTCCCTCAGGCTTTCTGCACCTTCAGGTACAACCACTTCCTTGGCATCCAGCAACCCGGTCTTGTAGTCGATAATCCTCACAATCCCGTCGTGACGGTCGATGCGGTCGGCGGTACCGCTCAGTTGGCAGGTGATGCCGTTGACCGTCAAGGTTGTGTGGAGAACCTTTTCCGTGGCGATAAGGTACAGTTCGTGACGCGCGATGTCGGCTTCCTCGTAATCGCAATAATTCTTGAACAGCTTGTCGAGCGTGAGTTTGTTGAGATAATTGTAGCCCACATCGGGCAACCCTTGGCCAAAGAGCCTCGCAAGGACTCGTTGATAGGCGGCGGGAAGCGATTTCTGGATGACATCTTTGAAAAACTGCTTGCTAATCAACGTGTTGAGATAAGGACGATAGAGTTCCTCCAAAGTATTGTGGACAATGGTGCCAATCACGTTGTTCTGCGTTTCCTCCTCCAAGCTGTTATCCTTAATCTTCAGAAGAAACTTGAGATAAAATTGCAACGGACAATGGATGAACGACGACAAGGAGGTGGGGGCCAGGGCGTTGCGGATGTTGTCGGTTTGGATTTTGGCCATCAGCTTTTCCATCACTTCGCTGGTTTTGTTGACTTTAAGCGTGACGGGCCAAAGGTTTTTCTCAGTCTTGTTGGTGAAAACCTCTTCGATAATCTTGAGGTTGGGGTTGCGCTGGGCGAGCTCATATTTCAGCTGAAGCAGGAAACGGCTTGGCTCGCCGCCTCCTAACTCACCGCTGCTTGAGTTATAGATGAAGTACATCCTCCGCGCACCTTGCAGTTGACGGTAAAAATGGTAGGCATACACGGCTTGTTTCTCCTGATAGCCAGGCAGATGGCATTCTCTCCGGATGTTGAAGGGGATGAAACTGTTGTAGGATTTCTCGGCAGGCAGCATCCCTTCGTTGACACCCAGCATGTAAAAGGTGTTGAAGCTGAGATTGCGGGCTTCAAGGATTCCCATGAGCTGCAAACCGTCGGTGCTGCTGTTGTTGAGTTTGATGGTCGTGTTGGAGGCCACCAAACGGTATAGGATTTCAAACTCGTCAAGATCCCGCACATAGTGGTCGTATCGTCCAATGATGTCGCGTAGCCTGTTGACAGTCTTGCCTGCCTCGCTCACCTGGTTGAGCAGGAAAGTCTTGTCGGCGATTTTCCCTTCATTTTGTATCTTGTTGGAAATGAAGGTCAAAAGGGTTGTGAGGCTTTGGAGCAGGGCCATGGGACTGTTGTCGATGACGGTGTTTCCCGAACCAGTGAGCAACGACATGAACTGCTGCAAGTCGCGACTGGGGCAATAAGTCTCAAAGTCTTTTTCTTGATAGACGAAGATGGATTTCTCGAGGATGAAAGCCTTGTAGCGTTCGAGCTGCCCGATTTCTTGGTCGCTGAAGATGGCCCTGAGCAGCTCCAGGTCGAGGACCCGGAGGATGGGCCAGATATACCATTGCTGTCCTTTCACGCGGAGGCCTTTCCGCCTCAGGGTGAGGATGGCGTTCACGAGTTGGTTGAGGGCGGTGTGTTTCATGGGGTAGCCCATCGAGACCTTCATGGAGGGATAGCGCGGATCGTCAGGAAGGGAGTTCAGCACGGGAATCATCAGGTTTTCATCGGCCAAAACCACGGCTACATTTTCTTCAAGTTCCACTTGAAGTAAGCTTTGTAACGCTTTGGCTTGTATTGTGTTGCCTTTTGATTCCACAAGATGGATTTCCATGGGGTCGTGCAACAGATGGTCGGTGAATTGGGTGGGTTTCCAGGGGATGTCGCGGTCGATGTATTTCCGGGCAAACCATCCCGCTTCATTATGCGGGTCTTCCACATAGTAACGGTCGAAATCCCAAACCACTTCGGCGCGATGGCTTTGGTAAAGCTTGTGGATGATTTTTTCTTCCGTAGGGGTGAGGGCGTTGAATCCGGCAAAGATGATCTGCCTTCCCCGGGTTTTTTCCACAAGTTCTTCGTCGCTGAGATGCGACAACCAGCGGGTAATCATGCCATAATAACCTTTCCCCTGGCTTGAAAGCCGATGCCTGAGCCTTTCGTAATAGCCTTTCAGTCCGGCGAAAAACTCGAGATAGCGTTGCTCTTTCTCCGTAATGTTGCGGTCGAGCTGCCACACACCAATCTTCTTTTCCTCATAAACGTACGAAAACAGATGGTCGGCATCCACGTCATATTGGTCAATCTCGTCGAAATCTTTGGCCATTTGCGCGGCTAAACTTCCGAAAACCAAGATGTTGCTACCCGAATGCGACAGCTCGGAATTGATAGAGAGGAGCTCGAACAGCATGTCCAAGCCATCGATGAGGCGCACTCCGCTCCATTGTGTCACCGCCTCTTGGATGGAAAGCATTTGCGGCAACCATATATCTTTGTCGTAAATCTCTGTAAGCCTTGACCTTAGATAATAAGCGGCTCGTTTGTTGGGAAATACCACTGTGAGTTCCTGCTTCTGGAGGTCGTAGTGGCTTTTGATATGCTCGGCAAGACTATTAATAAAGGTGTTCATGATTGTTGATGATTCATTAGTGCTACAAAAAAATGATCCACTCGGTCAAAGTCCTCGATCTTCCCGATGTCGAACCAATAGTGGAGATGGATGTCAACCGACCTGATGGGGTGTTGGCGCGCCAGCAAGAGGTAAAGGTCGATGATGCTATAGCGCTGAACGTCGAAAGAGGCGAACAAAGAGGGTCTAAAAAGATGCATTCCATTGAATGCCAGTTCTTTATAATTCATCACCTCTTGGTGAACCCATTTATACTGGTTTTCTTTGAGTTGTTTCCAGCCCACCAACAATCGTTGGTCGTCGAAAAGGAGTTTCCTTGAGGTGTCGCGGTCTTGGGTCAGCAGCCAGGCGTCGTCGTCCGATTGCAGAAAGCCGTCATAGTAGTCGCGAAGCGGGGTGTCGCTCAAGATGTCCACATTGTGAACCAGCACGGCCTCGGTGTCGTGGAAAAAGGGCAGGGCTTGCACAATGCCTCCCCCTGTGTCCATGAGGCATCCCCGTTCGTCAGAGAGGTAAATATTAGCGTCAAAATGGTGGTTCTCAACAAATTGAATGATTTGCTCCCCGAAGTGATGAAAGTTGATCACGATGGTGTCGAACCCTTGCTGGATGAGGTTTTCGAGGTTGTGTTGCAGCAAGGGCTTGCCGGCCACTTCGACCAAGGCTTTGGGTTTGTCGTGGGTCAGGTGCTTCAGCCGGGTCCCGAGTCCCGCGGCAAGGATCATGGCGGTGTTACTCATGGATATGTTGTTCTATATGGTTCAATTTCACGTTGACAGTGGGGTAGGTGGCCCTTATCCAGTCGGCGACGGTTTGGGCAAAAAACACGGAGCGGTGTTGCCCGCCGGTGCATCCAAACGAGATCATCAGATGGTTGAAATGCCTTTCCAAATAATTATCAATACTTTGACTCACAATGCATTTAACATGGTTGAGGAACTCGTGTACCTGGGGTTTGGCGGTGAGGTACTCCACCACTTCCCAGTCGCGCCCCGTCTTGGTTTTGAACTCCGGTTCACGACCCGGGTTGGGCAAGGCGCGACAGTCGAACACAAAACCTCCGCCATTGCCGCTGAAATCGTTGGGGTAGCCTTTGCGGAAGGAGAAACTATTGACCGTCACGGTGAGAGGTGAGAGGTGAGAGTTGAGAGGTGAGAGGTAGAGGGGGAAGAGTTTGGGGAGTTGAAGGAGGATGTTTTGGAGTTCGGGGTATTCGTTGAGGGGATGGGCCTCCGACCAGGCGGTCAGTTCTCTCAGGGCGTAGGGGATGCTCTCGATGAAATGGGCTTTCTTTTGAATAAGTCCTCTGAATCCGTAGGCACCCAACACCTGCATGAGCCTAAGATACACAAAATAAGGATAATAGCTGTCGAACTGGACGCTATCGGGATCCACATATTCCGAAAGGCATTGCTTGTAATAGTCCACCAGGAGGTCGCGGAGCAATTGGGGCATCTGCGCCTTTACCTGATAGAGCAAGGAGACCACATCGTAGGGCAAGGGCCCTTTTCTTCCTCCTTGGTAATCAATAAAATAGGGTTCTCCCTCGCAAATCATGATGTTGCGCGACTGGAAATCACGGTACATGAAGAAGTCGTTGTTGGCCTGGCACACCTCTTCGGCAAGGGCGTGGAACTCCGCTTTCAGTCGGGCCTCGTTGAACACAATCTCGGCGTGGGGCTTCACAAAGTAATATTTGAAATAGTCCAAGTCGTCGAGCACGCCCGAAAGGTCGAAACACGGGGTGGGATACACCTTGTTATAATCAAGACCTTGATGGCCCAGCACCTGGAAACGCACCAGTTGGCGGAGCGCTTTCTTGAACAGGGCAATGGTGGCCTCGTCGTAGCGCCCGGAGGCAAGGGCTAGCTGGACATGGTGGAACAAAGTGTCGTCGCCATAATCGGTTTGAAGGTAGCATTCTCTTGATTCGTTGATTGCCAAGATGTTGGGAACGGGCAGATGGTGCGCTCCGAAATGCTGCGTCAGGTAGAAAAAAGCTTCGTTTTCCTCCACATTGGCATTGTAGGTGCCCATGAGGGTCCGGCTTCCGGAAGACAGCCTGAAGTATTTTCTGGAGGAACCTGACTCGGCAAGGGGCTTGATGTCGTCGGGCGTGAAACCGATGCTCCGGGCCAAGGTGGCGATGTCGTTGATGAGGGCTTCGTCTTTCATAAAATGGGTCTCAAAATGGAATTACAAAAATACAAAAGAATTTTTTTCAAAAGCCCTTGTGGTCTGCAATTTATTCTTAAATTTGCAACGCATTTGCGAACTTCAAAAATCGGGAGTCATTCCCTGATAACCTAAAATGAATTAAAATGGAAAACAAAGAGCAATCTACTCAGAATTCCCCAATGGGAATGGAAAGTGTGACTACGTCAATGCCTGCCATTGATGGTAATGAAAAACAGATGATTGAGATGTTGAATCAGCCGACAATCCTGCCGAACGCTGTCAAAGTGGAGTCGAAGACCAAGGTGGGACAACCCTCCGCAGCTCCCGAGGACCGCGTCCCCGAGGATGAGATCCTCCCCGAGATCGTCAACGACGAGGAACTGGAAGAGGACGAGGAAGCCGAGGATGTCGAGCTTGAAGTGGAAGGAAAAACCAAAGAGGAATTGGCCGCCATGCTCGAGGAGATTGTCCAGGAACCTGACGTCATGAAAATCAAAGACCAGGTGACTGCCATTCGCGTTCATTTCATGAAGCTCAACAAGGAGGACATGGACAAGGAATTTGAATCCTTCCTCGAAGACGGTGGTGACAAGGACACCTACCAGCATGTGATGGACGACGCCGAACGTCGCTTCAACGCCGCCTTCGGTATCTTCAAGGCCAACCGCGCCAAACAAAATGAACTCATCGACGCCCAAAAAGCCGAGAACCTCGCCCAAAAGAATGCCATCCTCGAAGAACTCAAACAACTCATCGCCTCCGAGGACACCCTCAAGAAAACCTACGACGACTTCCGCGCCCTCCAAGAGAAATGGAAGACCATCGGGCAAGTGCCAGCCACCGAAAACGCCAACCTGTGGAACACCTACCACTTCCTCGTGGAGAAATTCTTCGACAAAGTCAACATCAACCGCGAACTCCGCGACCTCGACATGAAGAAGAACCTCGACGCCAAAATCCTCCTCTGCGAGAAAGCCGAAGAACTGCTCGACGAAAAGTCCATGTCGAAAGCCTTCAAAGCCCTCCAGAAACTCCATGAGGAATGGAAGGAAATAGGCCCCGTGCCCCAAGACAAAAAAGACGAGATCTGGGAACGCTTCAAGTCGGCCACCGACAAAATCAACGCCATCCGCCGCGAACACTACTCCAAGATCCAAGAAGAACAAAACGCTAACCTCGAAACAAAAACCGCCCTCTGCGAAAAAGCCGAAGAACTCCTCAACGAGGAATTCAACAGCATCAGCCTCTGGCAAAAGAAATCCACCGAGCTCAGCGAACTCTTCAAACTCTGGAAAACCGTCGGTCCCGCCGCCAAGAAACAAAACGAAGAGATCTGGACCCGCTTCAAGGGCGCTATGGACGCCTTCTTCGCCAAGAAAAAAGACTTCTTCGCCAACCTGAAAGACAAGCAAACCGAGAATCTTGAACGCAAAATCAACCTCTGCATCGAAGCCGAAGCCCTGCAAGACTCCACCGAATGGAAGAAAGCCACCGACCGCTTCAAAAAGATCCAAGAGGAATGGAAAACCATCGGCCCCGTGCCGAAACGCCACGCCGACAAAGTGTGGAAACGCTTCCGCGCCGCCTGCGACAAGTTCTTCGGTCGTAAAGCCGAACACTTCAGCGGCCTCAAAGACGAAGAAGCCGCCAACCTCACCGCCAAACAAGCCATCATCGACGCCCTCAAGAGCTTCGAACTCAAACCTACCCGCGCCGAGAACATGGAAGCCATCAAGGCCCTCCAAAAACAATGGATCGAGATTGGCCACGTGCCGATGAAAGTCAAAGACACCATCAACGCCGAATACCGCAAAGCCGTTGACGCCATCTTCGACAAGATGAGAAGCAACCAAAACGAGATCTCCACCAACGAATTCCGCGAAATGGTGGAAGGCCTCCGCGAAGATCCCGAGTCAAGCGACAAGATGAGAAGGGAAAGAACCACGCTCGCCAACCGCATCCAGAAACTCCGCGACGAAATCGCCGTCCTCGAAAACAACATCGGCTTCTTCTCCAACAGCAAGAACTCCGAACTGATGAGAGCGGAATACGAAAAGAAAATCAACAAAGCTAAGAGCGACCTGAAAGTCCTGGAAGCCAAGCTGAAAATTATTAGTGAATAAGTTGGCAGTTAGCAGTTGACAGTTGGCAGTTGAATACGACAGGGGACATATTCAGAGTCACCACCTTCGGTGAGTCACACGGCACTGCGATAGGTGCAGTGATTGACGGATGTCCCGCCGGCTTGAAGATCGACCATCAATTTATTCTAAAAGAACTGGCACGACGTGCCACCGCATCCACCACATCGGCCTCCCAACGCAAGGAGGCGGATGTGGTGGAGTTTTTATCCGGGGTTCTCAACAACGTGACCCTCGGAACCCCCATCGCTTTCATGGTGCGCAACACCGACGCCCGCCCCGAGGACTATGAGTCCATGAAAGCTGTTTTTAGACCTTCCCATGCTGATTATTGTTATCAACAGAAATATGGTATAAGGGATTATAGGGGAGGAGGCCGGGCTTCCGCCCGTACCACCTTGCCCGTGGTGGTGGCCGGTGCCATCGCCAAACAATGGCTCCTGGAGCGTCATGTCGCGATTCATGCCGAAGTTGAAAGCATCGGCGGGGAAACGGACCCCGAACGAATCGAAACACTGCTTCGCGAATGCCGTGAACAGGGCGACACCGTGGGGGGCATTGTCAGAGGCTCCAT
>CACZQL010000110.1 GCA_902783365.1 uncultured Bacteroidia bacterium | reverse complement strand
GAAATCGAGTTCCTGCCCACCAACATCGAAGACGCCGCCGACCAACTCGTGGTCGCCAAGTGGATCATGCGCCAGCTGGCCTACGAATACGGTGTGGTCATCACCTTCGCCCCGAAGATCACCGTGGGCAAGGCTGGCTCCGGCATGCACGTCCACTGCAAGTTCACCAAGGACGGCAAGAGCGTCATGGTGAAGAACGGCGAGCTCACCGACTACGCCAAGAAGGCCATCGCGGGCTACATGGACGCCGGCACCTCGCTGCCTGCCTTCGGCAACCCCAACCCGCTGTCGTTCCTCCGCCTCGTGCCTCACCAGGAAGCCCCGACCTCACTGTGCTGGTCTTACAGCAACCGCAGCGCCCTCGTGCGCGTGCCGCTCGGCTGGGTCAACAACGGCAAGGACATGGCCTCCAACGCCAACCCGCTTGAGAAGAAGTCGAACAAGGACTTCAGCGAGAAACAGACCTTCGAATGGCGCGCCTCTGACGGCTGCGCCGACATGTACCTGCTCATGGCCGCCCTCTGCGCCGCCGCCCGCCACGGCTTCGAGATGCCCAACGCCCTCGAAGTCGCTGAAAAGACTTACGTCGGCCTCGGCGTCAACATCCACGATGCCAAGAACCAGAAACTCCAAGAGTCGCTCGAACAGCTGCCCGATAGCTGCGTCGCCGCCGCCAAGGAACTGGAAAAAGACCGCGAGATCTACACCGCCAAAGGCGTGTTCTCCGACAGCATCGTCGATTACATGATCAAGTACCTCTCCGACTTCAAAGACGCCAACCTCCGCGCCGAACTCGGAAGCGACACCAAGAAAATCCTGAAACTCGTCAACGAAAACATCCACGTGGGATAAGAAGTCAGAAGTCAGAAGACAGAAGACAGAAGTCAGAAGTTGCTACCGCAGGCTAACTTCTGTCTTCTGTCTTCTGTCTTCTGACTTCTTAAAGAATCGCCGAGATCTGGTCGTAGTAGTTCTTGCTTACCGGGATGTGGGCGGTGTTCGGAACATCCAAAATGGCGTAGGTGAAATCCTTGTCCTTCTGCAACACCTGCACCCGGTTCTTGTTCACAAAATAAGAACGGTGACAACGCACCAACCCGTTCTTCGCACAGGTGTCCTCCACCCGCTTCATCGAACTGCGCAGCAAATAATTGTTCAACTTGCCCTCGTCCATATAATAAATACGCAGGTAATTCTCTTCTGATTGTATATATAATATGGATGATTGTGATACAATTAACTTAACATTTCCCCGCTCGTCCAAAAAACGCACCTTTTCGCCTTGCGACAGCTTTTCGGCGTCTTGCAGCTGCTCTTCCTTGTCGCGGAGAAAGAAATGCTGGAAGATGATCAGATAGGGGATGGCCATGGCCACGGCCAGATACACCAGCACATAGCCGAAAAACATGAAATAGGCCTCTTTCCTGCCTGTGAACAACCAGAGATACAGGCCGGTGAACCCCGATGCGGACAAAATCTCCGCCCCGCATAGCAGATAGTATTGGGTTTGGGTGAAGGTGGTGTTCTTTTGTAAGAAATAGGTTGTCAACCTCGAAATCAGCATCACCAGCAACACGATGCAGAATGTCATGGTGATGTGGAAGGAGTATCTTGAAAAGGTAACCTCCAAGTTTCTGAATCCGTAGGGGAAGAAAAGCAACAGCAGCCCCAATACGAACAACGGAAGCCCTACGACATGGGCCCAGAGACTTGAGAGGGAGAAGATGTTTTTGGGTGGTTGATTCATCAGTCGAGTGGTTTATGCGTTGAGTTCTTCGAGACACTGTTGTTCGTGCATCTCAATCCGTTCCAGCAGCACGTCGATGGCGGGGGTCCGGCTGAGTTCCATGACGTAGGCGTGAACCACGCCCGGGATGCCACGGATGTTTTTAATCATTTGGTCAAGCCTTTCCGCCGTGATGGGGTTGCGGACGATTAATAGGTAATCGATGTGGGGGTTGAGTTTCACGCATCGATGGTCCTTGTGTTTCAAGGAGACAAGGTTGTAGGTGTTGCGGTTTTCACCAGCGTTGTAGTAGAAAAAAGCGTAGGGGAGCACATTGTCAAGGAGCACCTCCTTCAGCCGGGTGAAGGTGAAGTGGAAGGTCTCGTTGCAATAATAGGCGAGTTTGTAATCGGCCAAGGGGGCGTTGATGCCAATGATGCGGATGTCGTCGAAAGGGGCGATCACCAGCTTGTTCTTCTTAATCGCCATGTCGTTCCTCCTTGATGATATTTTGTTCCACGAGCATCTGCCAGGTCTTCTCGGCGGCGAGTTGGTCGGCGCCTTTGATGGAATAGTCGGCTCCGACACCATATTCTTTCTCGTCTATCACCACCATCACGTGGTAAAGTCTGTCGTGGCCTTGGTTCTGGCTCTTGATGACCTTGAAGTCGAGATGGTGTTTCTCTTTTTGTGACCATTCGAGCAGTTTGCTCTTGAAGTTCACATCGACTTGTTCCAGCTGATCCAGATCGATGTGGACGTTGATGATGCGTTTGATGATGATTTTTTTGGCGAAGTCGTAGCCGCGGTCGAGATAAAGGGCCCCGATGAAGGCCTCGAAGGCGTTGCCGCCCATCGACTTGAAGTTGGAGTGGGCGTCGTGCGAGTAGTGGATCACCTCGGTGAAGCCGAGTTTCTGCGACAGCTTGTTGAGCGAGGCGCGGCTCACGATGCGCGAGCGCATCTCGGTGAGGAAGCCTTCCTGCTTGGTGGGGAAGATGCGGAACACGTAGTCGGCCACCACGGCGCTGAGGATGGCGTCGCCAAGGTATTCGAGGCGTTCGTTGCTGAGCTTGTAGTTGCCCACGCTGCTCTCGGAGGCCGACTTGTGGGTGAAGGCCAGCTGGTAGAGCGTGATGTTGCGCGGGTAGTATCCGAAAACGTTTTTGATGAATTCGGACAATGCCTTGTCTTTTGAGCGGCAATGTGCAATATAGTCTCTAAGTGCCATTGCTTCAAAAGTTTAGATGGTGTATTTCTTGAAAAGCAGCGAGGTGTTTTGTCCGCCGAAGCCGAAAGCGTTGCTGAGGGCGTAGCGGATGTCGCGCTTGCGTGCCTGGTTGAAGGTGAAGTCGAGCTCCGGGTCGATTTGCGGGTCGTCTTCGAAATGGTTGATGGTGGGAGGGATGAGGCCTTTGCGCAGCGCCAGGATGGTGGCGATGGCCTCCACCGCGCCGGTGCCTCCGAGGAGGTGGCCGGTCATCGACTTGGTGGAGTTGAGGCTGATGTGGCGGCTGTGTTCGCCAAACAGTTTCTTGATGGCGATGGTCTCCGCCAGGTCGCCTTGGGGCGTGGAGGTGCCGTGGGTGTTGATGTGGTCGATTTCCGACTTGTCAACGCCGGCGTCCTTGAGGGCGCGCTCCATGCTGAACAGGGCACCGACGCCTTCGGGGTGCGGGGCGGTGATGTGATAGGCGTCGCCCGACATGCCCACGCCGACAAGCTCGGCGTAGATGTCGGCCCCCCGACGAAGGGCATGGTCCAACGATTCCAACACGATGCAACCGCCACCCTCGCCCATGACGAAACCGTCGCGGTTCTTGTCGAAAGGCCTTGAGGCAGTGAGCGGGTCGTCGTTGCGCAACGACAAGGCGTGCATGGCGTTGAAACCTCCAATGCCGGCCTCGCAGATGCCCGCCTCGGCGCCTCCCGCCAACATGACCTCCGCCTTCCCGTATCGGATCTGGTCGAACGCCGCCACAATGGCGTGCGACGATGAGGCACAGGCCGACACCGTGGCGAAGTTAGGCCCCCTGAAACCGTATTTGATCGAGACCACCCCCGCGGGGATGTTCAAAATCATCTTGGGAATGTAGTAGGGACTGAACCGCGGCGTGCCGTCGCCCTTGGCATGCTCCATCACCTCGTTGTAAAAATGGGTGACTCCTCCGATACCCGCGGTCAACACCACTCCCACACCGTCGAAATCAGTGTTGATGGGGGTGATGTGCGAACTCGCAATGGCCTCGTCGGCGGCAATCAGCAAAAACTGGGCGAACAAATCGTGTTTCCGCACCTCTTTCCGCTCAAAATAATCGAGAGGATTGAAGTCCTTCACCTCAGCCGCAAAATGAGTCTTGAACTTGGAGGAATCAAAACGCGTAATCTCAGCCACACCATTCCTGCCACTGGCAAGCCCCTCCCAAAAATCCTTCACATTGTTACCAATGGGAGTGATGGCACCCAAGCCGGTCACAACTACTCGCTTCAATTCCATAATACCCTTTTAATTAGGAATTTATAATTTAGAATTTAGAGGGAGACAATCACAGTCTCTCTCTAAATTCTAAATTATAAATTTTCAATTCTTATTGGTTTTTCTTCTGCTCTTCCTCAATCAGACGGATGACATCACCCACAGTGGTGATCTTCTCCTGCTGGTCGTCAGGAATGGCAATGTTGAATTTCTTCTCGAAATCAAGCATCAACTCGACGGTGTCCAATGAATCGGCACCCAAATCGTTGGTAAAACTGGCGTCCATGGTGACTTCCGACTGGTTCACGCCCAGTTTTTCGGCAATCAAAGGCACAATCTGTTCTTCAATAGTCATAGTTCTCAAAAATTAAGTTAAACAATTCTCTCGTTTTCGTTTTCGGCGGCAAAGATATTACAATTTTTCCATACCCACCAAATTTTTCGGTTTTTTTCGTGTTTCACCCACCTTTCTTCCTATCTTTACACCCAAATTCCAAATCATGAACAATCCTGAAAAAAAACTCTTCCTTCTTGATGCTTACGCATTGATTTACAGGGCTTTCTTTGCTTTAAGCAAGAAACCCGCCCTCAACTCGAAAGGCCTCAACACCTCCGCCGTGATGGGCTTCCTCAACACCCTCTACGACGTGCTTCGCAACGAAAAACCCACCCATATCGGCGTGGCCTTCGACCTGTCGGCCCCCACGGTGCGTACCCAGGAATACACGGAGTACAAAGCCAACCGCGAATCGATGCCCGACGACCTCCGCGCCTCCATACCTTATATAATAAGGCTTATCCAAGGCTTCAACATCCCCATCTATGCCGCCGAAGGCTATGAGGCGGACGATGTCATCGGCACCCTCTCGCATAAAGCCGAACAACACGGCTTCATCACCTACATGATGACTCCCGACAAAGATTTCGGACAACTCGTCACCGACAAAGTGCTCATCTACAAACCCGCCAAGTTCGGCTCCCCCGCCCAAGTCTGTGGCCCCAAGGAGATCTGCGAGAAATACGGCATCGCCCACCCCACACAACTTATCGACATCCTCGGCCTCTGGGGCGACGCCTCCGACAACATCCCCGGCATCCCCGGCATCGGCGAGAAAAACGCCTCCCTCCTCATCGGCAAATACGGCAGTGTCGAAAACGTGATCGCCCACGCCGACGA
The DNA here is from genome assembly GCA_902783365.1 of uncultured Bacteroidia bacterium. Classification (GTDB taxonomy): domain Bacteria; phylum Bacteroidota; class Bacteroidia; order Bacteroidales; family F082; genus Limimorpha. The sequence goes on along the minus strand of CACZQL010000110.1, from coordinate 18,453 downwards.
ACTCAAAGGCAAACAACAGGAAAACGTGCGCAACTTCGCCGCGCAAGGCATGATGTCGAAACACCTGGCCACCATCCTCCTCGACGCCCCCGTGGAGTTCGACGAAGAAGCACTGCAACGCAAAGAACCCAACATCCCCGCCCTGATGGAACTCTTCGACGAACTGGAGTTCCGCACCTTCAAGCGACGCTTCATGATGGAACACAACATCCCCGAAACTCCCGTGCCAGCCCCGACCTCCACCCCCACACCCCCCGCAACGACGACACAAACCGACCTTTTCGCCCAACCCTCAAGCCCAAAACCCGCTCCCGAACCAGTCGTTCTTCCCAAAGACATCCTCATCCTTACCCGTAACGAGGACCAATGGGAACAGCAGCAAGCCCGCATCGAAGACCCCTCGGTGTTGAAAATAGGTCACGACCTCAAGCCCGTCCTCACCGGCCTCCGCAAACACCATATCGAGCTGAAAGGCCCCCTGTTCGACACCATGATCGCCCACTACCTCATCGAACCGGAACAACGGCATACTCTCGACTATCTCGCCGACGTGTATCTCCACCGCGACATCTCACCCACCGGCGACCTGTGGAACCCCGACGCCAACGAAGAAGTCATCCTGCAACTCTACCGACTGTTTCTGCCTCAACTGAAAGAAAACGGCCTGGAACCCCTGTTCAACGACATCGAGATGCCCCTGGTGGAGGTGCTCAGCGTGATGGAGGAAAACGGCGTGAAGATCGACAGCCAAAACCTCCGGCACATCAGCGAAGCTTTCGGGAAGCAGATCCATCAAATCGAGGAAAACATCTACGAGATGGCTGGCTTGAGGTTCAACATCGCATCCCCAAAACAACTCGGCGAAGTGCTGTTCGACAAGCTGCAACTCGACGCCAAGGCCAAGAAAACCAAGACCGGTCAATACGCCACCGGGGAGGAAGTGCTGCAGAAACTCGCCGGGAAGCATCCCATCATCAACGCCATCTTGGACTACCGTTCCTATACCAAGCTGAAATCCACCTACTTGGATGCGCTTCCGGCCCTCATCAATCCCCGCGACGGCCTCATCCATACCTCCTATAACCAGGCGGTGACGGCCACGGGACGGCTCAGTTCCAACAACCCCAACCTCCAGAACATCCCGGTGCGCACCGAGAACGGACGTGAGATTCGCCGCGCCTTCGTGCCACGCGGTCCCGAATACACCCTGCTCGCAGCCGACTACTCCCAAATAGAACTGCGCATCATCGCCCACCTCAGCGGCGACCCGGCCATGGTCGCCGACTTCAACCTGGGTCACGACATCCACGCGGCCACGGCAGCCAAGGTGTTTCACGTGCCGCTCTCCGAAGTCACCAAGGAGCAACGCAGCCGCGCCAAGGCAGTCAACTTCGGCATCATCTACGGCATGTCGGCCTTTGGTCTGGCCGAACGCATGGAGATCTCCCGCGGCGAGGCTTCCGACATCATCAAGAAATACTTCGAGGAATACGCCGGCATCAAGGAATACATGAACCGCAGCATCGCCCTCGCCCGTGAGCGGGGCTATGCGGAGACCATTCTGGGCCGCCGCCGCTACCTGCGCGACATCAACGCGTCCAACGCCACCGTGCGCAACTTCGCCGAACGCAACGCTATCAACGCACCCATCCAAGGCTCCTCGGCCGACATGATCAAAATCGCTATGGTGGCGATTCACCGCGAACTGCAACGGCTAAACATGCGCTCCAAAATGATCCTCCAAGTCCACGACGAACTCGTCTTCGACGCGCATCTCGACGAACTCGACGCCCTCAAAACCCTCGTTAACGACAAAATGGTCCACGCCCTTCCGCTCTCCGTCCCCATCATCGTCGAAATCAACACCGGCGAAAACTGGTTGTCGGCTCATTAACTGCAAATTTTTTTCGGCGAATTATTATATGTTTTTTTCGGCGAATTAAGCGAATTAAGCGAATTATTAGTGTTGTTTTATTTAAGAATAATGCTAATTAAGCTAATTATTGACAACGTATTAAGAAGCTGATTTGATGAATTAAAACGGTTGTTAAAAGAGTTTTCTTTCTGTAGCTGTAATGTTCCTTGGGCCCGAGGAGCAGCATCTTGATATTCTTCATCGACGCTGAAAGCGACGTCCAGTATCGTAATGGAATTGTTTGCAGTGTTGTTTGCTGTGTTGTTTGCTGATTTTTTTGTTGTGTTTGTGTCCCTTGTTCCCCCAAAGCATCCAAATTCGCTTAATTCGTTTAATTCGCCGATTCATTTAATTCGCCGATTTATTTAATTCGCCGATGTTTTATTTCCACTTGTAGGTGCAAGGAATTCTGATATATTGGAGAGAAGGTAGGCCGAAATTTATTAAGAGGCCGAGTTTTAATCCACTTGCTTTTAAATAGTTATATACTTGCGAGTAGTATTCATTGGGTAATTCGGAGACGGCTTTTATTTCAACGATAATTTTATCGAAGCACACAAAGTCTGCCCGGAATTTCTTTTCCAACACAATTCCTTTATAGACGATTTCATATACTTTTTCTCTCTCAAAAGGGATTTCTTGTAAATATAGTTCGTTTTCAAACGCCTCTTGATACACAGCTTCCGTAAAGCCACATCCAATATGCTTATGCACTTCCATTGCCGCTCCTACTATTTTGTAGGATTCTTTCGTATAAAAAATTTCATTTTTATTCATAGACTTTTTTTGCAAAAATAAAATATTTCTTTCATGTAAACATAAAAAATTAAAAAATAAAAATAAAATATTTTTTCTTAATCAAAATATAAATAACAAACTCATAACAATAAGAATTAATTCGCCTAATTCGCCATATTCGCCGACAAAAAACCTAATTCGCCGACAAAAACCCAAAAAATTCGCCAAATTCGCCGACAAAACACCTATCTTTGCAGAAAATTCGCCGATGCCTATACCAAGGGAAATAGTAGAGGAAATCCTGCAAGCCGCCCGTATCGAGGAGGTGGTAGGAGAGTTCGTCACCCTCAAGAAACGAGGGGCGAACCTCATCGGCGTATGCCCCTTCCACAACGAGAAAACCCCCTCCTTCAACGTCAACCCCGCCCGCAACATCTTCAAATGCTTCGGCTGCGGCAAGGCCGGCGACTCCGCCAAGTTCCTGATGGAGCATGAACACGTCTCCTATCCCGAAGCCCTCCGCTACCTCGCCAAGAAATACAACATCAAGATCGAGGAAAAAGAACTCTCCCCCGAAGAGCTGATGGCCCAGACCGAACGCGAGAAGATGTTCAACATCAACGCCTTCGCCGATAAATATTTCGTCGATACCCTGTGGAATACCGACGAAGGCAAGTCGGTAGGACTCAGCTACTTTTATGAGCGCGGCTTCCTCAACCCCATCATCGAACGCTTCCATCTCGGCTACAGCCCCGCCCAATGGGATGCCTTCTCCAAACACGCCAAAGCCAACGGCTACGACCCGGAGTTCCTCGAAAAGGTGGGCTTCTCCATCAAACGCCAAAGCGGGGAGTACTACGACCGCTTCCATGGCCGGGTCATGTTCCCCATCCATAACCTTACCGGGAAAGTCATCGGCTTCGGAGGGCGCATCCTCCACAACGACCCTGAGAAGAAACTCGCCAAATACCAAAACTCCCCCGAGTCGGAGATCTATCAGAAAAAAGAGACCCTCTACGGCATCTATTTCGCCAAGTCGGCCATCGTCAACAAAGACGAGTGCATCCTTGTGGAAGGCTATTTCGACGTGTTACGCATGCACCAAATCGGCATCGAAAACGTCGTCGCCAGCTCCGGAACCTCCCTCACCACCGAACAGATCCGGCTCATCAAACGCTACACGAAGAACATCACCATGCTCTACGATGGCGACCAAGCCGGCATCCACGCCGCCCTCCGCGGCACCGACATGATCCTCACCGAAGGCATGAACGTCAGGGTGGTGGTGCTACCCCCGGAACACGACCCCGACTCCTTCGCCAAAGAATACCCCACCGATGAGGTCCTGAACTACCTCCAAACGCATACCAAGGACTTCATCCGCTTCAAGACCGAACTGCTGCTCCACGACGCCGGAAACGACCCCATCCAAAAAGGCCAAGTGGTGCGCACCATCGTCGATACCATCTCCCTGGTGCCCGACCCCATCTTCCGCATCTCCTACGTCAAGGAAACCAGCCGTTTGCTCGACATGCCCGAGGAAACCCTCATGGTGGAACTCAACAAACTGCTCCGGGCCAAGTTCAAAAAATCACTCGGCGTCGAAGGGGAAGCCATCCCCGACGAAACCGTGACGGCACCTAAACAAGAGGAACATGAGGAAGACACCCTGCCCCCAGGCTATTACCAGGAACGTGAACTCGTGAAACTGCTGCTCCTCTACGGCTCCAATATCCTTTCGCTCAAACGTATGGGCGAAGATGGTCAAGTAATCGAGGAACAAGTAACTGTGGCACAGCTGATTGTGGATGACCTCCTCAACGACGGCATCCAATTCAACGACCCTGTGAACCAACGGATCTTAAACGTTTATGACGAAGCCCTCAACACCGACACCCTCCCCAACGACCATTTCTTCACCTCCAACGAAGACCCACAAATCGCACAACAGTCCATCGACCTCCTCAGCACTCCCTACAAACTCGACCGATGGGAAAAACACGGCATCTTCGTGAAAACCGAAGAAGACAAACTCATCGATACCATCGAGGACTCCCTTCTCCGCTACAAAGACCAAATCATCGAAGCCAAAAGAAAAGAGATACAGAAGCAAATCAAAGAGACACAAGACCTGGACCGCCAGTTGGAACTGATGAAACAAAAGAAATACTGGGACGACCTCAAAGTGCGGTTCAATGAAAAATTAGGAATTGTAATAGTAAAATAAACATTATATATATGGCAATATTTAACAAAAGAAAAAGATGGCATGTCCCCGCGGGTGTCGAGCCGACCGACCTCGACAGAAGGGTGATGGCCATGGAAAACCGGGGCGCCCTGGTACCGAAACGTTCCCTAATCCGCACTCCCGAAGAGGTGGAGGGCATCCGCAAGAGCGGCGTCATCAACACCGCCATCCTCGACCTTGTGGGCGAGAAGATCCATGCGGGCATGAGTACCCTCGAAATCGACCAGCTGGTGCACGACTACACCGTTGCGCATGGCGCCATCCCCGCCTGCCTCGGCTACGAAGGCTTCCCCAAAAGCGTCTGCACCTCCATCAACGAGGTGGTGTGCCACGGCATCCCCTCCGCCAAAGAGATCCTTAAGGAAGGCGACATCATCAACGTGGACTGCACCACCATCCTCGACGGCTATTACGCCGACGCCTCCCGGATGTTCATCATCGGCGAGACCACCCCGCGCAAGCAGAAACTCGTCGAAGTGGCCAAGGAATGCCTGCTCATCGGCATGGAAGCCGCCAAACCCTTCGGCTTCGTGGGCGACATCGGCAACGCCATCGAACGCCATGCCCACAAAAACGGCTTCAGCGTGGTGCGCGACCTCTGCGGACACGGCGTGGGCATCAAGTTCCACGACGACCCCGAAGTGCTCCACTACGGCAAGAAAGGCACCGGCATGTTACTCGTCCCCGGCATGGTGTTCACCATCGAACCGATGATCAACATGGGCACCTGGAAAGTCTTTGTCGATAGCGAGGACGGCTGGACGGTCGTCACCGAGGACGAACTGCCCTCCGCCCAATGGGAACATACCTTCCTCATGACGGAGACCGGACTGGAGATTCTGACACACTGATGGGAAAGAAACATTATTACGTCGTGTGGAAAGGCCGCAACCCCGGCGTCTATGACCGGTGGGAGGACTGCAAGCGGGAGATCGATGGTTTCTCCGGCGCCTTGTATAAAGGCTTCGAGAACAAAACCGCCGCCGAAACCGCCTTCAACCAAGGATTCACAGGCTTCGACCGGCTGCCGAAAGACCAAGCCGCCTCCGTGAAAGACGCCCCCGTGAAACCCGTCAGCCCCGCCATCGCCGTCGATGCCGCTTGCTCCGGCAACCCCGGAAAAATGGAGTACCAAGGCGTGTTCATCGATTGCAGCACCGACCCCATCACCACCGCCGACCTCTTCAAAAGCCCCCTCTTTGAGGAAGGCACCAACAACATAGGAGAGTTCCTCGCCATCGTCCATGCCCTTGCCTGGCAACAGAAAACACACCAACATCTCCCCATCTACAGCGACTCCGTCAACGGCCAAAAATGGATCCGCGAACGAAAATGCAAAACAAAACTGCAACCCAACCAAAAAAACGCCTACCTCTTCGAAGTGATTCAAAGAGCTGAAAACTGGCTGATAACGAATGATTTATGGCTAAAAGAAAACGCCAATACTATCCCCATCCTGAAATGGAAAACCGAGTTATGGGGAGAAATTCCCGCTGATTTTGGCCGTAAATAAAAAAAAATCCTACCTTTACCGCCGAATATGCTCAAGTTCGACTCATATTACTTCCAATGTCCCAATTGCCAGGCCTGGCTCGAAGGTCGCAACCTCAAGTCGGAACTGGTCAACGAGGCTGTGCTGTATTCCGACGGTAAGATTCTGTACGACAACTACATCGTCACCCGCCAAAAGATGGTGATGTGTCCCTCGTGCGCCCATAACTTCTGGGTGGAGGACCCGGCGGAGCCACTCATCACCTGGGAGAAACCCGACGCTCCGGTGTATTCGTGGAACACCTGGCGTTTCTTCGGCATCAACTTCTCCAACAACAAAGGCAAGCTCGCCCTCATCGGGCATTACCAGCGCTTCCTGAAAAAGCACGTTTACGACCCCAAGCGCGAAATCTATCTGCGCCGGCTGCTCTGGTGGGCCTACAACGACCTGCACCGCAACTTCCATTACATCCGTTTGAAATACTTCCTCAATGGATTCATGAGCTACGGGGTGTGGTCGAGCTATCGCCGTATGTTGTTGGAAGGGGAGAAGCTGTTTTTCAAAAACCTGAAGGACTTCACCGCCAACCTGAACCGTCTTTTGATACTCTTGGAGAAGCATCCTGAGGAGCAAATCGACCTTGAAGTCCCTGAGATTTACCGTGAGTTGCGCCAGTTCGACAAAACCAAAGCATTGTTGGAGAAGTCCTCGGCGCGCACCCATTTCACCAACGAAATCCTGCGCCACTCCAAATGGAAGGACTCCCGGGTCTTTATGGTCACGGGATAACTTTTAACACACTTATCATCCCAAACCATATTTGGGCGGACACACAGGTCCGCCCCTACGGGATTAGGGCGGACACACAGGTCCGCCCCTACGGGATTGCCCCAATGTTTTCAATTATATTCCTAATGAGATGTCTAGCCCCTTGGCGGTGTTCACCAAGTCGCTGTCGATGCTCACAAGGTTGGGTTTTGCAATGGCTTCGGCCAATGGCACCGCCACGAGGTTCGGGTGATGGTATGCTACCATCTGGCCGAACTGTCCGTTGAGCACCATCTCGAAGGCCTTCACGCCGAACTCCGACGACAGCACCCTGTCGTAGGCGATTGGCACGCCGCCACGTTGCAAGTGGCCTAGGATGGTCTCGCGCAGGTCGTGCTTGAAGCCAGCAGCCTTCAGTTGGCCGATGAGGGCGTGACCGATGCCGCCCAACTTCTTGTTCTCGTAACCCACCTCGGTGCTGATCTCGAAGATCTGCTGCCCGTCTTTCGGACGGGCGCCTTCGGAGGCCACGATGACGGCGAAGCCACGGTCATGGTCGAAGCGTTTCTCCAGGCGTTCCTTCACCACGTTGATGTCGTAGGGGAACTCGGGCAGTAGGCAGACCTCCGCACCGCCGGCGATGGCGGAGTGCAAGGCAATCCAGCCTGCGTCGCGTCCCATCACTTCGAGGATGAACACGCGGTTGTGCGATGCTGCTGTGGTGACCAGCTTATCGACGGCCTCGGTGGCGATTTGCACGGCGGTCTGGAAGCCGAAAGTGCATTCCGTCATGGAGAGGTCGTTGTCAATGGTCTTGGGCACACCTATGATGTTCAAACCCTTCTCGTAGAGCTTTTGCGAGATGCGCTGCGAGCCGTCGCCGCCGATGCTGATGACAGCGTCGATGCCCATGTATTGCAGCTTGCGGAGCATCTCGTCGGAGCGATCGACGGTGGTCCAGGTACCGTCGTTGTTTTTAACGGGCCAGCTGAACGGGCCGCCTTTGTTGGTGGTCTCGATGATGGTGCCGCCGCGGAAGTGGATGCCGCGAACCACCTCTGGCGTCAGCCTGACCACCTCGGTGGGTTCCCACAGGATGCCGTTGTAGGCTTGTATGCTGCCAAGCACTTCCCAGTCTTTTTCTTGGGCGGCTCTTTTGACGATGGCGCGAATCACGGCGTTCAAGCCCGGGCAGTCGCCGCCACCGGTTAAAACGAGTAGTCGTTTCATTTATTTAAAGATTTAAAGATTCAAAAATTTAAAGATTTAAAGATTTAAAGATTCAATGATTTAAAGATTTAAAGATTCGATTGGGGTTTAAACTTGCTTCCTTTTATGTCTGAAGTACTTAAATAATCAATAAAATTACTTAGTGATTTTGAAATATCTTCCGATTCATTTTTTAGTTCAACAAACTGTTCTTCCAAAAGATAACCATAATCAAAAGCGCGATATAACTGACTACGTGTTTCTCCACAGGATCCTTTTGCTATGAACAGGAATTGTTTGAATTCACCGTTACCATTACGTTCAAAACCTTCAGCAATATTATCCATAATTGAACCAGAAGAAGCTCGGATTTGAGCACAAAGCCTAAACTCCTTTGAGAATTTATCTCCAAGAGTAGCTTCATAAACCTTTTTGGAAAAGACACGTGCCCTTTGCCAAATTGGCAAATCCTCAAATCTTCTATAACCCGCCATTTGGTCAATAATTTTTAAATCTTTAAATCTTAAATCTTTAAATTAAGCGCAATCTGTAACTCGTCCAGCTGTTCCTGGGCAATCGGGGCAGGCGAGCCGCTCATCACGTCGCGGCCTGAGTTGTTCTTCGGGAAGGCGATGAAGTCGCGGATGCTGTCGGCGCCGCCGAACAGCGAGCAGAGACGGTCGAAGCCGAAGGCCAGGCCGGCATGAGGCGGCGCGCCGTACTCGAAGGCGCCCATCAGGAAGCCGAACTGCTCCTGGGCCTTCTCGTCGGTGAAGCCCAGGGTGTGGAACATCTTGTTCTGCAAGGTGCGGTCGTGGATACGGATGGAGCCGCCGCCCACCTCCACACCGTTCATCACGATGTCGTAGGCGTTGGCGCGGATGTTGCCCCACTGGCTCGGGTCGTCGAGCAGGGCCTCGTCCTCAGGCTTCGGTGCGGTGAAGGGATGGTGCATGGCATAGTAGCGTTGCGTCTCCTCGTCCCACTCCAGCAGCGGGAAGTCGATGACCCACAGCGGCGCGTACACATCGGGGTTGCGCAGGCCCAGCTGGTTGCCCATCTCCAAACGGAGGGCGCACAGCTGCACCCGCGTTTTCATGGCCTCGCCACAGAGGATGAGCATCAGGTCGCCAGGCTTGGAACCGAACTTCTCTGCGATGGCCTTCAGGTCGTCCTGACCGAAGAACTTGTCGATCGACGACTTGAACGTGCCGTCGGTGTTGTATTTGATATAGACCATGCCACCGGCGCCCACCTGCGGGCGTTTCACAAACTCGGTGAGCAGGTCGAGCTGCTTGCGGGTGTATTCGGAGCAGCCCAGGGCGTTGATGCCCACCACCAGTTCGGCATTGTCGAACAAGCCGAAACCATGGCCTTTGGCCACGTCGTTGAGCTCCACAAACTTCATGTCGAAGCGGATGTCGGGCTTGTCGGAGCCGTAGTATTTCATGGCGTCCTGCCAAGTCATGCGCGGGAAGTCGCCAAACTCAAGGCCTTTCACCTCTTTGAAAAGGTGTTTGGCCAGCCCCTCGAAGGTGTTCAGCACGTCCTCCTGTTCCACAAACGACATCTCGCAGTCAATCTGGGTGAACTCGGGCTGGCGGTCGGCGCGCAGGTCCTCGTCGCGGAAGCAGCGCACAATCTGGAAGTAACGGTCCATGCCGGCCACCATCAGCAGCTGCTTGTATTGCTGCGGGCTCTGGGGCAGGGCGTAGAACTCGCCGGGGTTCATGCGCGAAGGCACCACGAAGTCGCGGGCTCCCTCAGGGGTCGATTTGATGAGCATCGGGGTCTCAATTTCGAGGAAGTTGAGGTTGCTCAGATAATTCCTCACCAACATGGCCATGCGGTGGCGCAACTCCAGGTTTTGACGCACCGGGTTGCGACGGATGTCCAAGTAACGGTATTTCATGCGGAGGTCGTCGCCGCCATCGCTGAGGTCTTCAATGGTGAACGGTGGCACCTTGCTGGCATTCAATAATTTGAATTCGCTCACACGCAACTCGATGTCGCCCGTGGGCATGTTGGGATTCTTCGACTCACGCTCGATGACGGTGCCTTTGGCCTGCACCACGTACTCACGACCAAAGCCGCGGGCTTGCTCCACCAGCTTCGGGTCGCTGTCACTATCCAAAAACAATTGCGTGATGCCATAACGGTCACGTAGGTCAATCCAAACCAATGATCCTTTGTCGCGGACCCGTTGCACCCAGCCCGCCAAAGTCACTTCCTTGCCCGCATCGGCAAGTCGAAGTTCGCCACAAGTATGTGTTCTGTACATATATTTAGAATTTAGAAGTCAGGAGTTAGAATTAAAGTGCAAAAGTAACAAATAAACAAATAAACCACCCAACAATTCAACAAAAACGTTACTTTTGCATCGATGAAAAACAAAATAAAAAACATCCTCTTGTTTCTTTCCGTGCTTTTCGGGGCAGGATGCGCCAATGTGGTAGCACCCACAGGTGGACCCAAGGACATCACACCCCCTAAAGTGATTGATGCGAAGCCACAGAACCGTAGCGTTAACTTTGATGGTAAGAAAATAGAAATCACCTTCGACGAGTATGTCACCCTCGACAACGCCAACCAAAACGTGCTGGTGTCGCCGCCTTTGCAAAACAAGCCTGACATCAAGCTCAGCAACAAGACCTTGGTCATCCGGTTCAAGGAAAGCCTGAAGCCCAACACCACCTATACCATCGACTTGGGCAACGCCGTCAAGGACCTCCACGAAGGCAATGTGTTCAAGGATTACCAATATACGTTTTCGACGGGAGAGGTGCTTGATACGCTTACCCTTGCGGGGGAGGTGTTGGACGCTGAGACCCGTAAAGCGGTGGAGGAGATGTTAGTCGGTCTCTACGACGGGACGAGCGACAGCCTTTTCGACCAGCCTACCCGTCGGGCGCCCGATTTCATCACCCGGACTGACAAGGACGGGAAGTTCCATTTCAACGGACTCCCCGAGGGGTCGTTTCTGGTGTTCGCTCTCAAGGATGTGAATTCCAATTTGTTTTTCGACATGCCGAATGAGATGGTGGCTTTTCTCGATAGTCTAGTCATCTGTCACCCCCTGAAGGGGGTGGCCGATACCGTCATGGTGGCTGACACGATGGGGGTGGCCGATACCGTCATGGTGGCTGACACGATGAGGGTGGCCGATACCGTCATGGTGGCTGACACGATGATGGTAACTGACACGTTGATGGTAACTGACACGGTGAGAGTGGCTGACACGATGAGGGTGGTGAAACCGAAAACGCTCACGCTCTTTGCGTTCACGGAAATCGATACCAACCAGATGGTGTTGGAGAAAAAACTCATCTCGGAGGGTACCCTCCGCTTCGTGTTCCGGCACTCCGCGCAAAACGTTAAGGTGGAGGCCCCGCAAGATTCCCTATTATTAATAAATAAGGTGTGGTCGGCCGACCAAGACACCTTGTGGTGGTATTTCACTCCGGGTGTTCTTGACACCTTGAGGGTGAATCTCGTTTACGATACCCTCATCAATGAGAGCACCCTCTTCAACCTCCATTATCGCGAGACCAACGCCAAGGCTTCCAAAGCCCTTAGGGTCACTTCTAATATTAATAAAGGTGTGTTGCTTCCCGGGGAAGACCTTTGCCTCCGTTTCGCCGAGCCTGTCAGCCAAATCCAATGGCACGACAGCTCCGCTTTGGTGGTCAATGACAGCCTCGTCATCGACACCCTGCATTTCGTCCAAGCCGACGAGCATGGGTTTCAATACCGGTTGCTCCAGGCCCTCGACGACAGTGCCCATTACTCGTTGCGGATGACCGACTCGGTGTTCTATAGCCTCACGGGACGCACCCACGATTCCCTGACCCTCAACTACCGGCGTGCCACCGAACACGACTTGGGCAACGTGTTTGTCACCGTCGCCCCTCCCGAAGGCCGGCAAGTGGTGGTGCAGCTCCTCAACGCCTCCGACAAAGTGCTTCGTTCCCAGGTGATCGACACCGTATGCCGCGTGGAGTTCCTCCATCTCTTCCCCGAGAAATACCGGCTGCGCGCCATCATCGATACCGACCGCAACGGAAAATGGAGCACCGGCAACTATCATCTGCGCTTCCTTCCCGAAACCGTCGTGGAGCATAAAGACCCCCTCGAATTGAAGGCCGGATGGGATATTGATCTCGATGAAATTTGGGTCTTTGACCCCTAAAAAAAGAAAATTTTTATTTTTTTGTTGGTAATTCTTGCAAAAGCTCTATATTTGCAGATTGAATTAGTATAAGGTAAAAACCCAAAATGTGGAGATATAAAAAACGAAACGGACATAAGATATGTGAAAAACAACAAGTTAACCAAGAATTGGAAAGACCTGGTTACAGGTCATCTGATATTAATGCATTAATTTCTTTATTATTTATTAACTAAAATTCAATCTTTTATGAGAAGAAAAGTATTTTCTTTGATGCTGCTTTTGCTTGCCTTTGTAGGCGTTGCGAAAGCTGAAGTGGTGACCATAGGAGATGGAGCGAGCACGACTTACGTGACTCCTTTCAACAGCCTATGGGGCTACTCGTTCGTTGAGCAGATTTACACTGCCGACGAGATTGGAACTGCTGGCACGATCAATGCCATCAGCTTCAACATGCAGAGCACTTCCTCCCAGACCAATCAGGTGGATGTGTTCATGAAGCTTGTCTCGAGAAATGTTTTCTCGAGCACCACTGACTATGAGCCGGTCGCTGCATCGGACATGGTGTTTAGCGGTACAGTGACGTTCGAAACCGGTTGGACGACCATCACGCTCAACACCCCGTTCCAGTATGACGGCACAAGTAACCTGCTGATTGGTATGCACGAGTACACCTCGGGCTATAGCACGCGTTACTTCTACTACACTCCCGCTGCTGACAAGGTCATCACCTTCCACAGCGACAGTGCCAACCCGGATCCTTACAACTTGGGTTCGTACACAGGTAACAAGTACGTCTCCCCCAACCGTGCCAACATCCAGCTCGACATCATTGGTGGTGGCAGCTCAGCTACGCTCGCTACCGAGCCTGCCGTGCTCGACATGGGCTTCCGCCCGAACAACGCTTGGATGCGTCCTTGGGATGCCCAAGTGGTTGCCAACGGCACGGCAGCCCAAATCGTGGCTTTGGAATCCACCAACGAGTACTTCCACGTCAATGCTGAACTTCCCGGCACCGTCAACCCGACGACTCCTTACGACTTCAGCATCGACCACGGTGTCGCTCCTGTCGGCCCCGTCAATGGCGAACTCGTTGCTATGACCCCCAACCGTGGCGCTTACATCTTCCCGATTACCGCCACCGCTTACGATCCTATCGCGAACGATGTGGTTGAAACCGCCAACACTGCCATCACCTTCACCGACGGCTTGTTCACTGCCACGGTGGGCGACGGCATGTACGACAACTACCTCCTCCCCGGCGATGCCGAGGACGGCAAGGATGTCGTTTTCAAGATGGTGGTTCCCGAAGAGAAGCTCTTCACTGCCAACGTCAATGGCGAAAACGGTAAATGGGCTGTCTATTCCGACTTCAACGGCGAACCCGGCCCCGGTGTTGACAACTACTACACTGGCCCGACCATCGGTGGTTCTGCTGGCGGTTCCTTCGAAGTCCAAATCGGCGAAGGCACTACCACCACCGGTTACTTCCCCTTCTACACCCTCTACAACTACTCCATCGCCGAGAACCTCTTCCTCGCCGATGAGCTCACCAGCGCCGGCCTCACCTCAAGCCCCATGACGAGCTTGAGCTGGTATGCCACCAACGACCCCGGCTACGCTGTGAAGGGTATCAAGATCTGGATGGCCAACGTCTCTGACGCCGCTCTGACCTCCACTTCTCACAACACCTCCGGTATGACTCTTGTTTGCGACTATCCTGGTGATCTCATGATCCCTGTGGGTTGGTATCAGTTCGACTTCAACACTGGCAACAACTTCGCTTGGGACGGCCACAGCAACATCCTGATCTGCGTCCAGCGCACCCAAGGTGAATGGCACAGCACCATCAGCTGGCAGGCCCACAACCCCGGCTTCGCTGCCATGTCCTACCTGTATCAGGACTCCGCTCCTTACGACATGACTGCCAACACCTATAGCATGACGGTCTCCAGCACCTACCGCCCGAACATCATCTTCAAGAGCGGCCGCGACAGAGATCAAGTTGCCTTCACCTTCGAAGGCGGTCTCCAAGGCTGGACTTCCATCGATGCTGATGGCGACGGCCACGGCTGGCTCTACAGCGATGACAATGAAGGCGGCTATGACTACACTGAATATGCTCACGGCGGCACAGGCTTTGCCCTGTCTGCTTCCTTCGTTGACTATGTGGGTGCTTTCGATGCCGACAACTATCTGGTGTCACCTCAAAAGTATGCCCTTGCTGATGGCGCTAACCTCCAGTTCTTTGCCGACTATGCCAACGACAACTACCCGGATTATTTCGAGGTTTGTGTCTCCACCGCTAATACTCCTTCCGCTTCCAGCTTCACCACCGTGTGGAGTGGCACTGCCAAGGGTAACAATGGTACCAAGGCTTCTGTGCGCCATACTGGAATGAACCGTATTGAAAACTGGCGTTCCCACAATGTTGACCTCAGCGCTTATGCTGGTCAAGAGGTTTGGATTGCTTTCCATCATGTTGACTATGATAACTACGAGCTTTGGATTGACGACGTCACCATCAACACTGGCGACGGCACCACTCCTGGTGGCGGTGACGAACCCACTTGGGAAGCTGGAGCTTTGACCCTCCTCCCCGGCACTTACTACCTCGTCGCCTCCTCTACCGACGACACCTTCGAAGTCCAGGCTATGATGAGCGAGCTTCCTCTGCCCATCCAGGCTTCCGAGCCCACTCCTGCTGACATGGCCGTCGGCGTCACTTCACCTGTGACCCTCAGCTGGACCCTCGGTGACTACACCACTGAGTACCGCGTGCTCTTCGGCACCACCTATCCTCCCGAGGTTGTTGTTGACTGGACCAGCGATCTCGATGAAAGCCTCAACGTGGGTAACCTCTACAACAACAAGAACTACTTCTGGAGAGTTGACGAACGCAACAGCACTGGCGAGACCCTCGGCCAAATGTGGGGCTTCACCACCGCTTTGAATGTTCCTCAGAACCTCACCGCCGTCGCCGAAAAGATCTACGAAGGCGACGCCCTGGTGCTCAACTGGGCCAACGTGAGCGACCGTTCCTACAGAGGTTACAACGTCTATCAGGACGGTGTGAAAATCAACACCAGCCTGGTGACCACCAACACCTACACTGTCACTGGCCTCACCTACAACATGACTCCTGGCTACACCTACAATGTGACCGCTGTCTATGACGAAGGTGAATCCGCCATGTCTGGCGACCTCGTCGCTTTCGTGACCGGCAAGGGTAGCGTCAATGGCCATGTCTATGAGCAAGACGGCACCACCCCGATCGCCGGCGCCACCGTCACCTTCACCGGTGTTGACGAGTACATGCGTCCCGCCACTGCCAGCTTCACCACCAACGCCAGCGGTGCCTACAACGGCGCCATCCTCGCTGGTACCTTCACCGGTGTCGCTTCCATGAACGGCTATCAGGATACTTACTATCCGGCCAACGTGAACATCGTTTACAATAACGCCACCAACGACATCGACTTCATCGTCAATGAAAACTGGAACCCCGTCGCCGAAGTCATCGCTGAAGAAATCAGCGCCGACCTCGTGAAGGTTTACTGGAGCCAGAACATCATGAGCGAAATCGTCGAGGACTTCGAGACTGGCGACTTCACCAAGTTCGATTGGCAGAACGATCCTACCTATCCTTGGCAGATCACGACCACCAGCCCCTACGAAGGCACTTACTGCATGATGAGCGGTAACTACAACGTTGCATCATCCACTTCAGCCATCCAGGTCAGCGTGGAAATCCCGCGTGACGGTCTCATGAGCTTCTTCGGCAAGATCTCCTGCGAGAGCAGCTGGGATAACGGTTACTTCTACATCGACGGCAACCAGAAGGCTTCCTTCACCGGTGCCGGCAGCTGGAGCGAGAAGGAATTCCCGATCACCGAGGGTGTCCACACCTTCAAGTGGGAATACACCAAGGACGCCAGCGTCAACACCAACGACGACCGCTTCTATGTTGACTATGTCAGCTTCTTCCACCAAGCCGAACCCACGCCTCCCGGCATGACCATGTACGACTTCGAGGATGGTACGCTGCAAGGCTGGACCACCATCGACGCTGACGGCGACGGCCACAACTGGGCCAACGCTACCTCGTTGATGTCAGGCGCTGCCGGTCACAACGGCTCCAACGACTTCGTGTTCTCACAGAGCTACGACAACACCTATGGTGTCCTCTATCCGGACAACTACCTCGTTTCACCTCAGGTGACCCTCGGCGGCAGCTTCCAATTCTATGCCTGCGCCCAGGATGCCTCCTACGCCGCTGAACACTTCGGCGTTGCCGTGTCCACCACCACCAACAACAGCGCTTCGGCCTTCACCACCATCCAAGAATGGACGATGACCGCCAAGAGCGTTGGTGCTCCTACCACCCATACCCGCAGCGGCAACCGCGAACAAGGTAACTGGTACCAATACACTGTTGACCTGAGCAGCTACGCCGGCCAAACCGGTTATGTGGCCATCCGTCACTTCAACTGCTCCGACATGTTCTACCTCGATGTCGATGACATCGGTCTGAACAACGGTTCTAGAGTCTATGACTTCACTGCCGAGACCATCCACACCGTCAACCCGATCATCAACAAGTATCATTCAAGCCGCTACATCGACCGCAGCTTCAACCACTACAATGTGTATCGCGCCAACTGCTACGACGAGACCGGCGAGACTGCCGAACTCATCGCCGAGGTGGTTGATACCGTTTACATGGATGTTGCATGGCCCGACCTCGCTCCTGGTGTTTACAAGTGGGGTGTCAGCCGCGTCTATGAAGGCAACCGTGAATCCGCCATCAACTGGGTGACCCCCACGACTCATACCGTGAACGGCACCTTCGCTTCCGCCAATGGCAACAAGGGTGGCAAATCCACCGCTAATGGCATGAGCAACAGAGATGGTTGGTATTACTATGACGATGGTATTAACGAGGATGCTATCGGTACTGGTGGTGGCGAGTTCTGGTGGGGCGTGATGTTCCCTGCTGGCAGCTACACTGGCAACCAGGTGACCAAGGTCTCCGCTTACGACTACATGGCCATGAGTGGTGACGTCACCATTTACAACGATGGTACTGCCACTCCTGCCAACGCTGTTGGTACTACCAGCGTTTCCTTCAGTGGTTCTGAGGCCTTTGTTGAGTTTGCATTCAGCGCTCCTGTCGCCATCGATCCTACCAAGAACGTTTGGGTGATCTTCCACAACGCCAGCGGCGCTACTTATCCTGCTGCTGTTTGCAATAACACGGGCGATCCCAACGGTCGTTGGGTGTCTATGGATAATGCTGAATGGTCTGACCTCGCCAGCTTCGGTTTGGATTACACCTTCATGGTGCGTGCCTACATCGAAAACGGTGGCGTGACTCCTCCCACACCTCCTACACCTCCTACTCCTGGTGCACAAGGTGAGTCCGATATCGTTTGGTCTAACTGCCTCGACCACAACATGACTCAGCAAGTCACTCTGAGTGTTAGCACCAACAGCGGCGACGCCGTCACCGGCGCCCAAGTCTCCTTGGTCAACCTCTCAGAACCTGAAATGGCTATTGCTTACAACGTTGAACTCGACGAGTCCGGCTACTATGTTTGGGATAACTTCCGTAGAGGTGAATATCAACTGAGCATCACTCTCGACGGCTTCACTCCTGTCAACGAAGTGGTTGACCTGTTCAACAACAACTCACTCGTCTATGTCCTCGAAGAAGTCATTGGCAACCTCGAAGACCTCTATGTCTCAGCCACTGGTTGGGTGAAGATGGGTGACATCACTCCTGGCACTGTTGGCCCGATCAATCCTCCCGCGGGTGAAGGCTTCAACGTTGACTTCGAAAGCGGTATGCCTGAAGGCTGGACCGTGGTCGATGCCAACAACGATGGTTGGACTTGGTGCTTGACCAGCGCTAT